>JAYVFS010000054.1:0-17026 GCA_043772905.1 Saprospiraceae bacterium | reverse complement strand
GTATAGTAGACAGAAATTGAATAGGATTTTGTTTTTTTTGCAAAAAAAACAAAATCCTATTCAATTTCTGTCTACTATACCTTGTACGCAAACGAAAGCACCCCCTCAGTATAATTGTGTTTTGATGTATTTATCGTTATTTTGAAGTCAATATCGAGCCAAATTATCGTAAAAAGAATAACCAACGTGGATAAACGAGTATTTTTAAAAACATTGGCAGGAACAGCCGTTTCCTTTGCTTTTCTTGATAAAACCATTGCAATTATGGACGTTACACCTAATATCTTAGCGCAAGACGAAACGTTTTGGGCAACTATACGAAAAGGTTTTCGCTTAAAACCCGATTACATCAATCTTGAAAATGGTTACTATTTGATGCAACCACAAGAGGTTTTGGAAGGTTTTATCAAAAATGTGAGAGACATCAATTACGAAGCCTCGTATTATATGCGTACCCGTCAGTTTGATGAAAAAGCCGCTGTGACGCGCCAGTTAGCGGACATGTTGGGTTGCAGTGACAAAGAATTGATCATCACGCGCAACACAACCGAGTCGCTCGATACGGTTATTGCTGGAAAAGATTGGAAGGAAGGCGATGAAGCCATTATGGCAGTTCAAGACTATGGTGCAATGCTCGATATGTTTAAGTTACAAGCCAGACGTTATGGCATGGTCAACAAAGTCCTTTCGTTGCCAAACGACCCGGAATCAGACGATGAGATTGTATCTATGTATGAAAATGCGATAACTGATAAAACCAAATTGTTGCTTGTCAGTCATATCGTCAATATTACAGGACAAATCCTGCCGATTAAAAAGATTTGCGACATGGCGCACCGCAAAGGCGTTGAGGTTCTTGTTGATGGCGCACATGCTTTCGCTCATATTGATTTCAAAATCAATGATTTAGGTTGCGATTATTATGGCAGTAGTTTGCACAAATGGTTAGGTTGTCCATTAGGCGCTGGACTTTTATACGTCAAACAGGAAAAGATTGAAAAACTGTGGCAACTCTTTGGCGACATGGGTTACAAGGATGATGATATCCGAAAACTCAATCACACTGGCACGCATCCCGTTCACACAGATTTAAGCATTCGAAATGCCATCGCTTTTCACAATAAAATAGGGATTCAACGCAAGGAAGCCCGTTTGCGTTATCTTCAAAACTACTGGACGGATAAGGTGCGCAATGTGCCACACATCGTTTTGTATACACCAACAGACAAAACACGCTCATGCGGCATTGCAAATGTGGGGATTGATACATTGCAACCTGCTGAATTAGTCAAAACCCTTTTTGAGAAATATAAAATTTGGACAGTCGCCATTGATTATGCGAATGTACATGGTGCACGGATTACGCCACATGTTTATACTTCGATTAGAGAATTAGATACTTTTGTGAAGGCTTTGAAAGATATAGCTAAAGGATAATAAAATTAAAAAATCATGATTGCTAACACACCCAAACCGCCCTATTACGCGGTCATATTCACGAACCTTCGTACTGAGGGGGACAATGGCTATGCCGAAACTGCCGATAGAATGGTTGAACTCGCTGAAACTATGCCCGGATTTCTCGGTGTTGAATCCGCACGCAATGAAGTCGGTATCACTGTCTCTTATTGGGCAGATTTAGAAGCGATTCGAAATTGGAAATATCAGATGGAACACGTTGTGGCACGCGACAAAGGCAGAGAGTTTTGGTATCAGTCTTTTAAAACCCGTATTTGTTTGGTGGAAAGGGATTACGGTTTTGAAAAATTGTGATTCAACGCTGAAGGTATCGGATAGAGAAATTTGAATAGTAACAGGTAAATAATAACTTGGTAACGAGAAAATAATAAAGTGGTCAAATTTGTGGTAGGGAATAAGGTATAGTAGACGGAAAATTGGATGTTTTTTATTTTTTTTTTGCAAAAAAAAAAGCAAAAACATCCAATTTTCCGTCTACTATACCTGAGCCGAACCTTGTCCGAAATTTCAGTTGCATCAAATTTATCTAATTTTCAACGTAATGATTGTCAAAACGGCTAAGAGAATGCCGACAATCCAGAAGCGCGTCACCAACCGAGGTTCGGGCATACCTTTTTTCTGAAAGTGGTGGTGCAGAGGCGACATGAGGAAAATACGCCGCCCTTCGCCGTATCGCTTTTTAGTGTATTTAAAGTAACTCACCTGAATCATTACAGAGAGGGTCTCTGCAAAGAAAATACCACATAAAATTGGGATAAGTAACTCCTTACGTATTAAGATGGCGAACACTGCAATAATACTACCCAATGTCAAAGAGCCTGTATCGCCCATGAAAACTTGTGCTGGAAAGGTGTTGTACCAAACAAAACCAATACAAGCCGCAAAAAAACAGGCGGCAAAAATCACCAATTCAGATGTATTAGGAATGTACAGAATATTCAGATAATCCGCGAAAATGGCATTACCTGTTGCATAGGCGAGTATGGCGAGCGTTGCACCAATAATAGCGGAAGTACCTGCCGCTAAACCATCAATTCCGTCCGTTAAGTTTGCCCCATTGGAGACCGCAGTGACGACGATTATGACCATTATGATAAAGATAATGGTCGTCAAATTTCTACTCGTTTCTTCACCTAAGAGGGGTTTCAAGAACTTCGAATAATCCAATTCATTGTTTTTATAGAATGGTACATTTGTCAACGGTGCTTTGACATACACCATTTCACGAAGTTGTCCGCCACGTTTTGGGTCGGAAGCATAGACGGTTTTAGTGATGGTATAATTATTAAGTTCCGCCGTTTTCTTATCCATTCTGACGACAATATCATCACTTTTAAGCATAATGAGTGCAATCATCAAGCCCAATGAAACTTGCCCAATGACTTTGAAAATACCGGGCAAACCTTTTTTATTTTTCTTGAAAATTTTGATATAATCGTCCAAAAAACCGACAACGCCCATCCAAGACGTGGCTAAAAGCATGATTAAGACATAGATATTGTCCAATTTACAGAACAACAATGTCGGTATGATGATGGCTAAAATGATGATAATGCCACCCATAGTTGGCGTGCCTTGTTTTTGTTTTTGACCTTCAAGACCTAAATCGCGTACGGTTTCACCAATTTGCAATTTGCTCAAAAATCGAACGATGTACCGACCAAAAACCAAAGCAATCGTCAATGATAACACGATAGCCGCTGCCGCTCGAAACGATACGTAACGCATCAAACCCGCACCCGGAAAGTGATACTGGGCATCTAACCATTCAAATAAGGAATAAAGCATGATGAAAAGTGAAAAATGAAAAGTGAAAAATGTTGTTTCCTTTCAAGGTGCGAAGGTATTTTTTTAGAATGGGAATTAAGGTTTATTTGAATAAAAAAAACATAAAAGCAAAGGGCAAGGGGCAAAAGGCAAAGAGCAAGGTGCAATAAGCAAAGGGCAAGTTTCCAAAACGGATTACTTGCCCTTTGCTTATTGCACCTTGCTCTTTGCCCCTTGTTAGAAACGTGCTGTGAAACCGCCTAATATATTCAAACCTAAATTAGGATAGTTTTGCCAACGTTGTCTTTTAAGATTCAACAAGTTGTTGATGTCAACGAAAGCACCGATGTTTTTTGAAAACCACAATTCACCACCAATATTGATGTCAAATAAAGGGCTTAAACGCTCGATATCCCCAATGCTGTTCTTAAAAGGGACACCGTTTTGCACAAACAACGAAGCTTTTGCAACGGCTGTTTGATCGCCCTTTGACATGACATTATATTTAGCAGAGACATTAAGATCGGTTGAGGGTAAACCCCACGCCGCTTTTTGTGTATTAGCAGTATAGATGTTTTGGCTAACCGTTGCCACCAATTCCATGTTTTTTATGGGGTGCATGGTGACAGCGCCACGAATATTAAATATCTTAACGGTATCGTAAATAACCTTGAAACGACGGTATATATCAGCTGTATCGGCTAAAAACAAAGCTAAGTTTTGGTTGTTACTCCAACCCACTTGCGCTGAGTAATCAAAAATAGGAATAGCCCCTTTGATACCGCCATATATTTCATTCTTAACCGTATTCTGAATTTTAAAACTATCAGGTCTGATAAACGGATTGTAGTTTGTCAAATTCTTATACGAGTTTTTCAAAAAGTCACCTTTCCAACCTAAAAAGGCTTGAAGTTGATTGCCAGCAACATTGGCAGATGCTTCAACATCGGGGAGCGGCGTGAAAACATCATTATGAGATACCAAATTTGCACCTGCACGAACACTGAAACCTTCGCCTTTGAAGGTAAAACTCGGATTCAAATAGATATTATTCAAATTCTGTGTTTTATCCGACTTCGGAGCAAGCGTTGTGAACTCTGTACGCACCACAATACTGAGGGGGTGCTTTTCGCTGAACCATTTTGTCGCTTCGGCTTTGATATTAAAATCGGTTTCTCTGTTGCCGAAATTATCATTCATATTGTAGAAATTCAAACCGAGACCGTAGTTAAAATCCGCAACAGTACGAGCAGAATTATACGCCTTTGCACCAGCTGAAATGGTATTGAAATGCTGGCGTGTATCTACTTTTTGATAAGAGAATTTACTATGGTCGTAGCCATAATATTGACGCGTATTGTTGTCGAAACCCAATTTGGCATCAATGGCAACACCGGCTTGGGCATAAAACGTACCATTTGCTTCGGCATTGGTTGTTGCAAAGCTCTGATTTTCAAAGCCTCTGTTGTTGTCCGCTGAATGGTGTTTTAATTTTAAGCCTACTAAATATGTTTTAGGATCGCCAAAACGATAGGCACCTTCTAAATAAGGCGAGTTGGGCAAGCCATAACCGGCTTTTGCATAGCCTTTATACTGAGGGGGTAGCTTTTCCGTCTTGATAGCAATCGGACGCATACGTGGTGCTGAATAATCCACATTCAATATCTTATTGGGAATGGAATATGCCTGTGCTTTTGTTGTCGTATCAACGGCTGGCAATACGGGTTGAACATTGATGCGCTCTGTTTCCAACAATTTGGCATCAAAGTTTTTGATAACGTCCTGTGTCTGCGAAGGCACCTCTTTGCCTGGCTGCGCCATAATCGCTGTTGGCACGAGGACGGATATATAAAGGAGATATTTATTTATCTTGCTCATAAGTTTTTTTAGATTTTAAGTTTAATTATCTCTATCCATATCCAACAAATTATTGTTGGGCGCTGTGATACGACTTTTAACCGTTTCTTTCGTTTTTAAGTTATTGAGTTTCTGTTGTGCTTCTGCGACAATTTCTGGAAACTGTTTCACACCTTCAATAATGGATTCTAAAGCGGCACGTGCATTCACGAGGTCATTCTTTTCTGCATAAATATCGGCTTGAAGAATAACAGATTTGGCAGCCCAAAATACTGAGGGGTTGTTCATGGATGCGCGGTCAGCTTTACCCAATGCTACATCGAGATTCCGTTTTTTGTATTCAATCATTGCATCAAGATAACGGGATTCTGCTGTTTGGTCATCCGTTCCACCCGCAGCAATTGTTTTTAAGAAAAACCCTTGTGCATTGTCCAATTGATTGCGGTCAAAAGCAATTTTACCTAAATGGTAGTTCGCTTGCGCAATTTGAGATCTTGTTGCCCTTGAATTGTTAGCCACTTTTGAACCATATTCCAAAACAGCATCGGGTCTGTTGCTCCGATAAGCACTGCGAGCTGCCCACAGTTCGGCTTCAAAACGCTTATCTTCAGTAGTTGCCACTTTATCCCATTTAACAGCGAGGTCAAAGGTTTTAGCAAAGTCTTTTTTGTAATTATAAGCAATCAATGTCGCTTTTTCTACGGCTTTTTCATACCATTTTGAAGAACCCCGTTGTACAACGGCTTCATAATCAATCAAAGCATTGTTGAAATCTTGTTTTGCAGAATACGATTCGCCTCTATAATAATACGCATTGATTGTATTAGGCGAATTGGTAAAACGACTCAAATAAGTCGTGAAACTGGCAATCGCTCTATCGTAATTACCACTTTCATACTGCACTTCTGCCGCTTTATAAGTGATATTGTCTTGCTCTAAATTATCCACTTTGTAACCTGGAATGGTTTGTAGAAAAGCAAAATAATCATCTGGACGACTCAATTCATTGACATAAATGTCTTGCAAACGTTCCAAGGCTGCTTTTGCATCAGTTGGAGACGGATTATTGTAGAAAACCTGTTTGTAATAGGATAAAGCTCCTTCATTGCTGCCTTTGTTTTGAGCAATCAAACCCAAACGCAACAACGCACTCACCACATATTCGTTCTTATCTTTATGGTTGGTAATGATAAACGTCAAAGCTTGTTGCGCTTTGTCTAATTGATTCAAATTCATATAAGTAATGCCGATTTCCAGCAAAGAAGCGGCAGCAAATTCTGAATTTGGATAGTTAGATGTCAGTTTCTCCAAAGTAATCAACTTATCGACATTACTGCCTTTCAGACCTTGAATGATGCCTTTTTGATACAAGGCATAGACAAAACCTGAATAGTTTTTGTTAATCGCTTCATCATAAAAACGAATGGCATCATCATAACGGTTGCTCTTGAAATAACAATCGCCGAGACGCAAAGTGGCATCACCTAAGACTTGGTTTTTAACATAATCGCTTGATATATAATCGTATTCCCGCTTTATGCCTGTTACAGCATTTTGGAAATAGGTCAATGCTGTCGTATAGTTTTTCTCTTTCAAGTAGTTATAGCCTTGAATATAGTTAGCCATATTCAAAGAGGACTCCGCAGGTAATTGTCCAATCGTTTTAGCCATTGCTAAAAAATTACTCATATACCGTTGGCTGTTGTTAAAGTCTTTCAAGTCATAATTGATATAACCCAACCAATAATTGGACATCGCCTTTGTCTGGGCATCAGGTGCATCAGCTAAACTGCGTTCAAAATAAGTTTTAGCACCGAGTTTATCACCTGCTTGATACAACTGCATACCACGATACGCTTGTGCTTTTTGAGCCGCTTCACGCAACTTAGGCGTTTTGTTCGGTGTCAACGTAATGATACGCAAAGCCTCATCGTAGTTTCGGGTTTGCAACAAGACATCAGACAACAAACCTTGAGCTTCTGGATAATTTTTTGACGTGGAAGGTATCGCTTGAAAAGCATCTACTGCCTCCTGCGTTTGCTTCAACTCATACGCCAACTTGGCATAATTCCATTGCGACTCCTCTTGTACTGAGGGGTCGTAAGTCATACGAGATGCAATTGAGAAGGCATTTTTCGCACGTGGTCTATTGCCCATACGCAAATAACAATCGCCCAACAAATACATACCGTTTTGTCCAATGATTGAGTTTTGACCACTCAAGTTTTCCAATGAAGTCGCCGCCTTATCATAATGAGCATTCCGATGTTGGCAGAAACCCAATTGATAATAGTCTTCTGCACGCATATTGGCATTGCCATCAGCACCTTCGGCGAGGTATCTTTCAGCTATTTCAAATTGTTTTTTCTCAAAATAGGCTTGACCAACCAATTGATTGATTTGCTTGAAGTTTTTTACCTTGGAGTCTTCCAAAGCCGATAAACCGGCTTGCAAAACCTTATCCCAATCGCGTTGTGCGGCATATATCTGCACCAAATTGTAAGGCACAACTGCTGCATATTGCTTAGATGAAGCGACTCTTTGAAAACTGCGCGCCGCATCATCGAGGTTGTTATCGAAAAATGCACACATGCCGTAGTAATAATTTGCTTCGTTGTAATATTTAAAGTTTGTCAAGTCCTTAACCTTAGAGAAATTACCTTTGGCTTGTGGAAACTTCTTTTGTACGAAGTAGGCATAACCCTGTTTGAAATACAACTCGTCGCGTTGATTAGCTGGCAAATCAGAGGCGTTCAAAGCATTGTAAAAATCCAATGCTTTGTCGAGTTTATTGAGATTGAAATAATAATCGCCCATCTCAATGGCGGCTTGTCCTGCCAAAGGGTCGGGCGAATAACGTCTGATGTAATCAAACATCAATTGTTCGCCGTTCGGTTGCCCTGAACGGACAGCCGCTTTGGCATAAAACAATTCAGCTTGACCCCTCAGTAAACGAGCTTCTGGCTCAGGTGCGGGGCGTAATTGGGTGAGCGCGACATAAAATTCTTGCATCGCTAAATTGTAGATTCCTTTGTCGTAAAAATCCATCCCGCGCTTATATGCCAGGTTGGCTTCCGTAAACACCGTCGTCGCTTGGGCGAAGATTTCGGAACTGAGACACACGACAAACAACAGGCTCAAAATCAGTTTTGGCTTCATAGTCGTTCGATAGTTAGGTTTTTGTTTAAATAGGACTTCTTCTAATGGTTTCATTGTCAAGAAGTTAGTGAATTAATACAGCAAATTTTAACATTTAAACGTGAAACAACAAATTATCGTCTATGATTCTGCAATTGTTTGGAAAAAAATAACGCTTTTGTTAAATTTGGTTTAAAAAATGGATTCTTTTTTGACCACTGATTGGACTGATGCGACGGATTTACACTGATTTTCTTTTTTAGACCACTGATTGGGCTGATGCGACGGATTTACACTGATTTTCTATTCTGATTTTTCAAAATGACAAAAGCAATCAGTGTAAATCTGTCGCATCAGCCCAATCAGTGGTCTAAAAACTCATCTACGCAAAGCAGGTTTTTTATCATTCGTAAATATCTTCCGTTTCATTTGTGGTTTCACTCCGAAATTAAGCAATAAACCGATTTCTATTGGGGTGGCTTTTAAATAGTTTAACAATTGAGCTTCATGTTCTTCGCACAATGTATCAGCCGCTTTCAACTCTAAAATAACTTTTTCTTCAACAATGATGTCCGCTTTATAATCACCGACTTCTTCGCCTTCATAATACACTTTAATTTCAATTTGTCTTTGTGCTTCAAGACCCATTTTTTTTAATTCTATCATCAATATTTTCTCATAAACCTTTTCTAAAAAGCCATATCCCATTGTGTTATAAACTTTGTAAAAAGCCTTGATAATTTGTTCCGTAATCTCCGAATGTAAATAAGTATTGTTTACCATAATCTTTGGTTTTTAAAAATGAAATAATAATGTTTATAAAGGTCAAGGTATGTTGAAACTGTCTATTTTACACCACACTCAAAAATATTTATTATTCACGTATTTTTATTTTAGACCACTGATTGGGCAGATTACGACTGATATTCGCTGATTTCTTTAATTATTTTTATTTTTGACCACTGATTGGACTGATATTCGCTGATTTCTTTAATGATTTTGTTTTGATTTTGTCAGAAAAGAAAAATCAGTGAATATCAGTCGCATCAGTCCAATCAGTGGTCAAAAAAAACTAACTTTGCCCACTTTACAGTCAATCTATAATTGAAAAACATCCAACAACTATGGCAAGACCGCCAAAAGCAGGCAGCAAACCCAACAAAAAAAACGGCGACGACAACGTGACACCGTTGATGCGCCAATACTTCGAATCAAAAGCCAAATATCCAGATACCATTCTCCTCTTTCGCATCGGTGATTTTTATGAAACCTTTGGTGAAGATGCCATCATCGCTTCACAAGTTTTAGGGATTGTTTTAACGGCGCGTAATAATGGCGGGACGGATGTCGAATTGGCAGGTTTTCCGCACCATTCTGTTGACAATTATTTACCAAAACTTGTTCGCGCAGGTTATCGAGTCGCTATTTGTGAACAATTGGAGAAACCTGTGCCGGGTAGAGTCGTTCGGCGAGGCGTTGTTGAAGTCATTACGCCTGGTGTTACGTCTGATGATAAACTATTGGAGCAAGGGCGCAACAACTATTTAGCAGCTTTGGCAGTGTCTAAAAATGATGTAGGCATTGCTTTTTTAGATATTTCAACGGGAGAGTTCCTCGTGACTGAGGGGGATTGGGCGTATGTCGAAAAGGTGTTTCAAACCTTTCAACCGGCTGAAGTTTTGTTCCAAAAAGGTCATGCTAAAGATTTTCAAGAACGTTTCAACGATAAATACTACACGTTTGCCCTCGATGAATGGGTGTTTCAACAAGACTATGGCAGAGAAAAGCTGCTACAACAATTTGGCACGCAGACTTTAAAAGGTTTTGGCATAGAAGACATGCATCTTGCGCAAACAGCAGCGGGTGCGGCTTTGCACTATCTCGCAGCAACAGAAAATACCAACCTCAAACACATCAACCACATCGCTCGTTTGTTGCCCGATAAGTATGTGTGGCTTGATAGGTTCACCATTCGGAATCTGGAATTGATAAATGCCACGCATGAAAGCGGTCGGTCTCTTTTAGATGTCTTAGACAAAACGATTTCACCGATGGGTGCGCGTTTGATGCGGAAATGGGTAGTCCTCCCTTTGAAAGCACCTGTTTTGATTGAACAACGTTTGGATTCAGTTGACTTCCTTATCAATCATCCGCATTTTAAATTAGAATTAGAAACGCTGATTCGTCAAATTGGTGACTTAGAAAGACTTATTTCTAAAGTCCCTTTGGGAAAGATAAACCCGCGCGAAGTCCGACAACTCGCTCGGTCGCTTGGCACCATCGAACCGATGGTGTTGATACTGAGGGGGGCAAATCCTTATCTTAAAAAGTTAGGTGATGGACTCAATCCTTGTAAAGTGATTAGAGATGAGATAGAAAAAGTTTTAGTCCCTGAACCGCCTGTTAACATTCAAAAGGGTGGGGCAATTGCCGATGGCGCACATGACGAATTGGACGATTTGCGCCACGTCATTCGCAATGCGCAACAATTGTTGATTGACATCCAAACAAGAGAAAGCGAAAAGACAGGCATCACCAATTTAAAGATTGGTTTCAATTCCGTTTTTGGCTATTACCTCGAAGTCACTGCCAAATACAAATACATGGGCGTGCCTGACAATTGGATTCGGAAACAGACGCTCGCCAATGCCGAACGCTACATCACGCCAGAGCTGAAAGTATTGGAAGAAAAGATACTCACCGCCGAAGAACGCATGACCGCCATTGAAGAAATGCTGTTTCAACAACTCGTCGGCTCTATTTTAGATTCTGTTCAGTCCATTCAACACAATGCCAGCGTCATTGGCATTATTGATTGTCTGAGAAGTTTTGCAGAAATCGCTGTAAAAAACAACTATTCAAAACCGACTTTTACTGAGGGGTCAGAAAAGGTCGGGGAGGTTTCAAACCTCCCCGACCTTAACACACCTTTCTCAATAAATATCAAGCAAGGTCGTCATCCTGTCATCGAACAACAATTACCTATTGGCGATACCTACGTACCCAACGATGTTTTCCTTGATCCGAACGACCAACAGATTCTGATGATTACGGGACCCAATATGGCAGGTAAATCTGCCTTGTTGCGACAGACCGCCTTGATATGTTTGATGGCACAAATGGGCAGTTATGTCCCCGCAGCGTCTGTGCATTTGGGTATTCTGGATAAGGTGTTTACACGCGTCGGTGCGAGTGACAATATCTCAAGCGGCGAGTCCACGTTTATGGTCGAAATGAACGAAACAGCGTCCATCATGAACAATATCTCGGAGCGCAGTTTGATACTTTTGGATGAAATTGGACGCGGCACTTCTACTTATGACGGCATTTCCATTGCGTGGTCTATTGCAGAATATCTGCATGAAAACCCTGTGCGTCCCAAAACCCTGTTTGCAACGCATTATCACGAACTCAACGAATTAAGCGAAAAGTTTACCCGCATCAAAAACTATCATGTTGCCACCAAAGAGATAGGACAAAAAGTCATTTTCCTTAGAAAACTCACCGAAGGCGGGTCAGAACATTCTTTCGGTGTCCATGTCGCCCGCATGGCAGGGATGCCGCGCTCGATTGTCGAAAGAGCGAATGAGATACTCCATCAATTGGAAGACAGTCGCGAGTCATTGGTCAATAGTGTTGAAACAGCAGACACACACATCAAAGGCGAAAAGCCCAAAGGCAATCAAAAAAACATCAAAAACACATTGAGCAACGTGTCGAAACCCATGCAGCTCAATTTCTTCGATATTGGCGACCCACGCTTGGATAAAATCAAAAAAGCTTTGGACGATATGGATTTGAACAGCATTACGCCCGTCGAGTTGATGATGCGGGTGTATGAATGGAAGAAGATGTTGGATTGATTCGAGGAGTGGGGAAGGGCGAGGGAGTGTGAAGGTATAGTAAACAGAAAATGAATGGTTTTTGCTTTTTTTTGCAAAAAAAAAATAAAAAACCATTCATTTTCTGTTTACTATACCTAAGTTCCACATGACCTTATGCCGCCACCAAACGCTCCACCCCCTTCATCTTCACAATCAACCGATTCATCACACTCGATTTAATTTCATATTTTGTCAATGTAACCGTCTCGAAGCCAGCGGCTTCAATGATGACGGTATATTTGCCAAGCACCATCGGTGTGAGTTTAAACAGACCGTTCTCATCGCTTATCAGCTCGATACCGAGTTCAACGATAGTGATTTTAGCGTTTGCAATCGCCTTCTTATTCACACTGTTGATGGTCTTGCCATTGATGCCCGACGGACGGGTGCCGCGCACTTGGTTCAACAATTCGCCCAACGTAAACTTTTCAGCCATCACCGCATCTTTTCTGTAAATCTTTTGAGCATCCGACAACATCGTTTTCAATTGACTGTCAAGCGTGTTGTTCATCGTGATTTTTGCGTCCGTCTCATTGGAAGCGGCATTGTCAGCGTCGCTCCAACTTTTGTACAAGGCATCAAATTCCGCCTTCAAGGTCTGGATTTGTGTCCCAAAGTTGGCGGGCATATTGTTGTCTGCGGTCAAATCTGCCAAGTTGTTGGTGACAAATGGCCCCATCGCATTCAACATAGCTGTCACGTTGACCCAACTGCACGAACTGACTTTGGTATAATACTGCTGACCAGCTGCCGAAATCATCGTTTTGATTTTTTCGCCGCGATAGGCATCTTCGATATAGCCTTTCAACAGTTGAAAACAGTCCAAAACTTCATCTTTTTTGTCAACAAGGTCAAGACGCAAGTTTTGCGCACGGGCATAACGGGCTTTCGAGTCGTCCATCAGTTCGGCGGTGTTGATGGCTGCCAGACAGTCATTGATGAGGGACAGCACATACTTGGGTTTGTAGGCAGTAAAAGCCGCCAGATTGTCGCCGCAGAGTTGCCAACCTTTGCGACAGAGTTCATACAGCTCGGCTTGCGAGCAACTATAAGAAGTTGTTATCATTATGATAATGGTTAAAAGGTGAATAAAAAACGGAATTATCTACTAAGCAATGATGAATGATAAATGATGAACGATGCATACTTCAGACAGAACAGCAACTGATTCAACGTGTTAATAAGCCTAATCTTTACCCAATTGAATCTAAAACGGCTGATGGATAAGCGTTTCAAAACCGAATAGAAGCAAAAAAATAGAGCGGATAAGCGTTTCAAATTCGAATAGAAGCAAAAAAATAAGGCGGATAAGCGTTTCAAAACCGAATAGAAGCAAAAAAATAAAGCGGATAAGCGTTTCAAAACTGAATAGAAGCAAAAAAATAAAGCGGATAAGCGTTTCAAATTCGAATAGAAACAAAAAATAGAAATGCTGTAATGCCTTCAATCATCCGAATTAACCGACTTCTACCTTTGTGAAGCCGAAAAATAGAGCTGTAAGACTGTCGTTTTAGAATGGTTTTTTTAAACTGTGGTGTTTGGGTGCTGCTTCGTTGTCCTCTTGGTTTTCGTTTAAACATCGGTTACTTTTCGGGATGTCTAAACACTAAAATCTCGCGCCCAAACGCCTGTCCTTGTGTTGATTATATATTAACAAAACTTATGCCAATTTGAGATATACATTGACGTGTAGGCGTTTTTTTTGTGGAAAAGAATACTTTTTTTATTTATGGGCTTTTTTTTTATTTGAATGCGAAGATTTGTGGGGGTTTGTTTTGTTGTATGGGAAGAATCGTTTTATTTGCGATGTGTTTAACTCTTTTCTATCTGTTCTTCACATTCGTATTTCCCAACACCAATTGCCTTCAATTATGATTGACAAAAAAACCTTATCAGAACGCGATATTTGCACAAAATTTATTACCCCCTCAGTAGAAAAAGCGGGTTGGAACAAAATGACACAACTTTTAGAAGAAGTGTCTTTTACAGATGGTAAAATTTATGTGCGGGGCAAACTCACGGCGCGGGGTAAACAAAAACGGGCAGACTATATCCTCTACTACAAACCCAATATTCCTATCGCTATCATTGAAGCCAAAGAGAACAACCTCTCTGTGCGTGCTGGGATACAACAAGCTTTGGAATATGCCCGTATTTTGGACATTCCATGTGTGTTTAGCAGCAATGGCGATGGCTTTCTGTTTCATGACAGAACGGCAACGGATGCCAGTATTGAAACTGAATTGAGTATGGATAATTTCCCTACGCCCGAACAGCTTTGGGAAAAATATAAAAAATATAAAGGCATCACGACACCTGCTGCTGAAAAAATGGCAGCGCAAGATTATTATTTTGATGGCTCAAACCGCAAACCCCGTTATTACCAACAAATTGCGGTCAATAGAACCATTGAAGCCATTGCCAATGGACAAGATAGAATCATTCTGGTTATGGCAACGGGTACAGGCAAAACTTATACGGCTTTTCAAATCATTCACAGGCTTTGGAAAAGTGGCGCGAAGAAACGCATTTTGTTTTTGGCTGATAGAAACGCTCTGATTGACCAAACCAAACGTGGCGATTTTAAACATTTTAAAGACAAAATGACGGTTGTTAAAAACCGACAAATTGATAAAAGTTATGAAATCTACTTGGCTTTGTATCAAGGCTTGTCGGGTAGTGACGAAGAAGCCAATGCGTATAAACAGTTTTCACCCGAATTTTTTGACTTGATTGTCATTGATGAGTGCCACAGAGGCAGCGCAAAAGAAGACAGTTCTTGGCGCGAAATTTTGACGTATTTCAAGAAAGCAACGCATATCGGTTTGACAGCTACGCCAAAAGAAACCAAACAAACGAGTAATACCGATTATTTCGGTGAACCCATTTATACCTATTCCTTGAAGCAAGGCATTGACGACGGTTTTCTCGCACCTTATCGAGTGGTTCGCGTGGCTTTGAATGTGGATACTGAGGGGTGGCGACCTGAAAAAAATAAAACCGATAAAGACGGTCATATTGTCGAAGACCGTATTTATAATCGAAAAGATTTTGACCGCCATTTGGTCATTGATGAGCGGACAGATGTGGTTGCCCAAAAATTGACAGAGTTCCTAAAAGGTTATGACCGCTTCGCAAAAACAATTGTCTTTTGTGTTGACATTGACCATGCGGAACGGATGCGCTCGGCTTTGGCAAAACACAATGCCGATTTGGTGTCCGCCAATTCTCAATACATTATGCAGATTACGGGCGACAATGAGGAAGGCAAACGCGCTTTATATCCGTTCACGAATCCCGAAGATGTGTATCCTGTCATTGCCACGACTTCTGAATTGATGACGACGGGCGTTGATGCTACTACTTGTAAAGTGATTGTCTTGGATGCCAACATAAATTCGATGACCAAATTCAAGCAAATCATCGGACGTGGCACACGTATTAATGAAGAATTTGGTAAAATGTTTTTCACCATTTTAGATTTTAGAAATGCGACAGATTTGTTTGCCGACAAAAACTTTGATGGCGACCCGATTCGCATAAAACCTGTTTCAGAAGAGACGGATTTGAGTCATATTATTGACGAAGAAGAAACCGATACTTCGCCGATTATTGACGAAGTTTCGGGTGAAGACATCGTGATTGTACCCCCCTCAGTACGTTATCCCGAACCGCCTGAAACAACAGGCGGCGCAGGCGAACCGCGAAAAAAAGTCTATGTCAATGGCGTAAATGTGTCCGCCAAAAGCCTCTAACCCGAAAAGAAAGGGCTAATAATGTCAAAAAACGCAATTATTTCACCAAATACGGCGAACAAGCCCGCAAAGTCTTAGAAGTTCTATTGGATAAATATGCCGACGAAGGCATTGCCAATATCGAAAGTATGGACGTTTTGCGGGTGCATCCTTTGACGGATTTTGGTTCGCCTATGGAAATCATTAAAGCGTTTGGCAACAAAGCACAATATTTGGCGGCGGTGCAAGAATTAGAAAACGAGCTGTATAAAACAGCATAAAAAAATCCCGAAGGGATTCAACACGAATAGAAAATCAATGGAAAAAATCCCCTAACTCCGAAGGAGTTCAACACGAATAGAATAATTGACGAAACATTTCCCCAACTCCGAAAGAGTTCAACATGAATAATTATGTTTGCGGTTATTTATTCGTGTTGAACTCCTTCGGAGTTGGGATGTTCATTTTATTTTTCTATTCGCGTTAAACTCCTTCGGAGTTTAAAATATTTTTTAACAAAAATTCATTTATTCATTTTTAAAAATCAAACGTCTATGAGTACTTACACACAAATTTTATATCAAATCGTATTCAGTACGAAATACCGTGAACGTACATTGATAAAAGAACAACGCCCCGAGTTATTTAAAGATATATGGGGGATTTTGAAAAATAAAAAATGCCATTTGTATCGCATCAACGGTATCGAAGACCATATACACATTGTGACAGATTTGCATCCGACCGTTGCATTGGCTAATTTAGTCAAAGACATTAAGTTGGGCAGTACCAGTTTTATTAAAGAAAAAGGTATTTTTCCATATTTTGGTGGTTGGCAAGAAGGGTATGCCGCTTTCACTTATCATATCAGTGCGAAAGACGTATTGATTGAATATGTGAAAAACCAAGAGATACACCATGCAAAAACTACATTTCGTGATGAATTGAAAGGCTTATTGCATGAGCATGATATAATATTTGAAGAAAAATATCTCGATTGATAAAGTGATTTCGGTGAAAATAGAATATCGAGAAGAATTTAATGTATCCTAATCCCAAAGGGACATGGTTATTTCACAAGATTGTTGTTATTGGAGAAGAATAAAAAAGGCTGCTAAATTTGTGATTAAAGAACAAAACAAATTTAACAATGCAGCCTTCGACAAA
>JAYVFS010000053.1:0-17173 GCA_043772905.1 Saprospiraceae bacterium | reverse complement strand
TATTCGGATTATATTCCATAACTATTTAATTTTCAATTTGTAACATCTTAGGAAGATTTAAAATCTTCCTAAGATTAGGTTCGGTTCAACGCTCATAAAATTCAATCGGCAAACCATCAGGGTCAGCAATAAACGTATATTTCTTATCTGTTAATTCATCAACTCTAATCGGTTCAACATCAATGTTTTTGCTTTGCAATTCTGCCACAATATCTTCAACCGAATCCACTTCAAAAGCGATATGTCGCAAGCCGCAAGCCTCTGGTCTCGACAGACGTTTGGGCGGACTTGGAAACGAAAACAACTCAATTTGATAATGCCCTGCGAGCATCAAATCCAATTTATACGACTGTCTTTCAGCGCGATATACTTCTTGTTTTATCTCAAAACCTAAAACTTCGGTATAAAAACTCTTTGACGCTGCATAATTTGAACAAATAACAGCGACATGATGCAAAGCATTGATTTTCATAGACAAGACAGTTTGAAAAAATTTCGCAAAAGTATAATTTTTACGGCGAAAAAAGATGATTTGTTGGGTTTTGGATATTTTAAAAAAATGCGACCCCACAGTATCAGACCGATACTTGTGGGGTCGCAAGTGTCCATGTTTACAACTCTATTAGAGCGAAACTCGGACAGTTTTAGAGGATAACAATACCTTTTGGCTTGATTTCTTCGTCAATAAAGCCGTTGTCACCACGTTCAAATTCTGAGGTGTTATAGGTATGCGTTTCGATATCGTAATAAGGTCTTTTAATTTTAATATCTTGAATAAGGCGATTATCTAAAAAACGAACGCCTTGAAATTCATCAGCAACCAATGCCAAGTCAATATCAGAAAGCTCATTTTGCTCATTTCGGGCATAAGAACCGAATAAAATAGCATGACGTACATGCAATCCTTTGGCTTGAACTTCAGAAATAAACGCTTTTGCAAGTGCTATGGCAGCTTGTTGAGTAAGTTGTTTTTGAGTTCCTTGACTCGTTGCAGTATTGCCTGCGTGAATTGTTGTGTACATATTTGAGAGATTGTGTATTGATAATCAGGATAACGACCTTCCATCTGAAAAAGTTCCATATCGTCTAACGTTCTAATTTCGTCTTCACTTAAATCCAACTGCGTTTTATCTTTCAATGATTTTAAACGGTGGATTCGTGGCGGAATATCATCTACATTGTCTTGCACCCAATGCGCTTTAAGCAGTTTTTCAAGCACTAAATGTGCAAAAAACAGACTTTGTAAATAATGTCCTTTTTCAAACAGCGTTTTAGACGCTTCCCAATCTGATTTAGCTCCTTTTTGCCAATATTGGATATAATCTTGTTTGTTCATTTTCTCACATATTATCATTTAGTTAGAAATCGGTATGTTTGCAAAGACAAATATAGTTTGTTTTTTGAAAAAAAGCAATTGTTACAGTATTACCAACAAAACAATACGCTTTTTCCAATTTTTCCCTACTTTCGCCCTATATGGTCAAGCAGGAAAAAGAACAGGAATTAGGAAAAAACGAAGTGTTGACGCGCATCGAACAATTGGGTTTTGTCCTTTCGCCAAAAGCGGAATGGGGCGAATCGGTCTATGCATTGAACGATGAAATCTTGATTGACCTCGAATTTGCACCCCTCAGTACCCGCCGCCGTGAATACTTGTTTCGGCTTGACAAAAAACGTTTGGATTTTTTTTATCAAAACCACCGCAATTACTTTCTTCTGCTGATTTGCGAAAGCGATAAACGGGTTTTTCTATTGCCCTTGTCGTTAATCATGGAAATTTTTGATGATATATATGCGTCTGGCAATGATTTTAAAAACTTTAAACCGACCGTCAAACTGCGGAATGGTGTGTGGTTTTTGCGCTTTTTTGGACAATACGACATCACTGATTACCTCAATCGCTACGATTTCCTAATTGCAGAATCCAAAACGTATCGCCAAGTTCCGACACGTTATAATACGGTTATAGAAGTTCAAACCTTAGAAGAACGCTACGAACAACTCGCTTATAGCGGTGATTTGCGGCGTGATTCCATACATTCTGCCACCGTTGATATGTTGCGAAAAATAGGTGAATGGTCAGGTTTTGATGCCGTTATTGAGAAAAAACCACATGGTTTAAGCGATTTTCCCTACGAAATTGATGTTTTGTGGTATAAAAATGGTGATTTGTACCTCGCCATAGAGGTCTGTCATCATGGCGTTGTGGAAAAGGATAAAGATTCTTTGAAATTGGCGCGACAACAAGGCGCAAGGAAAGTTATTATTGTTTCTGAAATCAACAAAATGGAAAGGATTCGCAAGCTGTTTCAATACGAAGGCGATATAAAATCGTGGGCAGAAGTGTGGTCATTTGAACGGGTATTTGGTATGTACGAATCGGGGCTGCGTTTCTATAAAGATTTTGAAAAATTCAAACGCTACGGTTGGCAAGAAGGGCTATCAGAATTCATTTAATAGTTTATAGTTTATAGTGGATAGTGGATAGTTTATAGTGAAAATACTATCCACTATCCACTATAAACTATCCATTATTCTTCATTTTCTTTTCAAAAAACGGTTTAAATACCTTTTTATCTAAGATAACAAAGAACAAAAGGGCATTTACTAAGAGAAATCCATAAAATAAAATCGGATTTGAGAACCATGTTGTGACCCCCTCAGTATTTAGAGACTCCAAAAGTGGAAAATCTGTTTTAGGTGCGGGCGTACTTGATTGAGGCATTAAAGCCAAAACAATAGCCGCTAAAACAGACATCGCCGCCAAGAAAAACAAAGGCAAACGGTCTGTTGAACGCTTCGTTTTAACTGCGGGCTGCAATCGCTCCATCAGATTTTGCTCAAAACGCATCGAAGGCATTTCCAAATCTAAACAGCAAAGTTGGTCATGCAGCGTGGCATAACTGTCAAAATGCGCCTTATATTCGGCATTTGTTTTCAGCAATTGCTCGTGTTCCTTTTGTACTTCCGGCAAAGCATTGCCGTCAAGGATGTCCCAAATTTGTTCTTCTGTCATTTTGTTAATAATTATTCGGTGTTCGGATATTCGGAATCTCTATAAAAGGCTTTTAGCTTCACCTTTTAATAATGTCTGCATCGCATCAGCCAAACGTTTTCGGGCGCGGTGCAATTTTACTTTTACGGTATTGGTTTCGATACCCACAATGTCGCCAATTTCTTCTAAAGAATTTTCCTTCAAATAAAACAGCGTTATCATTGTAACATCGTCAGGCGACAAAAGTTTTAAAGCTTTTTGTATGTAATACTTTTGTTCTTTTTGTTTTAGCTTGTCTGTCGTGTCATTTGCCCCCCTCAGTATGCGGGCATTATCAATGTCTTCCGTCCTCGCTTTTCGCCTTTGTTGCACCGTCAAAGCACAATTTACGACGATGCGATAGAGCCAAGTTGTGAATTTAGCATCTCGATTGAACGCCGCCAAACCATTGTACGCTCGTACAAAAGCATCTTGCGCGGCTTCCTCCGCATCTTCACGACTGTTCAAAATGCGGTACGCAAGTGTGAAAGCATAGTCTTTATGCCGATTCACAAGTTCGCGGAAAGCCGTTGCATCACCCCTCAGTATGCGCTCAATTCTCTCAGCGTCGGTATCAATTATAGCAGTTTGGTTCACATTTATAGTTTAACTTTCTGATTCTATGATTCAAAGTTCGGCAAAAAGGTTACGACTTGGCCACTATTTTTAACAAAAATTTAGAGACGGATTATTGTGCATTCAAAAACTGGGTATGTACTTTTGTGGAAATATTTTTTTAATCGTTTGATATTCACTTGTTTATGGAAAATTTACAATTCATTCAAAAAAGGTACTTGCTGAAAATAGCTTTATTGGTTTTTATTTTTGCGGCACAATCTCATGCTTCTGCACAAACAGCACATACTTTATTGAGAAAAGCGGACAGAAATTATCTCAATAATGATTATAAATCGGCAGAAGAAAACTACACCAAAGCCCAAAAAGCAGAACGCACTTCAAAGGGCGATTACAACTTAGCGAACTCGATTTATCAGCAACAACGTTACGAAGAATCAGCAAAACAATATGGCGACATTGCTGCCAAAACGCAAGATAATAAATTGAAATTCAATTCATTATACAATAAAGGCAATGCGCATTTTTGGAAAAAAGAATATGATAAAGCCATTGACAGCTACAAAAATGCGTTGCGAATGAATCCGAATGATATGGATGCAAAAAAGAATTTGGCATTAGCACAACGCATGTTGCAGCAACAACAGCAACAACAACAAAAAGACAAAGAGAATCAAGATAAAAACAATAAAAACGACAATAAAGATAACAAAGACAAGCAAAACGAGCAGAATAAAGACCAAAATCAAGACAAACAAGACCCGAATCAGAAAGATAAACAGGATCAGAATCCGCAACAACCACAACAAAATCCGCAACAAAACCAACAACAACCATCTCAACAAGAGATGAAAAAAGACCAAGCGCGGCAAATTCTTCAAATCATGGATGATGAAGAACGAAAAGTGCAAGAACGTCTAAGGAAAGGAAAGCCGAAGCCGTCACGCTCTACAAAAGATTGGTAGTTGATATTTAATGGATAATGGATAGTTAATAATGGATAATTCTGATTCAAATAGCTGAATATCAATTTATTATTATAGTCTATTTTAAGGCAAAATATTTTAATTCATTATCGTTATTGGAATACAAAACTAATTAAAACAAACAACTAAAATGAAACCAATACTTTCTTTATTTCTATTCATTTTATGTACTTCTTTTCATCAAAAACCAACCACCACGTGGGGCTTTTTTGGACATAAACGCATCAATCGTTTAGCCGTTTTTACGTTGCCAGAAGAAATGTTGCCTTTGTTCAAAAAAGAAATTGAATACCTCACTGAACATTCCATTGACCCTGACCGCCGCCGTTTTGTCGTCCCTACTGAGGGGTATCGGCACTATATCAATCTCGATAAATGGGCATTTTTGCCGCAAGATAAAATCGAAGCACAGATATTGCACACCGATATTTTTATTGTCAATGAAAAGAACGATACGTCTTTACTCATTGATTATCAAACAATTAGAAAGCAAAAAAGAGACTATTATTTAAAAGCTAAAAGTATTAGGCGGTTGTTTGGGCGTGATTCTATCGTTGTTGCAGATTCTACTTTTCGCCGTTTTTTCATCTATAATGTGTCAAGAATCCAACACGACGAACCCCTCAGTCTTTCGCCCGATTCTCTGCTCGATTTTTTCAAAAAGGAAAGATTGTTATTGATTCAAAATGCAAAAGGTAGTATAAAAGCCGTTTTTGCAAAAGACAAATTGACACAACATGGCATTTTGCCTTATCATTTGCAAACCGTACAACGGCAATTGACGGATGCTTTTGTGTCAAAAAATAAATTCAGAATTTTGAAATTGGCGGCTGAATTGGGGCATTATCTCGCTGATGCGCATATTCCGCTTCACACTATTTCCAATTATGATGGTCAATATACAAATCAAAACGGAATCCACGCCTTTTGGGAAAGTCGCTTACCAGAACTATTTGCAGACAATCAATACGATTTTTTTGTAGGTAAAGCGGCTTATATTGAAAAGCAACGACCTTATTTTTGGGATGTCATTTTTCAAGCTAATAAACTGTCTCCCAATGTTTTACAAATAGAAAAAGAAGTGTCGCAGCAGTTTGAAGTAGATAAAAAATACTGTCCTGAAACGATAAATGGGTTTGAAGTTCAAAAGCCTTGTTTTGATTTTGCAAAAGCGTATCACGACCGTTTGGGCGGCATGGTAGAGGAACAAATGCGGCGTTCTATATTGGCTGTTGGTTCGGCGTGGTACACAGCGTGGGTAGATGCGGGGCAACCCGATTTGTCAAATTTGTCAGATACCCCCCTCAGTATAAATGATGAAAAAGAGCAAAAAGAAGCGGAAAAGAAGATAAAAAATGCAGGGAAGATGTTGGGGAGACCAGAGGATTATTTCCCCTAATCCCCAAGGGGACTTTTTGAGTCGTTCGTTGTTTTGAAATTCAGAAATCCAAAACAACGAACGGCTCAAAAAGTCCCATAAGTTTCCGAATTTCAAAACAACGAACGGCTCAAAAAGTCCCCTTGGGGATTTAGGGGAGGGGTGGGGGTTATAATAGTGTCTTGAAATACTCGCCAAATTCGGCAATTGTCATCGCCCCTTTGTCGCCATCGCCTTGTTTACGAACGGACACTTTACCTTCTGCCACCTCTTTTTCACCGACAATAAGCATCAAAGGAATGCGCTTCATTTCTGTATCGCGGATTTTACGTCCGATGGTTTCGGCACGGTCATCAACAAAACCTCTGATGTCGTTTTCTGCCAATTGGTTCAAAACGTCCTTGGCATAGTCACCAAAACGGTCTGAAATCGGCAAAATCGCTATTTGGTCAGGTGCGAGCCACAATGGGAATTTACCTGCACAATGCTCTGTCAAAACGCCAATAAACCGTTCCATCGAGCCAAAAGGCGCACGGTGAATCATCACAGGACGGTGCGGCTGATTGTCTGCGCCAATGTATTCCAATTTGAAACGCTCAGGCAAATTGTAATCCACTTGAACTGTACCCAATTGCCATGAACGACCCAAAGCATCTTTGACCATAAAGTCGAGTTTTGGACCATAAAATGCCGCTTCGTCGTATTCAACAGTGGTTTTCAAGCCTACTTTTTTAGTTGCATCAATGATGGCTTGCTCGGCTTTGTCCCAATTTTCTTCAGTACCCAAATACTTGCCATGTTCAGTTTGGTGACGCAATGAAATTTGAGCGGTGTAATTATCGAAGCCCAATTTTTCCAAAACGTACATCGTCAACTCTACGACGTTAATAAACTCTGATTCAACCTGTTCAGGCGTACAAAAAATATGCGCATCGTCTTGTGTAAAGCAACGGACGCGGGTCAAACCGTGCAGTTCGCCCATTTGTTCGTAGCGATAAACAGTGCCAAATTCAGCAATACGGACGGGCAATTCCTTATAAGAGCGTGGTTTATAGCCAAAAACTTCGCAGTGATGCGGGCAGTTCATGGGTTTCAACATAAATTCTTCGTCCATACGAGGCGTTTTGATGGGTTGGAACGAATCCGCACCATATTTATCCCAATGCCCCGAAGTCATATACAATTCTTTTTTGCCAATATGCGGCGTAATGACGGGTTGATAACCGCGTTTGAGTTGTTCTTTTTTCAAAAAATCCTCCAAACGTGTCCGCAAAGCTGTACCACGTGGCAACCAAATCGGCAAACCCGCGCCCACTTTTTCAGAGAACATAAACAACTCCAACTCCGCACCGAGTTTGCGGTGGTCACGTTTTTTAGCCTCTTCCAACATGAGCAAATAGTCTTTCAACTCCTGTGCTTTCGGAAAAGTGACACCATATATACGTGTCATTTGCTTACGTGTATCGTCGCCACGCCAATATGCACCCGCGACTTTCATCAACTTAATCGCTTTTATCCCCTCAGTACTCGGTATGTGCGGCCCTTTACAAAGGTCAGTGAAATCGCCTTGTGTATAAAAAGTGATGTCGCCATCGTTCAAACCTTCCAAGAGTTCGAGTTTATACTCGTCGCCTTTCTCTGTAAAATACTGAATGGCATCGGCTTTTGACACGTCTTTGCGGACGTATTGGCTTTTTTTACGTGCCAATTCAACCATTTTTTCTTCAATTTTTTGAAAATCGTTGGTAGAAAGCGATTTTTCACCCATATCCACATCGTAGTAAAAACCCGTCTCAATGGCAGGTCCGATGCCGAATTTAGTGCCTGGATACAAGGCTTCCAAAGCCTCTGCGAACAAATGCGCAGATGAATGCCAAAAGGTTTTTTTCGCTTCGGGTGCGTCCCAAGTGAGGAGTTCCAAAGACGCATCAGCCTCAATCGGACGTGTGAGGTCACGGACTTCGCCGTCAATTTTTGCAGCTAAAACTTTATTAGCCAAGCCCATAGAGATGCTTTTGGCGATGTCGAGGGCAGAACTGCCGCCTTCGTATTGTCGGATATTACCGTCTGGGAATGTGATGTTTATCATAAAAACGCCTATCGTTATTGAATTATATGGTGATTTTAACGTGAAATACTGAGGGGTGTTGCGATTGATTATTGTTGATTGAATATTGATTATTAATAGGTTATAACAATTAGCAATAATCAATCAAGAATAATCAATTGAATAAGGGCGCAAATTTAGGTTTTTTATTAAAACAAAAACGCCCATTCTGTGGAATAGACGTTTTTGTTTTGAAAAGAAGAGGTATTTATTTTGGTATATGTTTCAAAAAATTAGATTTTATTGATAAATCAACCCCATGATTTTTGATAAAATTCTTTCTTAAATTTTGAGCATCGGCACCTGTAGGCACTTTTGAGGCAACAATAAATCCATAAACGTTTTGTTTCGGTGGTTTTTTAAAATGCTTATGAATGGTTGTAACGATTTGGTCAAAAGCTTTTTGGATATTACTGCCTTTGAGTTCGACAAAGTAATAATCATTTTTAGTATTATCTTTTTTAAAACGTAAAAACGCATAGTCACAACGTTGTTCCGCATTGGTAATCATACAATTATCTACTTTAATACACCAAAATTTGTCGTTTGAAGCGTTTGTTGTATCCAATTGGAAAACCATTTTGTTCTCACTAACAGGGTGTAGTTTCGAACACCGTGTGATACAATTATCGTTGATACCTAATTGATTTTGTAGGTTTTTCATAATGTAAGGTCTTGAAATTCAAGTTGAACAAGCTTGCCGAATGCTTCGCTTAAATCTGTACTCACTTCATCAAGTGCATTTGCGTCAATGAGTTGATTTTCCACATTCATTATGGAACGAGCCGTGCCATCGGCAACAAAGTATGCTGCAATGTCCTCAAAATCAAGGTGATACTGAGGGGGTACAATTTCTGCCACTTCATCAGCTAATTCAGGGCGATTTTTTGCTACATTTTTTGCTTGAATTAAATTGTTCAAAGCCGTCAAAATATAGGGGCTATGTGTCGTAATGATAAGCCGATTGTCCCCTTTTGTGCATTTTTCAATCAAATATTCAACGAGTTTCTTTTGAGTTGTGGGGTATAGGTTGAGTTCGGGTTCTTCAATGATAAATACTTTTTTATTCCTACTTTTTGCTTTACCATTTAAAACAACAAGCATTGGAATAATAGATTGAATGCCATTTGAACTATCTGATAAATTTATTATTTTATTATTCTTTAATTCAATTTCATCTTGATAGTTGTGATGTTGAAATTTTAAATTTAGAAAATCAATATGTAGAGGGTCATTGCTTTTTCGATATGCCCAATACTCACTATAAAATTTATAAACGAATTGAAACTTAGGCGCAATTGATTTTCGTATTTCATCAGATTCCGAAAGTATAGAAACCAACAATCTTTCTGTCGGTATATATATAATTTCAGAAACAATTTTTGATAGTTTTTTAAATTGGCTGTCTAATTTGTTCCCCCAAAACTCTTTTTGAAGTCTCAATTCATCTCGGTCAGATTCGTTAGTTGCTTTATCATATTTATGTTCTGATATAAAAAAGTTTTCTTGTGCTTTTTGAAGTTCATCTATTTCATTTTGAAAAACGCGATTCTTAAACTTTTTCTTAATTTTGTCTGGTTCACCATAGGTATATTTATATTCAATTTGATATAGATTATTATCATAAATCACTTCCGATCCATTTTCAATACAACTATCAAGATTATAATAATCAAAGGCAGTAAAACCAGGTCGCATTTCATTATAGTTTTCAAATTGTGCAATCAACTTCGCCAAAACACTTTTCCCACTCGCTTGTTCGCCAATAAAAACTGTAACCTTACGCAAGTCTAATTCGGCATTGCGTATAGGACCAAAATTTTTCACAATTATTTTTTCATCTGCCATATCCATATTATTAATACGTCTGTAAATCAAGAATTTATACTGAGGTGTCAGCTTTATCTCAAAACTGAAACAAGTACAAATTTAGTTTTTTTATTAAAAGCAAAACGCCTATTCTGTTAATTTGAAACAGAATAAGCGTTTTTCTTTCTATCTAAAAATCCGAGTGTTAAGATAAACACACAGATTACTTTTACTTTTACTCTGCCATCGCCTTTTCAGGCGCAGCCGTAAATGAAGCCGAGTTATATTCCCGATTCATCGTTGCAATCGTATCCAAGCTGATGCTTTTTGGACATTCTGCTTCGCATGCACCGATGTTGCTACACATACCAAAACCTTCGGCATCGTGTTGTGCCACCATGTCTTGAACACGTTTTGCTGCTTCGGGACGACCTTGCGGCATACGTGCCAAATGCGCCACTTTTGCCCCTGTGAACAACATCGCTGAACCATTCGGACAAGCTGCTACGCAAGCACCACAACCGATACATTCTGCGGCATTCATCGCATGAGCCGCTTGTTCTTTGCCAATTAGAATAGAGTTGCCATCTTGAGCTTGACCTGTACCAACTGAAATGTAACCACCCGCTTGAATGATGCGGTCAAAAGATGAACGGTCAACCACCAAATCCTTGATAACAGGAAATGAACGGGCGCGGAAAGGCTCAATGACGACTGTATCGCCGTCTTTGTACTCGCGCATGTGGAGTTGACAAGTCGTTGTCGCTTTCCAAGGACCATGTGGGCGACCATTGATGACGAGTGAGCAAGTGCCACAAATACCTTCACGGCAGTCGTGTTCAAAAGCCACAGGTTCTTCTTTTTTGGACACCAATTCCTCGTTCAATACGTCGAGCATTTCGAGGAACGACATGTGCGCATCTACATTGTCGAGTGTATAATTGACAAGTTCGCCTTTATATTTGCCGCCTTGCCGCCATATTTTTAGATTTAATTTCATTTTTTAATTCATTTTTTTATTGAACACACAGCCACATTGGGCACATAGTTTTTTTAAATTAAATACTGAGGGGGTGTTATAAACATTTATTGACAACAAAATTCAAGACAATTTCAGCACATTCAAGAGTTTCTTTAGTTGTATTTTCATCAGGCACTAAATGAGCATCGGGATAACGAAAACGAGTATCCAATCCATCTAAGCTTTGAAGAGCATCTTGAATATCAAGAAAATCAGAATCCAAATCAACACATAGACTTAATAATCTGCCTAAGTCATGACTTTTAACTAAAGGTATAGAACTAAATACAAGGTAGCCTTTGAGCGCTTTTTCAGCGCACTGTTGTGCATGATAAACAGCCAAATCCTCTAATTTGAGGTCAACCATTCCTATAGCTCCCTTTAAGTCTCTATCAGCTTTGAACAGCCATTCTTCGTGTGGATTCATATTCATATAGCTTTATACCTTCTTTTTGGATTTTGTGTTGTAAGGTTGAAGGATGATTAGATCTTTTTAGAAAATCTGATTCGTTATTAACCAATATATCCTTTGAAAAACCTATATCCCACAAAGCTCGAGTACCAATTTTGTAGGTTGAAAAACCAACTTTATCTTCATCAGATAAAATAACCATCAAATCCAAATCACTATCTTCATTCGGCTCACCCCAAGCGTAAGAACCAAACAGATAAATAGCAACGGGATTATAGGCTTCAACCAACCGTTTTGTGGCTTCTTGTATTTCTTCTTGTGAAATCATCGTTGTAATTATTTATCAATTTTTGACAAAAATAAACGTTTTTTCTCAAAAAACGACCCCCTCAGTATCAAAGGCTTATGATTACGCATAAACCCGCGTCTGCAACTTAACTTCTTCAAAGACCAAATGTTCTTTGTTCAAAATCGGGTCAGAAGGGTCGCCGCCGTATTCCCAAGCTGCGGTGTAAGCGAAATTTTCATCATCGCGTTTCGCCTCGCCATTGTCTTGTGATTCGTCACGGAAGTGACCGCCACAAGATTCGTTGCGATTCAAAGCGTCAATGCACATCAATTCGCCCAATTCGATGAAATCGGCTACACGCAAAGCTTTTTCAAGCTCTGGATTGTACTCCGTTTCACTGCCTGGTACGAACACGTCTTTATAGTATTCTGCACGCAAATCAGCTATAAGACCAATGGCTTTTGTCAAGCCTTCGGCGTTACGTGCCATGCCGCAATATTCCCACATGATTTTACCCAAACGACGGTGGAAACTTTCAACAGATTGGTTGCCTTTGATGCCCAAAAGTTGTTTGATGCGGTCATCAACACTTTTTTCAGCTTCATCAAATTCAGGTGTATCGGTCGCAATTTTACCCGTTCTGATGTCTTTTGATAAGAAATTACCAATGGTATAAGGCAAAACGAAATAGCCATCTGCCAAGCCTTGCATCAAAGCCGAAGCTCCCAAACGGTTTGCACCATGGTCGCTGAAATTACATTCGCCCATCGCAAACAAGCCTGGCACTGACGTTTGGAGTTCATAATCAACCCATAAACCACCCATTGTATAGTGAACAGCAGGGTAAATACGCATCGGTTGTTTGTAAGGATTTTCGTCTGTGATTTTGGCATACATATCGAATAAGTTGCCATAACGCTCACGTACTTTGTCCTCACCCAAACGTTCAATCGCTGTTCTGAAATCGAGATAAACACCTAAACCTGATTTGCCAACGCCACGTCCTTCATCACACACATATTTCGCAGCCCGAGACGCTACGTCACGAGGGACGAGGTTGCCAAAAGCAGGGTAAATGCGCTCCAAATAATAGTCACGGTCTTCGGTCGGAATGTCGTTCGGGTGTTTGCCGCAATCTTCTTTGCGTTTTGGCACCCAAATACGTCCGTCATTCCGCAAAGATTCAGACATTAAGGTCAATTTTGATTGATATTCGCCTGAAACAGGGATACAAGTCGGGTGAATTTGCGTAAAACATGGGTTACCGAAATATGCACCTCTACGGTGCGCTCGCCAAGCAGCCGTCACGTTACACATCATCGCATTGGTCGAAAGATAAAAAACGTTGCCATAGCCACCCGTTGCCAAAACAACAGCATGAGCAGAAAAACGCTCCAATTCACCTGTTAACAAATTGCGTGCAATGATACCCCGTGCTTTGCCATCAACTTTTACAACGTCCAACATTTCGTGACGGTTGTACATCGTACAAGAACCTGCTTTGATTTGGCGGCTCAATGCTTGATATGCGCCAATCAAAAGTTGTTGTCCCGTCTGACCACGAGCATAAAAAGTCCGAGACACCTGAACGCCACCGAAAGAACGGTTGTCGAGCATACCCGAATACTCACGTGCAAAAGGCACACCTTGCGCCACGCATTGGTCAATAATATCGGTTGAAACTTCTGCCAAACGGTGTACGTTGCCTTCACGAGCGCGGTAGTCACCCCCTTTTACGGTGTCGTAAAACAAGCGATAAACAGAGTCGCCATCGTTGCGGTAGTTTTTCGCAGCGTTGATACCGCCTTGTGCGGCAATCGAGTGCGCACGACGTGGTGAATCGTGGAACGTAAAAACTTTAACATTGTAGCCCATTTCGCCCAAAGAAGCGGCTGCCGAAGCACCTGCCAAGCCCGAACCGACAACAATAATGTCTATCCGCATTTTGTTAGCTGGTGAAACGAGTGGCACGTGTCCTTTATAATCTGTCCATTTGTCTTCAATCGCACCCGCTGGAATTTTTGAATCCAATACGTGGTCGCTTTCTTTTATTTTGAGACCATGTACATCAATTGTTTTGATTGCCATTGTCGAAATTTTTATTTAAAAATGAAAAAAAATGTCTTTTTACTGAGGGGGGTACTTTGAAAGTGCGAAGTAAGATTTACTAAATTTTTAAAATTTAGTAAATCTAAAACTTAATGATTTAAGTAAAAAACTATCGGAATAATCGCAAATCCAAAAGGTATAAGAATCGCATACGCTTTCCCAACTAATTGAATGAAAGGCGAATATTTAGGATGATTAACGCCCAAAGTTTGGAAAGCCGATTGGAAACCATGCCACAAATGGAACGCCAAAACGATTTGTCCAATCACATAAATGGCAATGATGAGTGGGTTTTTGAACGCATCTGAGACAAGTACGTACAAATCCTTAATGGGTTCGCCATTTTGAAAGTCAGAATAAGCCTTCGTAGCGATGTCGCCAAAGTGCATTTGACCCCAAAATTGCGCCATGTGGATGATGAGGAACGCCAAAATCAAAGTGCCAAGCAAAGCCATATTGCTTGAAGCCCATGCCACTCCTGGAGGGCGGGTACTGACCGCATAAGTTTGTCCTTTAGCTTTGCGATTGGCAGCCCACAGTGACAAGCCCTGAATGGTGTGAACGATGATAAAGAAGTACAAACCGTACGAAATCATCTTAATGAGTGGGAAATGCGTCATAAAATACGTGTATTTATTGAACGCCTCGCCCTCGTCGTCGTGCAAAAGTTGGAAATTACCAAGCAAGTGGACGACAAGGAACAAAATCAGGAACAACCCCGTCAAACTCATTGTGAGTTTTCGACCGATAGAGGATGTTAGGTAATTCGTTAACCAAGCCATAAGTTATTAGGAATTTGGATGAGTAGAAAAAAACTTGTTAGTAAATGTATCGTTTTTCGTCGAATGTGTGCCGTAATAAAAAGATTGACAAAACTAAAAGTTAACTATGAGAGGACAAAAATCGTTTTAATTTTTTGTTAATTATGGGGTTATTTAGATTTTTTTTAAATTGGAAGGGGTTTTAATGGACAATCTTCAAAATATGTCAAAATACTGAGGGGTCAATTGAGGATACTCAACACTTTTTTGTCTGTCGTTCGTCTCAAATCTTTTGGCAAATTATCCAAAATCTCTTGTTTCAATGCCTCAATCAAGCGTTTTTTAACAAATGCACGCCGTGTCACAAGGCTTACTTCACGCACAGGTGCAGGTGATTTGAAAAAACGGACAAAACCCATTTGGTATTCATCTAAGTTTTTCAAAGCCAATTCAGGTAGTATCGTGATGCCAGAATTGGCTTCCACCATGCGTTTCAACGTTTCGATACTACCCGCTTCGTAAAAGACATTATTGACAAAACCTGCCGACTCTTTCAATTCACATAAATTCAGAATTTGAGAACGCAAACAATGTCCTTCCTCTAATAAAACAAGGCGATTGACATCAATATCGTCCGACAAGACGAATTTCTTCTTCAAAATCGTTTCAGCTTGGGCAGCATAGACAACGAATTCTTCAAAGAAAAGTGGGTCTTCCAACAGATAGCTTTCGCCTGTGGGTGTTGCCATAATCGCAACATCAAGCTGGTCTTGTTTGAGCTTTCTGACAATTTGCTCGGTTGTCAACTCCGAAATATGCAATTTTACTGAGGGGTGCTTTTCTGAAAAAGAACGAATAAAGAGCGGCATCAAATAAGGCGCAAGGGTAGGAATAATGGCTAAATGCAACTCACCTTTTATTTCATTTTGTTCCATATCCGCTATTTCACGCAGCCTTTTTACTTCGTGCAAAATCGTTTGGGCTTGTTCAATCAATTGAATACCGACCTCGGTAGGTACAACGGGTTGTTTGGAACGGTCAAAAATTTTGACACCCAACTCGTCTTCCAATTTTTGAATCATCATACTCAACGTGGGTTGAGTGACAAAACACTTTTCGGCAGCGGCGGCAAAATGACGCTGTGTGTCCACAGCTAAAATATATTCTAATTGTTGAAAATTCATGCGTATCAATTTTGTCTATAAATTTATATAAATCATCATTTTGATTGATGATTGCAAAAGTCGTAAATTTGTTCAATAAAACAAGTTTTATACTGAGGGGTGCTGAATAGAGGAAAATCCAATGTAATGGTCGCAGTGTAATTCAAAGAATAGATAAATAGTCACTTTTTACGGTAAAAACAGACCGTAACCTTGTTTGAATTTGCATTTCTCCTTGAAATGCAGACTTTTTTTATCTTGAAATAGCGTTTGGTTTTTGTAAAAATAGTTAAATTGCCTTCGATATTGTTTTTATTATGAGAATAAACAAGTTTGTCTATTTTTGCCCCCCCTCAGTAAAAATGTTAATTTTCAAGGATAAGTGAAGTCCAAACCAATATTAAAAATCATCTTAAAAATAACAAATAATGAAAGAGCAAAGAGCCATTCCAGTCGTTGATTTATCAAAATTCAGAAGCGGTACACCGCAGGAACGTCAAATATTTGTTGAAACATTGGGCAAAGCCTTCCATGAAGTGGGTTTTGTAGGTGTTGTCAATCATGGCATTCCTAAATCGTTGATTGACGATTTTTATAGCGAAGCCAAAGCCTTTTTTGCCTTGCCAGTTGACGCAAAAAAGAAATATGAAGACCCTCAATTAGCGGGTCAACGGGGCTACACAAGTTTTGGAAAAGAGCACGCCAAGCATACAGATGTCGCTGATTTGAAGGAGTTTTTCCAAATCGGTCAAGAAGTGCCTGACGGAGACGATAACGAAGACTTGTATCCTGACAACATTCACATTGAGGAAAAACCACTGTTTACGGCTTTGGGCATTCAATTGTACCAAGCTTTTGAGCGGGCTGGCGGTTCGTTGTTGCAAGCCATTGGTTTGTATCTCAATATAGGTGAGCATTATTTTGATGATAAAATTGAACAGGGCAATTCTATTTTACGGGCTATTCATTATCCGCCGATTCGGGAAGAGCCTAAATCTGCTATTCGAGCTGAACAACATGAGGATATTAATCTCATAACATTGCTTGTCGGTGCTTCGGCAGGCGGTTTGCAGTTGTTGACGATGGATAATGAATGGAAAGATGTTGTGCCAGAAGAGGACGAAATTGTCATCAATGTCGGCGATATGTTGCAGCGTTTCACCAATAATTACTTGAAATCAACGACGCACCGCGTTGTCAATCCGCCACGTTCAGAGTGGTATCAGCCGCGTTTGTCCATTCCTTTTTTCTTGCATCCTGTTCCTGAAATGGACTTGACTTGCTTGCCGCAAACGGTAACGGCAAAGCTTCCTTGTGCTTATGAGCCGATTACGGCGGGTGAGTATTTAGATGAACGTTTGCGTGAAATTGGTTTGAAAAAGTAGTTTTTTTGACCACTGATGACACTGATTTGACGGATTTTCACTGATTTTTCTTTTCGGACAAGGTATAGTAAACGGAAATTGAATAGGTTTTTTATTTTTTTTTGCAAAAAAAAATAAAAAACCTATTCAATTTCCGTTTACTA
>JAYVFS010000052.1:0-17212 GCA_043772905.1 Saprospiraceae bacterium | reverse complement strand
CCCTCGGTGTTCGTTATTTGGTATCCAATGACTTGAACTTGTCTAAGGAACAATTCGCTACAATCTATAAAAAAAGATGGGGTGTAGAAGAATATCATAAAAGCATCAAACAAAACGCTTGTGTCGCAAAGTGTCCCGCACGCAGTATATCCAGTCAATCGAACCATTTATTTTTATCACTTTGGGCTTATGTCAAACTTGAAAAACTCAAATTTGCAAATGCCCTCAATCATTTCGCTTTGAAATCTAAACTTTATCATGTCGCGCTTAAAGCAGCTTTCAAAGAACTTCGTTTTTTAAACTCAAAAATTCAAGTTGCGTAACTTGAGGTAATAAGTCATAACGTTCGTTTTGGAAATCATTCAAGCATTGCTCTATAATAAAGTCATCTAAGAAAGATATAATATCTTCAACATCGCCGCCTTCAAATATAGTATTGTTTTCATTTTGAATATGAAGCAATACCCAACAAATACCTACTGCACCGCTTTCTAATGTATAACCACTAAAATAATTCGTTTGTAGATCTATTATGTGTCTTTTTATTAAATCAAAGCATACTTTTCTCCACTTATTTTTTTGAGTCGTTTGATAAAGGTAAAAGAAGAATAATAATATACCTGAAGTGCCCCCAAAAAGAGAATTATCTTTATTGGTCTTATAGTTTTTAATAAGAATAAAAGAAATTTTGTTTATGATTTTTTCAATATCTTTAGACATGGAATAATTTTTATTTATTTTTCAAAATAATATTTTTAACAAACTTTACCTAACAGATATGACATTTTTAATGCTACTATATTACATTATCTCCGCTACTGTCAACGGCTTGAAAATTCATAATATACTATCATTTCAAGACCATAAAGCGGGTTTAAGACTTTTAAATTAGGATGGATTTTGCTCATCCTAATTTAAAAGTCTTAAACTCAGCCTGTTTTAATACCTTTTTGAGTCTTTACAAGCCTATTCGTAGCGGAGATAATGATATTACTATTCTCTAATTCTCTATTTTAATTTCACTAAACACAGAATCGAAGATTATTAAGAAGTCTAATAATCTTCAATTCTATGAAAAGCCCCATTTTATTCAAGTAAAATATACTATGATTAAATAGTATATTCCTTTAACAATTAACATGGGCAATAATCTGTAGCACAAGTTGCATTTGCTGCTTTAGACCTTGTTGCACAAGCGCAGGAGTTTCCATCCGTTGTAGAGGCTGTTCCGCAAGTTGCACCAACAGCTGTTCCATAACCACCCTTGATATATTTCAATTCATCAGGTTGAAGGCGAGCAACAGCCCATTTTTTCAAAGACAGTTTATCTAATTTTACTTTTTTCATTTTATAAAATTTAAAACATAAGCCTACCCTCTTTTCAATCGCCCCCCTCAGTAAAAACCAAGAAAAAGCAGGGTGTTCGGCATATCCCCTCAGTATCCAAACCTTGAGAAATCAAAACTGCCAGCATCGTTCTGTTCTTCATGGTTTGTTAACTTGTTGCAAAGGTCATTCGTAGGAGTGCAAAAATTTTGCACTCCTGTAAAAAAAGCAAAAATATTTTCACCTCCCCGTATTTTATCCGAATTAGATTTTGACATAATGGGCAAAGTTGGTTTTTTATCGTCTTTGTAAATATAAGATTTTCGATGTGGACAAAAGTCAATGTCTGCTCCAAACTCACGTAGTTTCTCAAAATAATAGAATACATTTCGCCGCGAAATGCCCACTTTTTCAGCTAATTCATCGGCAGTACCTGTGCCTTTACGGTTAATAATGGCATCTATACGATGCATTAAAAATGTTCGTTCCCAGTAAGTCATAAGGTTAAAGATTTTGATTGTTTAAAAATGTGTTTTTATAGTTGATTGTATGTCATTGTCCTAATTCCAACTGATTCCGCACCAATTCAAAATACTTCCCGCGTTGCGCCACCAATTCCTTGTGCGTACCAATTTCCACGACTTCACCTTGTTCTAAAACCACAATTTGGTCAGCATTTTTCACGGTACTCAATCGGTGAGCGACGACAACGACGGTTTTATTTTTAAAAAATTGAGCGAGGTTTTCGACAATGATGCGCTCATTATTGGCATCGAGGGCATTTGTCGCTTCATCAAAAAACAAAAAATCGGGGTTTTTATAAATGGCTCTCGCTATCTGTACGCGTTGCCGTTGTCCTTGACTGATGCCGTTGCCACTGGCACCGATTTTGGTATTATACATTAAAGGCAATTCTTCTATAAACTGTTGGATATTAGCTATTTGCACCGCATCGAGTAGTTTAGAGAGGTCAACACGCGCATCGCTTTCTCCGATATTATTCGCTATAGTATCGCTGAATATAAAACCGTCTTGCAAAACTGCACCACAAAACCGCCGCCATACTGTGGGGGTGATACTCCGCAAATCCATATTGCCCAATCGAATACGCCCTTTTGTGGGATGATAAAAACCGAGCATCAATATGACCAGAGTTGTTTTGCCACTACCACTTGTACCAACGATTGCGGTTACTTTGCCCTGTGGAAAGGTGAGATTGATGTTTTTCAATACATCATCGGCAATACCATTGTAGCGAAACGAAACGTTCTCGAATCTTATATCACCTTTTGTATTGATTATTGTTGAATGATTATTGCTTATTGTATTGCTTCCCAATGACGAATGACCATTGACTAATGACAAATCATCTTCATCAGGTTGGTCATGGATTTCAGCCAAGCGTTCCATACTGATTTTAGCGTCTTGGGCAGAGCGTGTGAAAGCGATGAACTGTTGCAAAGGTGCGTTCAGTTGACCAACGATGTATTGCGTTGACAACATCATACCGAGCGACATTTGTCCATCAATTACCGCTTTGGCTGCTAAAAAGGTAATGAAAATATCTTTCGATTGATTTATAAACATTGCACCACCGTCTTGCAATTGTGCCAAATTGAGCGATTTTCGGCTGATATGGAACAAATGCCCTTGGATACGCCGCCACACATCGCGGCGTTTGCGCTCAGAACCTTGCAGTTTGATTTCGGGCATCCCTTGTATCAATTCGATGAGCGAACTTTGATTATTGCTCATGGCTTGGAAGCGCACATAGTCAATTTGTTTGCGCTGCCGCAAAAAGAACGTTACCCAACCGATATACAAAACAGCGGCGAGTATGAAAACGCCAAAAATCGTCGGGCTGTACAGATTCAAAATGACACTGAACACCACAAAATTGAAAACAGAAAACACAATGCTCAAAGAGGATTGTGTCAAAAACGACTCGATACGGCTTTGGTCGCTGATGCGCTGCATGAGGTCGCCTGTCATTTTGGTATCGAAAAAGCCCAAGGGCAAACGCATCAGTTTTATTAAAAAATCGGTGATGAGTGATATATTAATACGTGTGCCGATTTGCAGTAAAATCCGATTTTGGATAAATGACACCACCGTTTGCCCTACAAAAATGATTAATTGCCCTATCAAAACCAGCGTAATGAAGCCAAAATTGCGGTTTTGTACGCCCACATCCACGATGCTTTGCATCAAAAACGGAAAAATCATTTGCAACACGCTGCTCAAAAGCATACCGAAGCCCAACATCATCAGTAACCGACGGTGGGGTTGCAAATAGCCAAACAAGCGGCTAAAACTCGATGAAAGAGTCGGAAGTACGTCGTCTTGATTGTAAAACGCGGCTGTCGTTTCGAGCAGAATCAAAACACCTTCGCCGGCATCGGTTGCCCAACTTTTTTCAAAGTCTGACCGACGCAGTTTGTACTTACCCGAAGCAGGGTCTGCAATCCACACATGACTGCGTGTGACGCGATAGACAACAACAAAATGGTTTTGATTCCAATGCGCCACGCAAGGTAGGGGTGCATTGAGCAAACAACCTTCATCGGGTTTCGGCACTGCATAAGAAACTTTCACGGTCATGGCTTGAAAACCGACACGCTCTGCCCCCTCAGTAATCCCTGCGGCGGAGACACCTTCGCGGCTCAAAAAACATAAGTCGCGTAGATAAGTTTGTGGAAAACGCTTACCATGAAAGGCAGCAATCATCATTAAGGAAGTCGGACCGCAGTCCATAGCGTCTTTTTGGCGGAAATAGGGTACGTGTTTGAACATTAGTTTGGGTACAGGGTTGGGTTTGTTTTTAGCAATTCAGTTATTGTTGTTATACGACAAATGTATTACCTTTATTTTTCATTAACAAATAAAATTCTTAATTTAGAAAAAAAAAATACATTATTCGGTTTTTTGAGTTATATAAAAATATAAAAAAATATTTACTTTAAAAAGGCATAAAAAAAACGGTATTCAGTGCTACCTGAAACCGTTTTTTCTTTTTCAAAAAGACAGCTTTAATCCACCTTTATCGGTTCATATTTTTTGAACAACGACGACCTTGCCGCTTCCACTTTCTGTTGATACTTCACCCAATCCTTTTCAAAAAACTGATTGACCTTGCCAATCACCTCTTTTGTTTTGACCATTGCCGCATTGATAGCCGCTTGACCATTGCTCGACGGTTTGCCAGGACTTGAAGAAATAAGTGCATTGGCTTTCTGAACATCGTCCATCAAAGCACCTGACACGCGGACAATGCCTTTTTGGTCATTAGGCGCCATGAATAGTTTTTGAATGGTTAAAATGCTGTCTTTCACCGCTTTACCCAATTTTTCAATCTCTTTTTTAGTCGAATCAGGCGCATTGACCATTGAGGCATCCGCCAAACCAACCGTTTTATTGGCTTCTTTCAAGCGGTTGAAAGCGTCTGTTATCAATTGCGTTGTAGCCGATAATTCCTGACGCACAGCATCACGTTCCTGCAAATCTCTCAGTGACATATCTACACGTGGGTCAGCTTTGACATTGATAAAAGTGGAGTCTTTTTCACCTTTATAGCTGATAACAACCTTGTAACGAGCCGGTAAAACTTGCCCACCAGAACCTGGTACATCATCATCAGTGCTTGGTGTATCTGTCCAACTTGGGTAACGACCACCGTTGCGATTAAGAGGCCAGAAAATTCGGTTCATGCCAGAATCGAGGGACGAACTGAAAGTGCGCATTGTATCACCCCCCTCAGTAAAAACCGTGATTTTCGCCTTGTCTCCGCCGCCTGCTGCTGCATTGCCGCTACCACGCCTGCCGCCAGCACCACCGCCGCCACGACCTGCTTGGGGTGCTGGTGCTGGCTCTGTTTTCTCCTCATTTGCTTTGTCGGTTGCGGGTTTATCCTCTTTTTTAGGCTTATGCCAAACGGTAAACATGGCAATAGGCGATTTATTTTGTCCTTCAAAAACAGCATCGGCTGAAAAACGCTCACCGTCGTAGCTGCGTGTATATGCTAAATACGCATCAGAAGGGTCAAAAATCCTTAGGTTTTTGTTCAAAACAGCCGTATTTGTCTTGGCAATTTCACGTAAAAAACGAATATCGTCTAAAATCCAAAACGCTCGTCCGAATGTTCCCAAAACCAAATCCGCTTCACGTGCTTGAATTTTCATATCCATCGTCGGTACTGAGGGGTAGCTGTTTGTCCATTTTGTCCAATTTTTACCACCATCAATTGTGAAATATAGACCTTCATCTGTACCCAAAAACCATAAATTAGTCGCTCCGGGGTCTTGTGTAAAACACAAAGTATAGGACGACACTTGATTTTCATTGACGATGCGTTCCCATGTTTTTCCAAAATCAGTTGTATGGTAAGCATAAGGTTTGAAGTCATTTTGACGGTAATTATTGACAATAACAAACGCCTCACCTGCATTTTTTTGAGATACTTCAATCTGTGGTATCCAAGCAAATTTTGGACAATTTGGCAAGGCAGCCGATAGATTTTTCCACGTTTTGCCACCGTCTTGTGTCAGTTGCAAATTGCCATCGTCCGTGCCAATCCAAATCACATTTTTATCGGCAGGACTTGGTGCGATTGCTAAAATCGTACAATGGTTTTCCGCATTCGTGACATCGGGCGTTAAGCCGCCTGTGCGTTGCGAAGCATTGATTTTTGATGTATCGTTTGTCGTCAAATCAGGTGATAGAATTGTCCAATTTTGACCACAATCTTTTGAATAATGTAGGAATTGAGAGCCAAAATAGAGTCCGCAATCATTGTTAGTGTCTTGTGCCATCGCTGCATTCCAGTTGTAACGCAATTCTACTGAGGGGTCAGGATTTTGCGGTTGGATGTAGTTTTGATAACCCGTTTTGCGATCAATATGCGCCACATTGCCGCCTTGCGACATGGCATATACATAACGTGAATCACCTTTTTTAGGCATCACATCGAAACCATCGCCAAAGTACAATTCCTGCCAATCGGCGTTACGAATGCCTCCCGACCGCCAAATAGCAGACGGACCCACCCACGAGCCATTATCCTGCAAACCACCATATAAATTGTACGGAATTTCATTGTCAACGTTCACATGGTAGAACTGACCGACAGGGATATTGCCGCCAAATTGCCACGTTGCGCCCATATCATGTGAAATCGCTAAACCACCATCGTTACCGTCAATCAAATAATTAGGATTTGTTGGATGAATCCAAAATGAATGATGATCGGGGTGAACATGACCGTAATCTAACAGTTCTGTCCACGATTTTCCACCATCTTCTGAACGATGCACACGGCTGAAAATATTGTAAATACGGTTTTCATTCAACGGGTCAACGTACATTTCGGCATAGTAAAACGGACGGTCGCCATTGACACCGACCTTGCGCCATTTTGCACCACCATCGTCGGAACGATAAATGGCATTTTCTTTTGCTTCAACGAGGGCATAAACGACATTGGGTTTTGAACGTGAAATAGCCAAACCACAACGACCTAATTCTCCTTTGGGCAAACCTTCTTTGTCCGTCAATTTTGTCCAATTTTCACCACCATCATAGGTTATGTGAATACCCGAACCTTTGCCACCCGAGTTGAAAGTCCAAGGTTTGCGCCCAAATTCCCACATCGCTGCGATGATTTTATTGGGGTTTGATGGGTCAACTATCAAGTCACCAACGCCTGTTTGGTCATTGATATACAATACTTTACGCCATGTTTTACCACCATCGGTTGTTTTGAAAACACCTCGTTCCTCGTTGGGTCCATAAGTAGAACCTTGAACGCCCGCAATGACAATATCAGAATTTTGTGGATTGACGACGATGCGGTGTATAGAGCGCGAGTTTTTCAAACCCATATTTTGCCACGTTTTACCGCCGTCAATGGTTTTGTAAATACCGTTGCCAAAATTTTGAGAATTGCGGGGATTGCCCTCGCCTGTGCCGACCCAAATTTCCGCAGGATTGGCTTGATTGACGTTGATAGAACCGATGCTTTGATTCGATTCTTTGTCAAAAATAGGTGTCCAAGTCACACCACCCGACGTTGATTTCCACACACCACCTGATGCCGCGCCCGCATAAATGATGTCATTTTTGATGTCCACATCAATAGACGTGATACGTCCTGACATAGAAGCGGGACCGATTGAGCGCGGTTTTATGTTTTTAAACCCTTCTAAATCAATCTTTTGTGCAAAAATACTGAGGGGGGTAAATAAGAAGCAAAAGGCAAGGGACAAAAGGTAAAAAGTCCGTAATTGTTTTTTCATCTTTAAAGTTTGGTTTGAATTTGATAAATAAAAATGCGAAGAAACGAAGAATATAAGAATAGAGAATTATTACACCTTGTTGTAAAAGTAACAGAGAAGTTGTTCGTCGAAAGAGTTTTTTCTTGAAAAAACGTTGCTCTCTGCAAATATTGCCGCAAAATAAAAACGAGTCACCTATTGGCAACTCGTTTTTTTGTATTTAAGAAAACTAAAAAATCAATTATAAATTTTCAAGCTCTTTCTGTTTAAGGTAGGCATCCACAATATTGAAGACTCCCCAAACAGCAAAAATACCCATACCCAATAAGCCCATTAATTGGATTTCTTCAGTCAGCGTACCATTAAATTGTAAGCCAAAAACGAATAAAACTAAGCCAAAAGAGCCTAAGGTTATAAAAAAAATAGTGATAAAATTTTTGCTTTTCATCAGTAAAAATGATTAAGTTGTGAATTATAAATTTGTATAACTATACGAGAAAAAAAGCCATACAGATGCGTCAACAATAAAAAAATAACAATATTATCTTAGGATGATGCCTAATTTGACTGCAAACGTACATAATAGTAACACTTTTACAAAAAAAAATGCCTGAAAATTAAATACCTTCCTACATTTTTCAAGACAAAAATTTAATACTTATTTTTTTTCCACATAATAATTCACAATATCTACAGCCTAATCTTTACTGACCATACCAAAATGGTAAACCGCCAAAAACGGACAGTGCCATAATCAATTTTTATAGTAATTGTTTTTCAAAAGTCGGTTGTAAATGTCTAATTTTGTCCTCCTTATACTGAGGGGTATCCAAAATACAATTTTTACAGATTTTTTCAACGATAATGATAATGAAAGACCTATTAGACTTACTCGGACGCTTACTTCTATCCGTCATTTTTTACTTTGAGGCTTATGACAAAATATTTTTTATGACCGCGACGCGGAAAACGATGTCTGATTACGGTATTTTTTGGCATCAAGATTTATTGATTTATGGCTCTTGTTTCTGCTTGATTTTAGGCGCAACTTTGATTTCCATAGGATATCGGTCTGGTTTTGGCGCATTATTAATCCTTTTTTATTGGATTCCATTGACTTTTATTCTCGATAAATTTTGGGAGATTCCACTCCACGACCACGAAACAAGACGCAGTGTCTCACTTCATTTTATGAAAAACATTGCCATAATTGGCGGATTACTCATGGTTTATGTGCATGGAACGGGGCGTTATAGTATCCGACGATTGTTTGCAACTACACGGGTATAAAACCACAAAACGTCCATGACTTGAAAAATCATGAACGGTTTTTTTATAACAACACACCAAAAACGCCCTGTTTTTCATCTCTTTATTTGAACCTTTAAATTGAGATGACAGATGAAAAACCTTAGACCTTCTTTCTTTGCATTTACTTTGTTTCTTCTTAATAGTTGTGTGAATCAACAGCCCAATAATGTTGTTGAGCAAATAAAAATGGATGAAACGTCTTTGAGTGTAAAAGAAAGTCCCCCCTCAGTATCAGTTGCTCAAAAGGATACTTTTGAAACTCCTAAAAAAATAACATTGCAGAAAACACCTATTTCGAGATGTTATTTGCCAACTAAAATCACCATCGAGCAAGACAGTAATAAAGTTCAATCAGCAACAAATATAGCTGCACCCATAAAAGAAGCGACTTCTAAAGCAGCGATGATTTCAAGCATTTTCACTAAAAAAAGTCAATTTTTCACTTGTAAAACAGATATAGAAATCGTTTTATGCGGTAATGAAGGTACGACATTGACCATTCCAAAAGATTGTTTTGAGACTGAAACAGGGACGATACTGAGGGGTATCGTTCAAATAGAATTGAAGGAATTTTTGAAAACTTCGGACATGATTTTGGCAAATTTAATCACTCAATCCGATGGAAAACTCCTTGAAACCGGCGGCATGATTTACCTCAATGCAACTGATTCGGAGGGTAATTCAGTTAAAATTAGAAGTGATGAAGACATTAAAATCACACTGCCAAAACCACCAAAAGCAGAAGAAAAACAGCTTTTTTATGGCGAGAAATCGCCTAATGGTCGTATCAATTGGACTCTGCCGAAACCGCTTGAAGATAATTTCAATACGTTGGGTTTTGGTATTGTTGACCAAAATCCTGAATTTCCCGACGGTCAAGTAACTCTTTTCAAATACATTCAAAAAAACTTAGTTTATCCTAATATTGCTTGGCAAAACCGCATGGAAGGCACTGTTTATGTCAGTTTTACAGTCAACAGAAACGGTCTTATCAATAATGTGCAAGTCAAAAGAGGGATTGCCGGTGGTTGCAATGAGGAAGCTGTGCGTGTCATCAAGTCTATGCCACGTTGGAAACCGGGTCGGCGTAATGGGCTTCGAGTGCCCGTCAATTATACGTTACCTGTTCATTTTCAGTTAAAAAACAACTATTTAGCAACGACTGATTCGCTTATACTTTTAAAACCCGATTCATTAGCTTTGATGAATGATTCCACAAAAATCAATAAAATCCTTGAAATTGAAGATACTCGAGAATATGTAATGAGTACTCAAAAATTGGGTTGGATAAATTGCGACCGCTTTCTCAACCTTCAAAACACACAACGCACTGATTTTGTCGTCTGGAACAATAAACGGGATGCTGATATTTGTCTTGTTTTCAAAAACTATCGTACCATTGTAGGTGCATGGTCAAATTCAGGGACAAAAGCGCAATTTACAGGCATTCCGATTGGTCAACCAGTTTTCATCGTTGCGACATCGCCCGATGGCGGCAAATTCAATATTTCCGTAACAGAAACCGTTATCTCAAAAGACCAAAGCACGACAATTGAACTAAAAACAGTAGAAAAAGAAGCTTTTATAAAGGAATTACATCGTTTAGACACTGTCAAACAATAACGAGTAACCAATAACGATTAACAAATTGACTGAATACGAACTCATACAACGTTGCTGCCAGCAAGATGCTAAAGCCCAACGATTTTTGTACGAACGGTACGCGCCGAAGATGCTCGGTGTGTGTCGTCGCTACATATCGTCGCGGGAAGATGCAGAAGATGTGTTGGTGGAAGCGATGTTTAAGGTGTTCGACAATATTCAAGCGTTTCAGTCAGCGGGCAGTTTTGAGGGTTGGATTCGGCGGATTGTTGTCAATGAATCTTTGATGTTTTTAAGAAAAAAGCGACTTTTGACGGTAGATACTAATGGGTCAGAATTAAACTCGATTGACCATGCGACACCCCTCAGTATTGAGCATGAATTGGCAGCAAAAGAAATTCTCCAATTGCTTGAACGTCTGCCAACAGGCTACCGAACTGTTTTTAATTTGTTTGTTATTGAAGGTTATAAACACATAGAAATTGCAGAAATGCTGAATATTAGTATCAATACATCAAAATCACAACTCATTTTGGCAAAGGAAAGGATGCGGCGTGAATTAGAAAAAATTAAATAGATGATAATGGTGAATGGTGAATGGTGAATAAAATTATCAACTATCCATTATCAACTATCCACTATCAACTATCAACTATCCATTAAAAAAAGATGGAAGAAAAAGATTTATTCGACTTGTTCAGGGAGGAAAGTGAAAACCTCGTCGAACAACCACAAGCGGAAACGTGGCAACGCCTTGAAAAGCGCTTGATCACTTCGCGCAAACGTCGGCAGAAGCGCAATCCTGTGCCAACGCATTGGCTCGTGGTGGCTGTGACCATTCTTATAATCATCATCGTTGGCGTTGTCAGTTGGGTTGTGACTCGCGAACATGAGGCATTACTGAGGGGTAAAAAAGAGTTTGCAGCACTGGAATTTTTAGAAGGAAAATGGTCTGCTTCAGAAGGAAAAATTGATGATGCATTGGTTTTTGAAGCCCCAGACTCGACGATACTGAGGGGGGTAAAAACACTGAAATTCAAAAATGTTCTAGTAAAAAATGATACTTTTCTGATCCAGAACAAAGGAAAACACACTGTTTTTACCTATAAGAATCAACCTTATACCTTGAAATATACAGATTACCAAACATTTACATTTTTAGCGACCGATGGCTCTAATGTTCGTTTACGCAGAAACATAGAAGGACGTTTTACTTTGTCGTTTGACGAAGGCTCTATTTTTGTGTACAAGAAAATGTAGGCTTGTTTTTTATTTAAAAAATATGAATCACTTTACAATTTAAAAGGATTTTTGTAAGTTTGTATGTAACAATAAAATAATTTTTAAATCCTTTTACCACCTCTTCCAACATGAAAATGCTACAAAAAGGCGACAAAGGCGATGAAGTCCTTTTCGTACAACGTCTGCTCAAAAAGCTTTATCCAACCATAGTTCTTGACAGCGATTTTGGCAATATCACAGATTCGTTCGTCAAAAAATTTCAAAAAACTAATAAATTGCTGGTTGATGGCATTGTCGGACCTATGACTTTTGACGTACTAAGTGCCAAAGCTGCGCCGAATGTTTTAGGTACAGACATTTATCGCCATGATGAAACGGGAACAGACGCTTTTTGGCAAGATGTAGAAAGTAATTATTGGTTTTGCTTTATCAAATCGTCGCAAGGTAGTGGTTGGACTGACCCACGTTTTGAGGAACACGCTGCACGCTTCAAAGCTTTAAAGATACTGAGGGGGGCATATCATTTCCCAAATTTGCTCAGTTCTGATGTAACCGGTGAAGTCAATTGTTTTTTAGATTCCTGCAAAAATGGTGGCCTAAATTGGAAAGACCAAGGTGTTCTCCCGCCTGTCTATGACGTCGAACCATTGAATGAAAAGCAAGCCCAACTGTTTCCAAGCCAAAGCAAAAACATTACTGCAAGGATGAAAAAATGGCTTGAAACCGTTGAAAAAAAGACAGGGCGCACGCCGATTATCTATACTTCACGACGAGTTTGGGATGAATTACTTCTTAGCCCACAAGGTTTCGACAAATATCCTCTTTGGGTAGCCAATTATGGCACAAACCTAACTCAGCCTAAATTGCCCTCAATTTGGAAAACTTATGCGTTTTGGCAATTTTTAGACGATTGGACAATTGGCTGTGTTAAGGGTTTTGACGTTAACAGACTCGGAATGCCTTTGAAAGATTTATTGAAAATGGGCGGCTATTGAGTTTCTTATGCTTTTCTTTGAAAGGCACTCCTTTATTACATTATATTTGCGTCTAAAACCAATACCTTGCGATTTCTCAATCGTAAGGTATTGGTTTTTAATGACTTATAAACGAAATCAAATACAATATTCAATTTCTCAAATTCTTGAAAATCGGTTGGTTTCATTTTGGAATTTGAAATCATTAATTTGAAATTTTTCTTAACGTATGGCAAACGATACTTTTACGATAAAACTTTCCAAATTTGAAGGACCTTTTGACTTGCTTCTGTTCTTCATTGAACGAGACGAATTAGATATTTATGACATCCCAATTGCCAAAATAACGAATGATTTCTTAACGTATATTCGTGAACTCGAAGCCATGAATATTGATTTAGCGAGCGAATTTATCGTTGTTGCGGCAACTTTGATGCGGATTAAAGCCAAATTACTCCTCCCCCGTAAGCCTATTGATGAATTAGGTAACGAAATAGACCCGCGTGAAGAACTCGTTAGTCGCTTGTTGGAATATAAACGTTATAAAAGTGTTTTAGATGAATTGCGCCAATTAGAAGAGGAAAGAGCCAGTCGTGAAGGAAGAGGCAACGCCCTAAAAGAGCTGAAAGAAATTGCCGTTAAAGCATTGGTTGACAATGAGTTAGAAGACTTGACACTTTTCCGTTTGCTTCGGGTATTTGAGCGCATGATGCGCCAATTTGATGAAGAGCAGAAGCGACCTATTCACAGTATATATACATATAATTATACAGTTGATACGCAACGTGATTTCATTTTGTCTAAAATTGAACAAGGCAAGAAAAGCGACTTTCGACATGTTTTTGGCGAATTTGAAAACCGCCTACATGCCATTATCACTTTTCTCGCCTTGTTAGAAATGCTGAATCGGCAAGAACTTCACATCATTCAGGGCGAAGGGACAAATAATTTCTGGTTGTCCTTCTCTGAACTTGAAACTGTTTAAAATTAGTAATCATTTTCATCTGATGGATCAGATTTTAAACGACGTGTGTTTTTGCAAACAGGGGATACAAGTACGAACATCCCGCAAAAAAGCAGGAAAAAAAGTAAAAAATGTTCCATGGGTGGATCGGTTTAAATTGTGGTAAATACGCTGTTAAAGTTGTATACGTTGGTTAATAATGGTTATTGTGTTCAATGTACGTCACAAATATATTTAAGTTTTTCAATTTAAATATATTTAAATATCAATAGTGTGACATAGCTTTATTTCATGGAAATAGATAATTTTAATAATTTTAAAAATATATTCAGTATTTTAGATTTTTTTTCAAAACAACAGGCACATATTTGCCCAATTTCATGCTAATTTTGAAAAAACATTTCCATCGAATGAATTAACATTAATGAAATATGTGACAAAAATTAGTTTAGCTCAAAATTAAAAAAAATATTTTTTAAGGTTTTCTTGCAAAAACGCCAACATCCCTTTTATATTTGCACCGCTTCCAAGAGATACGCACGTGGTGGAACTGGTAGACACGCTACTTTGAGGGGGTAGTGCCGCAAGGTGTGCTGGTTCGAGTCCAGTCGTGCGTACATCATTTAAAACATAAACCTTTGATAATCACTGTATTATCAAAGGTTTTATTGTTTCTGTATGCTTATAGTTGACGTATAGGGTAACTTTTTTTCTATGATTCAATATTTTTGCAAACATTTCAGCGATTTAACTCTTAATGAGTTGTACGAAATCATGGCACTGCGTCAGAAGGTCTTTGTCATTGAACAAAACTGTCCTTACCTCGATGCCGATGGAAAAGACCTCAATGCGCTGCACTTAATGGGTCGAGATACTGAGGGGGAGTTAGTTGCCTATACACGGCTTTTGCCCACAGGTATTTCGTACCCTGACTATGCTTCGATTGGTCGGGTTGTCAGTTCTGACAAAGTTCGTGGGAAAGGTGTAGGCAAAGAATTGATGCAGGAAAGTATTCGTTGGATGCACAAACTTTTTCCAAACGAGCCTGTTAAAATAGGCGCGCAGACTTACCTTTTAGCATTTTATACTTCATTAGGCTTCGTCTCAACGGGCGAAGACTACCTCGAAGATGGCATACCTCATACTGTTATGTTATTAGAGGAATCAAAAATAATTAATAAACAATAAGTATATGAAACACCTTATCGCCCCCTCAGTATTAGCGGCAGATTTTACGAAATTAGCTGACGAAATAGCTCTTGTCAATCAAAGTGAAGCCGATTGGTTCCATTTTGATGTTATGGATGGTCGTTTTGTCCCGAATATTTCCTTTGGTTTTCCGATTCTCGAAGCCGTCAAACAACTGGCAACTAAGCCGATTGACGTGCATTTGATGATTTTAGAACCTGAAAAATACATAGAAGATTTTAGAAAAGCCGGTGCCGATGTCATTACTGTTCACATCGAAACGTGTCCGAATTTGCACAGAACTTTACAGCAAATACGTGCAACGGGTGCAAAAGCAGGTATTGCCGTCAATCCACATACGCCCGTTTCGTTGTTGGAAGATGTTTTAGAAGATGCGGATTTGTTTTGCTTAATGTCTGTCAACCCCGGTTTTGGCGGTCAGAAATTCATTTATCAGACATTAAATAAAATCAGAAAACTGCGTGCGATGCTTGATGAACGCAATCTTTCTGCCCACATTGAAATTGATGGCGGCGTTGGACTTCAAAATGCGGAAGTGATTTTACAAGCAGGTGCAGATGTTTTGGTGGCAGGTAGTTCGGTCTTTAAAGCGGCTAATCCGATTGAAACGATTAGTCAATTGAAGGCGTTGTCTCCTAATAAGTTCGATAACTTTTGAAAGTGAAAAGTTATAAGTGAAAAACGAAAAGTGAAAAGAGGATTCGACATATTTTTCACTCCTCGTTTTTCACTTTTCACTTATAACTTTTCACTCCTCTTCTGGTTTACCATATTGTCCCTCGTCTTCAAGTTGTTTCAACATAGCGTCAACACGGTACATTTCATCAACTGTATCATCGAGATAAATGACGATTTCTGGTATATTACGCACTTGTTTGCGGATACGATGCGCCAATTTTGACCGTAAGGAAACAAGTTCCTCTTTTAACATCAAAATCGGTTCTTGCTTGTTTTCCGTTCCAAACACACTCAAATATATACGCGCTAAATTTAAGTCGGGCGACATACGGATATGCGATACCGTCACCATTACACTATGACCATAAATATTCGGTCCTTCTTCTTGCATCACGTAGCTGAAATTCCGTCGTATCATTTCAGCGACTTGCTTTTGTCTTTTCGATTCCATATTTCACAATTGAATAACACCCCTCAGTATTTTTTGAATAATAAACGCTCAAACGGTGTTTTTTGAATAATTTTGCAAAAGTATTTGTTTTACAATAAAAAACAGCCGTAATATCCATTCGTATGACCGAAATCTTAAAATATTTCCCAAAACTGACACTCGAGCAGCAAAATCAGTTCGCTGCCCTCCTACCCCTTTACACTGAATGGAACGAAAAAATCAACGTCGTTTCACGCAAAGACATTGAGAATTTGAATTTGCACCACGTCCTTCATTCATTAGCAATTGCTAAAACAACGGGCTTTAAAGATGGTTCACGCATCCTCGATTTAGGAACAGGCGGCGGTTTCCCTGGCATTCCATTGGCAATTTTATACCCCTCAGTATCTTTCCTCTTGGTGGACAGTACAGCTAAAAAAATACGTGTCGTTCAAGAAGTCGCAACAGCATTGGGCTTGAAAAACGTTGAAGCTCAACACATTAGAGTAGAAGACATCAAAGGCGTGCAATTCGATTTTGTCGTCACACGTGCCGTTACATCGCTCGACCAACTGTTCCGTTGGTCTCGTCGTTTGATTAAAACCAAACATATCAATGCCCTGCCAAACGGTATTTTAGCCTTAAAAGGAGGTAATATCAGAGAAGAAGTGAAGGCTTTGGGAAAAGGACAATATGTTGAGATTACGAATATCTCAAAGTTTTTTGACGAGGAATATTTTCATGAGAAAGTGGTGGCTTATGTGCAAGGGTGATTCACATCGCTGCATTTTACAAAGAAAAACAAGTCTCTAAGCCGCAATTCTTAGGTCAACGTTGACATCCATTTCAGCCAAAAGTTCCATTAATTCGTTGACAAGTTGTAATTTCATACGGTTTTTAGATTCGATCAAATAAAGCGGCGCATCTAATGACTTCGCTTGTTTGATGCCAATGTCATACATGCGTATCAATTCAATTGTGCGATTGATGCGAATTAAGAGTTCATCTGCCATTTAGCCTTGTTTTTTCACAAATTTAATCATTTTCCTTCAATTTCTCAATTTTCAAAAGCACAATGTTTTCTATGGGCATTTTCCTATATTTGTGTTTTTAAACTCAACTTTTGCATTAAATAAGATAATAATATAGGTAAAATATTAGGCAAAACGGTTAAAAAGAGAAATAAAAGAGCATAAATTTATGATTT
>JAYVFS010000051.1:0-5487 GCA_043772905.1 Saprospiraceae bacterium | reverse complement strand
ATTATAATTGAATTTATTTTAATCAAAATGGTTTAAAATAATAAAAATTTGAAAAATCAATAAATAGCAATTTTAAATTTTTCTGTGGGAAATGTCGGATTTAAAATCAATTTTTTGTGATAGAATAGACCCCTCAGTATAAACCTTATTTTACTTCATTTTTTAAATAAAAAATTCATTATGAAAACAAAACAAATACTCGTCTTAACGACTGCTTTATTGCTGTCGTTTTCTACTTCTGCCCAATGGGTCAAGCAAAATACACCAGCCATGAAGGGTCTTTACGAAATGTACGCCATTGGTAAAAATGTGATGTGGACGGACAATGTCAATCTTGGTAATTTGGATTCCATGCACATACCCCAATTTATCAGAACGGGCGACGGTGGTAAAACCTATAAAATAGGTCGGCTTTTTAATGCGGATTTTTCATCTCTTTTTCCTTACGATGCCAAAACATCTCATTTGTTGGGCGGTAATCTATCAGGCGATAATTATTTTATGCGCCGAACAGTGGATAGTGGGGCAACTTGGCAGGATATGCCTTACCGCCCCAGTACATTCCCCGATTTTATTCACTTTTACGATACGAATAATGGTATTTTCTTTGGCGACCCAGATAGTTTGGGTTACAATGTGGCTTATACTAGTGATGGCGGCAACACTTTTACACGAGTACCACAAACCAATCTGCCGCGCCTCATTGAAACAGAATATGCCAATAATAAAGCTAACCAAATCATTGGTAATACTATTTTTATTACAAAAATAGATTATTCAAATGGCAATTGGGGTATTTTGCGCTCAACTGATAGAGGTCGAAATTGGACTTCCGGCAATTGGATTGCGGAAGATTTTTTTGAACTCCGATATGCTTTTACGGATGCCAATAATGGCATGGCACTGAGGGGTATTGGTGCGAATTCTCGAAATCCGATATACACCACCGATGGCGGTGCGACTTGGCATGAAAGCGGCAATTTACCGGGTCCGACGGGTTTTCCAATTGCCAATATACCTAATACACAAAGTCTCATGGCTTTTTTTCAAGACACGGTACGTCGCGTTTTGTTTACAGCTTTGACCAATGATTTAGGTAAAACATGGAACACTCGTAAAGATATTGCACCTTACGAACTCGACTCGCGTTATGTTTTTTTGGGCGTTAACCCTTACATCAACGGTCAGTTAGAGATTGTGGACAACAATACTGCTTGGGCGCAATTTACGAATACGGCTATTCATCGCTACGACAATGCCACGCCAATTGTCCCCGAAAAACCAGATTTAGACCTCGAACTGAAAGCCGATAACGACGGCTTACCGCTTTATGGCTCTGTGAAATACACTTTGACGGCGACCAATCGAGGTATTTCACCCGCTACAGGTGTCCGAATCAATTGGCTACCACCTTACAAACGCACCAATAATGGTGTCGGACCTTATGCCTATCAAGCCGCTTATGCCGATAAAGGCAGATATGACTCTTGGAATGGCGTTTGGACACTTGACAAAATAGACGCGGGGGCTACTGCAACAGCAACTTTCCATTTGTTTGTTTTAAACAATACCCAAAATGTGACCCAAACGGCACAAGTCGTGGCTTGCAACGAAAGCGATTTGGATTCCTCTCCTAACAATATGAGTACTACTGCAAGAGAGGACGATGAAGTAGGTTTTGTGGCACGCGCCATCAACAGCACAGCCGAAATGCCTAATGCTGCTTACAGAGGACAAGCCGATGATTTTACAGTGAGTCCAAACCCTGCTAAAGACAAAATCAATGTGTCTATCAATGCAGAAATAGATGCAAAATGGACAATTCGCGTAATGAACAGCATCGGACAAACCGTATTTTCAAGGCAAGGACAAAATGTGTGGACGATGGATATTGATGCACGGCGTTTTGAAAATGGTTTGTATCTCGTTGAATATCAATCAGATGGAGAACGAAAAATCGAAAAAATTATGATAGAACATTAGAGCATATTGCCCACTTGCCGTTGGCGGATGTAATAATCTGCAAACGGTAAGTGGACTGACCCCCCTCAGTATTTGTTTCATTTTCTGGAAGACTAAATATCTTTTTTCAATTTCAACGATAATATTCTTCCCTAAAATTGTATAAACCATTAGGATCTAATTTTTATAAAACCATATTTTCTCATTTCTAAAAAAACTTAATGATGACTACCTCTTTCCTTAAACATCGTTTTTGTATCCTTCTCTGTTTAGCCTTTTTCATGGCGAATGCTCAAAAATTAGAGACTGTCATGCCAGAAAAAACACAGATAAACCTGCAAAGTCCACAGAGTTTGATATCTGAAAAAAGAGAAACACGCTTAGCAGCTTGGCATAAAAGCCCTTACCTCAATGTGCCGCTTGAAAAGGCGACTGTCGGAGACTTAACGATGGCTTTTAAGCATTGGCGCGAAGCAAATCCAGAGAAATTTAACGGCAAACAAAGGCAAAAAGACGATGATATTGTCAAATATCAACGCAAACTCTACAGATGGCAAATGGAAAATGGCTTTGATGAAGTCCCAGCCTCAACCAATGATAAGTTAGAAACTTTTATGGCTTATGAACAACAAAAATCTATGCAGCCCGAAGCGACGAACCCTGATGCCAACTGGCGTTTGCTGGGACCTATCAACCATCCAGAGGATATTCCTTTCACTGAGCCTGCGCTATCGAGCAATCAATCCTTAGCGAATACAGGCATTGGGCGCATCAATTGCCTTGAGTTTTCAGTTTGGGATACCATGAATATTTGGGCGGGCACTTCTGGTGGCGGTGTCTGGAAAACCTATAATGGCGGGAAATCATGGATAAATATCTCCATGAATTTGCCGATTATGGAAATTTCGGATATTGCAATTGACCAATCCAACTCCAATATCATCTACCTCGCCACAGGTGATAGAGACGGAGGCGGTTTTGGTTGGTATGGTAATGGAGGAACGAGTCGGTTGTTCAAAACGACTGACGGTGGCAGTAATTGGGTTCCCATCAATGCCGATTTTGGCACAGGTAGGCATATCGAAAACTTATGGGTGCATCCCAAACGTTCTTCAGAAATAGTCGTCGTGAAAACCAATGGCATTTATAAATCCGTTGACGGTGGCGGAACTTGGACACAAACATTACAAACTAATTACACGTCTCCGTTCAATGCGCCCAATGATTTGCGGTTTGCCGCAGCGACTTATGCCGATTTAACTAACCCAGAACGTATTTATGCCACTCATTTCAAACGGTACAGTGCAAGTAAATTTGTATTTCAACTTCGTCGGTCAGACAATTTTGGCGCAACTTGGCGACTGATGGACTCCGTCGCAACAGTCATCAACCGCCCCGATTTCCTTTGGGACTATATCAAAATGAGCGTTGCACCTTCTGATGCGAATTGCCTTTATGTGGCTTCTACGGAGTTTGATACGACTTTTAACCAAGACCGTTTTGGTGCTATTTTTCGGACACTTGACGGTGGCAGCACTTGGCAAGACCGTAGCCGTTACCCCTCAGTACCCAATACCTTAGGTTGGGTTTTGGGCGATTCAACGGATATTGGTTCGCAAGGTGATTACAATTTAGTGCTGACTGTTGACCCCAAAAATAGAGACAATGTCTTTCTCAGTGGTGTTGATATGTGGGGTTCAACAAACGGCGGTACTTCTTTCAACAAAACAACGTTTTGGGTCAATTCGCTTGGTAAAAGCGCACACGCCGACCATCATTGGGGCGAATATCAACCTATTTCGGGCAGTTATTTCTTAGCCACCGATGGAGGTCTTTACAAAACACGTAATCTAACGCCTGGCAATAACGCACTCATTGCGCCTTGTAGAAATGGACGAAATGACTTTTTCGAACTCGTCTCAAACCTTTATTTACCCGATTGTTATAATTTTCCGACTAAATGGGAGTTTGTGGGTAATGGGATTTCAACCACTGAATTTTATTCAATAGCCGTCAGTAAAAGTGACCCAACAATCGTAATGGGGGGCGCACAAGACAATGGCGTACTTATGCGTCGTAATGGAAGATGGGATGGTGTGGTAGGCGGTTGGGATGGCTTTGTATCAGTAATACACCCGACTAATCCTAATACTTTTTACACCACTGTCCAATTTGGTCAAACTTGGCGTACTGATGATGGCGGCTTGACATATCGTTTTGTTTCGGGAGAAATGGAAAGCATAGATGCTGGTAATTGGTTGACTCCTATGGAAATGTCCGAGATGAACCCTAATATCGTTATTCAAGCTCGTGAGCATCATGTTTGGAGAACAATAAACGGTGGCAATACTTGGGCACCTATGTCCAATTTTCCACAAGGTACTTCTTTCAATCAAACGTATGCCATTGCTATGGCTCAGTCAAACCCAAATATTGTTATTGCTTCTCGATTGAGTTTTAGTAGCGGTAGCGCGGCTGTTCGAGCGTTGTACAAAACAATGGATGGTGGTTTGACTTGGACGAATATTTGGGATACGGCTTTCCCAGCCGCTACGCTCAACTCTATTACGATTCATCCGATACAGCCGAATAAAATATGGGTCGGTTTTTCGATTGGTTTCGTTGCTACAAATCCGAATCATGCCCGTAAAGTTTTTTACTCAGAAGACGGTGGTGCAACTTGGCGCAATATCACCGATGGCTTGCCAAATGTGCCTGTTTGGACGATTGCAGCACAAGATAACAGCCCAGTGGGTGCGGTTTATGTTGGTACGGCAATTGGTGTTTTTTACAAAGACAACACCATGTCCAAATTTGTTGAATTTCAAGTCGGTATGCCGCGTGGTGTGATGGTGACAGATTTGAAAATCCATTCTGGTGTCGGTAAAATCTATGCAGGTACACACGGACGTGGTATATGGGCAGCCAATCTATACGATCAACCTTACGAAGGGAATCCGCAAACTTTGAGAGTTAATCGTTCACTTTTGCTCAATGTTTACCCGAACCCTGCTAATGATTTTATTAGAATCGTTTGGGACGATAAAAATCAAGATGGACAAACACTCCGCATTACTGATATTTATGGTAGAACCTTATACAATAAATCTGATTTTCAGGGCAGAACCACGGTGGATATCTCACAATATGCCGTAGGCATTTATACAGTTCAGCTGACATCGGGCAAAGAGAAACTGGTGAAAAAATTTGCAGTTAACAAGTAAATGTACCCCCTCAGTATTTGTCTTCTTTTTTTGTTTAAAGACCAATATGAAGCCCTTAAAGTGCCAAAATTCTTAAGAGTTTTTTTATACTTAGATTTGACTATCCTGTCCGATAATCGGACAGGATTTTTTTATACCATTTAAAAAGGGCAATTGTTTTGTTTAAAACAACTGCCCTTTTTAAATGGTATAAAACCTTGATTAAGTAGTTCAACACATTTAAACAACACTTTTTTTCGCAACATATAGTCACATAGAACACATAGAAGTATATGGAAATCAATCAGTTAAAGGCTATGTG
>JAYVFS010000050.1:0-17377 GCA_043772905.1 Saprospiraceae bacterium | reverse complement strand
ATATCTCCAAAATATAATAACAAATCACTAACGTATTCTTCTATCATTTTTTTTTCGCTAAAGTTACTTTTTTTCTACTTCTCCGAAGTTACCAGAATGATGCTTGTTTTTCTGATTGCTGCCACGGATGTCTTAGGTATGCCTGCTGTATCGCAACTTATCAGCGACATCATTAATTACATACCCAATTTATTGACAGCTCTGATTGTCCTGATTTTCGGTCTGCTGGTGTCAAACATGATAAAGAACATTGTTTTGACTGCTTGTAAGTCTTTTGGGATTCCTTCGGCGGGTATTATTGGCAATTTTGTCTTCTATTTTGTCTTTTTAACGGCTATCGTTACGGCTATGGCTCAAGCAAAGATTGATACAGATTTTGTAAAAACCAATTTGAATATTATTCTCGGAGGCGGTGTTGCCGCTTTTGCGCTTGGATATGGCTTGGCTTCACGCGATGTCATGGCAAATTTCCTCGGTTCTATGTATAGCCGTAAGCGTTTTCGTACAGGAGATGTCATAAAAATTGGAGACACCGTAGGCAGAATTGTAGCTTTGGACAATACCAGTGTCGTGCTCAATGCGCCTGACCGACAAATAATCGTCCCCCTCAGTAAGTTGATGCGGGAAAGCGTTGAAATTCTACCGAATGATTTTTTTCAATTACCTGAAGATAAATAACATTTAAAATGCCTTGCTCGTCTTCATTGATAGCGTTACCGATGTTTTCTTCATCGGTTAATAGTCAATGACATAACGTACAAGGCATTTTTCATTTAGCACAGGTTTAAACAAAAAACTTGATTATTTATTTATAAAATATTTCAAATATGTTCAGAAAAATATCACTTATTTTTACAATTTTCCTTTCTGTTACCCTTTCCTTAGCGGCTCAAAAAGTTATTGACGCTAAAGACAATGTCAAAGAATTAGCGCCACCAAAGGAAGCAAAACAGGGCTGGACAAAAATCGGCGGCTTAGGTGTTGATTTCTCTTGGCTCAACCTCATCAACCCGCGTTCAGGTGCTGGCGACAATCGCGTTGGTTTTGGCGGACTGTTAAGTTATTCTGCTAATCTCGTTAAAGATAAACTTATCTGGAACAACCGTTTTGGCGTGCAGTTAGCCTTAGTACAAGTTGGTAACACCACATTGACGAAAGCCAATGATGTTTTGCAATTCACTTCACAAGCAGGTTATAAATTAGGCACTGGTAAATGGTATGTGCAGGTTTGTTCGATTTGCAAACGCAATTTTTGCCAACTTATGGTAAAAATTATTTGTCAGCCAATCCTAAAGGTGTGACTCAAACGCTCGATTTGACGGGTGGACTGTTTTCTCCCGCAACTATTCGCTTTGCGCCAGGCATTATCTACAAAGCGACGCCTAATTTGACTATTTTGTATTCACCTGTTGCACTCAAAGCCGTCATCGTTTCAAATGATAAATTGGCTAAAACGGGTAGTTTTTTCCCTTTAGATGCGGCTAAACCGAACAAAAAAGTGGATTTTCAAGTCGGTTCTGAACTCCGATTTGACTATATCAATAAGTTTTTTGATGGCAGAGTGGCTTACACAGGTACGCTCGATTTGTATTCAAACTACCTCCGTGACCCACAGAATATTGATGTTGAGTTTTATAACTCACTTGATTTTTTTATTGTTAAAAATTTCTCTATCAATTTCAAATCGGACTGGTTTTATGACAACGATATCTTAGTTTTCAAGGATAATGATGTTGAAAAACCCACACACCGCAATATTTTTATACGTAATGCCTTGTTGTTAAAATACAGTCAAGCGTTTTAATTTCTGAATTTTTGCATAAAAAAAGCCTTTGTGAGACATCGCAAAGGCTTTTTTTATCAAAAATACTGAGGGGGGCATTTTCAACCACTTGTACTCAATATTTTGATTTCTACACGCTGATTGACTTTATTGGCAGCTTGCGACGTATTGTTTTCAATGGGCAGACTTTTGCCATAGCCCTTTGTTATCAACCGTCTTTTATCTATCCCTTTATTAGTTAAATAATCTGCAACAGCCTGTGCGCGATTTTTAGACAAGCGATAGCTCAAACCTTCTTCAATAACCAAGTTCGTATGTCCGCCAATTTCGACAATCATGTGCGGGTTTGCAGCTAATAAATTATAAATCTCATCGAGAGAGCTATAAGAATCTTTTTCAATTTCCGATGAATTGGAAGCAAATTGAAGCTTTTCAATCTTAATAATCGTCCCTTCTTTCAATCTGTCGGGTGTAGCTGTTGTCACAGCAACCGATGGTGTATAATTGATAGTCGTAGAGGAAAGAGCATCGCCATCTTTGTTTGCAACTTTTACAATAAGGGTATTTTCGCCTTCATTGAGCCGAATATTTGCGCGCACAAGGTGTTTTGCTTTGTCGAACTCAAACGCAGACATCTCGCTCCCATTGAAAAATACCGAAATTTGGTTTTTGTCACTGATATTACCCGCCGTCGCACGCAGTTCTACTGAGGGGTTTGTAACGGTTGTCTTATTAGTCGGTTTTACGATATTAATAGTCGGCGGTCGGGGTATTTCCACTGTTTGTTTCGGCGTGGGTTTTGTCGTATTAGTTTTGGACTTAGGCTCAATAACAGCAATTTTAGGCTCCTCTTTTGGCATTTCAGGCACTAAATCAGAAGCATTATCCGCTAAAACATTGCCGTTGTAAGGGAAAAGCGTAGGAACTTTGTAGAAAGCCTCAATCATAAAATAGTTATGTGTTGCCTTTGGCGTAAACTTCATTGTGAATTTTTGCCATGCAGCTGATGAAACAAGGTCTGTTTCACCCATCATTTCTTCTTTAGCGCAATAACCGGAACCTGCCCATACCCTTAAAATGGCAGGTGTAACATAGTTGACATCACGCCCTGTCGTCCGACTTTGGCTCATGTAAATCTCCGAACGAGCCAAATAAATCGAAAACGTATAAGTAACACCTTTTAACAAAGGCGATTTCAAGCGTTGCCCAGCAGCTTCCCACGTATTATTGTCGCGGGTCACCATGCCTAAATAAGTCGTGCCGTGATAGGCATTTTTCGATACTTTGAACTGTCCTGTTGGATTCACATCGGGTGGCGTTTCGCCTGCAAAACCGCAGTCGAACCAACCCGCTGGCTGATGCCCTGCTTGTGGATAGTCCTCAAATGACGGATTGTCAAGCTTTATAACAACAGGCTTCTGTCCAAAGAGAGGTATCTGCAGACTACTGCAAACTGCGAAAAAAACGATAAAAAGTGTCTGTTTAACCATTTTTCAGTTACAAGTATTATGAATCAATTAAAATATTGATAATCAATTATTTGAATAATGTTTTCCAACTCAATCTCATTGTGTTGAGTATTTCTAACGATTCAAAGTCCTTTCTTATTTTTTTTCAGGAACGATATCGGATGCTTTATCCACCAAAATATGTCCGTTATAAGGAAAAGCTGTTCGAGCTTTATAAAATACTTCAATCAAAAAATAATCATAATTTGATTTTGGTGTAAATGTAAAATTAAACTTCTCCCAATTAGTTGACTCAATAGGCTGCGATTGAGCGAGTAATTCTTTTTTTGTACACCTATCTGTACCTGCCCAAATGCGTACTATCGTGGGTGTATTGTAATTCACATCTTTCAATGTCAAACGACTTTGGCTGTTATACGTTTTAGATTGCGCTAAATAAAGAGAAAACGTATAAGTCACATCTTCTAATAAAGGCGATTTGAGCTTTTGCTCTACCGATTCCCATGTATTATTATCACGTGTCACCATACCCAGATATGTCGCACCATCCAAGGGTTTTTTAGATACATCGAACATCCCCGTAGGATGCGTATCTGGAGGTGTTTCACCCTCAAAACCACAATCAAGCCAACCTTTTGGGGGAGAACCAATTCGAGGATAATCCTCAAATGAAGGGTTATTTAATTTTATAACGATTGGTTTCTGCCCCAAAACAAAAGTTGTTGTCAAGCAAAAAACGTTGAAAAAAGCAAAAAACAATGTTCGCTGTATCATTTTTTAAAACCAACTAATGCTTTGTTATGTCAAAAAAGTATCAAATAACCCTTTTATACTGAGGGGTATAAAATTACGAAAACGCATTCAAACCCGTGATATCCATACCCGTAATGAGCAAATGAATGTCATGCGTACCTTCATACGTTAATACCGTTTCAAGGTTCATCATGTGGCGCATAACTGGATATTCATTTGTGATGCCCATGCCGCCATGAATCTGACGGGCTTCACGAGCGATGACCAAAGCCATGTTGACATTATTGCGTTTTGCCATACTTATTTGGGCAGGTGTCGCTTTGCCTTGATTGGCCAATGTGCCGAGTCGCCAAGCCAAAAGTTGTGCTTTGGTGATTTCGGTAATCATTTCCGCCAATTTCTTTTGCGTCAATTGAAAACCACCGATGGGACGACCAAATTGCTCACGCTCTTTTGAATAACGCAAAGCGGAATCGTAACAATCCAAAGCCGCACCAATCGCACCCCAAGCAATGCCATAACGGGCTTTTGACAAACACATCAAAGGTCCTTTCAAACCTATGACATTGGGCAACACATTTTTCTTTGGCACACGCACGTCTTGAAAAACCAATTCGCCTGTTATACTCGCTCTAAGCGACCATTTGCCATAAATTTCAGGCGCAGTGAAGCCTTCCATGCCTTTTTCGACGATTAAACCGATGATTTCACCTATTTCGTTTTTCGCCCAAACAACGGCAATATCGGCAATGGGTGAATTGGTAATCCACATTTTTGCACCGTTTAATATATATGCGTCGCCGTCGTCAACAACATTCGTCAGCATGCTGCCTGGGTCAGAACCAGAGTCTGGCTCTGTCAAACCAAAACAACCGATGAACTCGCCACTTGCCAATTTTGGCAAATAATGCCGTTTTTGCTCCTCTGAACCAAATTTATAAATCGGATACATAACCAAAGAACCTTGTACCGAAGCCATCGAACGAATGCCCGAATCGCCCCGTTCCAACTCCTGCATGATGATACCATAAGCGATTTCATCCATGCCGCCGCCGCCGTATTCCGCAGGAATCGAAGGACCAAATGCCCCAATTTCTGCCAAACCCTTGAATAAATGCTTCGGACACTCTGCCCGATTCGCAAAATCCTCAATAATGGGGCTGACTTCTTGTTTCACCCACGCTTGCACAGCTTCCCGTGCGAGCAAATGTTCTTCGTTTAATAAATCATCTACACCATAGTAATCGTGGTGTTGATAGCGGTCTTCACGTTGTGATTTTTTGATCGTGCCGTTAGAAATTGACATTGTTTTATAATTTTAGTTGCAATTATGCCCTGCAAAACGGGCTGGTTGTATTTGGTAATATATGTACCGAAGTACAAATTTTGCTACAAAGTTACACCTTAAACGATAATTTTGACCATACTGTTCACTTTTTCGCTTTGTAAGGCTTATTTCGATAAAAAATACTGAGGGGAGGGGTAAATGATGAAGTATGAATGATAAATGATGAATCCACATTTATCATTCATACTTCATCATTTCAACAACGCTTCTATTTTTTTATGATTTAAAAAGCCCATTAGTCCTGCTAAAAGGACGCTTGAAAGGACGGCTATTGCCATATCGCCATACCAAAAAGGGGTGAAAGAGAGTTGTTTTGATAAAAAACCAAGGATGAAAACGGCTGCGGCAAATCCTAAAATAGAGAGCCCCCAACGCAAATTGCCTTTTTCTCGTGTAGTTGGAATCAATTTTTGGGATAAAAGAATCAAAGAAATTAATACAAAAGACTGCGTGAAAAAGGTGGAAAACGCTGAACCTAAGGCTTTAAAGTGAGGTATTAAAAGGATATTTAAAACAATATTTAAGACAAAAGCGATGATAAATGTCCGATTCATGCGTTTCACTGAACCGGCTGCACCGATAAGCGTGCTATAAATCAACGTACCCGTCATGGCAACAAAACTAAACATCAAAATGCCTAAAACATCGCCTGAATAAGGGGTGGCTTCATGGTAAAGCATTTGCATAATTTCGGCTCTGTAAAACCACACAGTTCCTGCACAAGTCAAGGCGGCGACCATAATTATTTGAAAACTAAACCGCAACAAAGCTGTAACGGATTCTCGCATTTTAATTTGTCTTGAAAACATCGGCATCAACAAACCTGCAAAGAGCAATCCTAAGACATTGACTGCATCTAACAAACGATACGCAGATGCATAAATGCCAGCTTGCTTTGCACCGTCTTCCAGTATGCGTTCAAGCATCACCACATCGGTTCGGGTGTAAATCGTCATCAAAAATATGGCAAGTGCATACGGCATAGCCCCCCTCAGTATAGACACCAAAAAAGGGCGATTGAAGCTGATTTTAAACCAATCAACACGCCGATAACAGACGATGAATGCACCTAAAATATTGATTATCAATGTGAAATTCTGTGCATGAACAAACCATTCAATCTGAAACGAGGAGCTAAACGGCTCAACAAACAGCAAGACAGGGCAGATAAAAAGGAGCAAAAGACGGTCGAATACGCTATAAAAACTGTTCAATTTATACAAACCTAAACTGGCAATATTAGAACGGATATAGATATTCAAGGAGAGCAAAATATTGTAAAGACCCAACGACAAAATCATGGGGTATAAGCGGGTATCGTACCTGAAAATGAAGGCAACAATCATCAAAACAATCAAATAAACTATTGCTAAAATGATTTTTAAGGAGAGAATGCCAGACAAATAACGGGTCAATTGATGCCGATTTTGAGCAATTTCACGGCTGTTGAAGTTCTGAATACCGAAATCGTTGACAATTTGGAGTAAAAATGTAAAGCTGAAAAGCGCCGCATAAATGCCATAAACCTGCTCACCCACGCGGTTCTGAACCGTGCGGTCAATGCCAAAAATGTACAAGGGCTTAATGAGTAGATTGATAGCAATAAGAAAAATAATGTTTTTGAAGAATTCTTTATTCATGCGGCGTGTACAGCCTTACTTCAAATTAAGTATCATTTTAACATCTGAACCGTCATAAACGGACATTTCAGCGTCAAAACCTGTTTCACGAAAGCCATAAGTACGAAACAACTCGATTGAAGCCGTCAATTTTGAACTGGTCACAAGATAAACTTGACGTGCGCCCGCTAATCGAACTTTGTCAACCGCCGCATTCAACAGTCGTTTGCCAATATTTTTGCCGCGATACTGAGGGGCTACTGCCATGTCGGCAATCTCAAAAAGTTTATTGTTTTCCTTCAAAATGGCGCAAGTGCCAACGATTTTGTCGTCTGCTTGTGCAAAAAGGATGAATCCGCCTTTATTGATGATGCTTGCTTCGGGGTCATCGAGGTGGTCATCCATGTGCTTACCGAAGTAAGTCGTCATCCATTCTGCGTTAAGTTGCGCAAAACTTTTGCGGTATTCTGGTGCATAATCAATGATGTCGAAAGTAGTTAATGTCGCTTCCATAACGTATAGGTGAGTTTGGTGAATAAAAGATGATTGAAGTTGGTTTCGATTCGCACAAATTTAAGGCTTAATCTGTAAATCCGTACTATCAGTACAATAGATTTAATATTTAGTTCACTGTTCAAGCCAGTTTTTTTTCCTCTTGAAATGTTAACGTTAATTGTTCGTTGGTAAAAAATAGGTTTTTTTACTCAAAACAGCGACCCCTCAGTATCAGACGTTTAAAATGCCGTAACTTCACGCGATTTTTTTTCAAGGTTTTAAATAACATTATGGTTGTTAATATAAAAAATAAGTGCCTTTCACTTATCAAAAATCCTTTTTTGATAAAGGGTTTTCTCTTATTCATGCCTTTTTTGTTCATACAAAGTTGTGCGAATATCGTTGCGCCAACAGGTGGCGCAAAAGATGAGATACCGCCAAAAGTTGTTGCAGAGAAGTCAACGCCTAATTATCAAACAAATTTCAAAAAACAACGCATTGAGTTGACGTTTGATGAATGGATTAAGCTTGAAGATGCTTTCAATCAAGTCGTCGTTTCGCCGCCGCTTGAGGAACAGCCGCAGGTGACGCAGGACGGTAAAAAAGTCATTTTTGAGTTTGGAAAGAAAGAGGTTTTGCGTGAAAATGCCACTTATACCATCAATTTTGGCGCGGCTGTCAAGGATTTAAGCGAAGGAAATATAGCAAAAAGTCTGCGTTTTGTTTTTTCAACGGGCAATATTATTGACTCATTGACGGTGCGCGGACGAGTTGTGGATGCTGTAACAGGCGATCCTACTGAGGGGGTCGTTTTGATGTTGTATGACAATTTTGCGGACTCTGTTGTGCGTAAAATCAAGCCTTTTTACTTTGGTAGGACGGATAAAAATGGCGAAACCATCATTGAAAATGTGCGAGAAGGTCAATTCAAAGTTTTTGCATTGCTCGATAAAGATTTGAATTATTTGTACAATCAAGACATTGAACGCATTGGGTTTCCAGATTCATTGTTCCACGTCACAGCCGATTTTACAGCTTCAAAAATGAAGGCAGATACAGCTCGAAATGCGAAACAGGATTCGATAAATAAATCAGGTGTCAAAATACAAGTAATTGAGAGTCAAACAGGTGTAATAAATATCCGCTTGTTCGACCCGCCTAAAAAATGGCAGTTGATGACTAAAGAAACTGATAAATACGGTGTCACAAAACTAATAGCCAATCAAGACCCAAAGGCTGCGAAAGTAACGTTTGATGATGTCAAACAAAAAATAGAAACGGAAGTGAGTAAGGACACCATACTTGCGTTTTATGATTTGCCGTCAGGCGATGCTACGTGGAATATTTATGTTAAAAACGATACTTTTCCGACAGATACAGTACGCATCAGAACACGTGGACGGGCTGATTTTTTTAAGAAAAATAAAACTTTGACACCCCTCAGTATTCAAGCCAATTATACCTTAAATCCGACTAAAACATTTGCCGTAATGTTTGATAATCCGATAGAAACAATTGATAGTCAAAAGGTTATGTTATTGGATTCGGCTCGTCAAAACATATCCCTCAGTATAAAGTATGATTCGACGAGTAAAAGACGATTGGTTTTTGATGCAGCGTGGGTAGAAGGAATGCCTTATACTTTCACTATATTGCCACAAGCCTTGACTGATATTTTTGGTTTTAAAAACGATACCGTTGCGACGAAAATACAAGTTCAGAAAAAATCTGAATTGGGTACTATTATCGTGAAAGTCAAGGGTTTAGATACTTTAAAACACTATGTTGTTCAAATCATTAATGGGTCTGATGGTGTTGAAGGCGTGTTTTTTATTGACAATAAAAAATCAGCCGAAAAGCGTTTTGAAATGATACCGCCTTCTGAATATAAACTGAAAGTAATTGAAGACACCAACGTCAATCGCCGTTGGGACACAGGCAACTACGATAAGAAAAGCCAACCTGAACGCATTTTTTGGAAAAAAATTGAAGGACTTCGCGCTGATTGGGAAGTTGAATCTGAAATAGACATAAGTAACGGAGCACAATAGTTTTTAATTTAACACATAGTCACAGTAGGACACATAGTTTTTTATTTTTTTTAAAACTATGTGTTCTACTGTGACTATGTGTTAACCATTATCCTTGAAAAATGAGTTTTTTTGACATTAACAACATCGCCTTTGAGCTACTCAACTATAAAATGAGTTGGCTCGAATTGGTCGCTACGATTTTTGGGCTGCTTGCCGTTTGGTTGAGTGCTCGTGAGCATATTTCGAATTGGGGCATTGGCTTGGTCAATGTCGTTTGTTCGGGCGTGATTTTTTATAAATTGAGCCTTTACTCAGATGTTTTTTTACAAATCTATTTTTTCATAACAGGCGTTTACGGTTGGTGGTTGTGGTCGAGAATAAAAGCGGAAACGCATGAGAAAGTGTTGGTTATCAATTGGTTACCTCGTAAATATCAAATTTTGATGATTATAACCATCATCATTTCAACGCTTATTATTGGTTCGATGGTTACAAAATTACACATTTGGTACCCCTCAGTATTTCCGACCGAAGCGGCATTTCCTTACGCCGATACTCTGGTGATGACGATGAGTATTTTTGGCAATTTGCTATTGACTATGAAAAAAATAGAGTCGTGGGTGCTGTGGGTTTTAGTGGATATTATTGCGCCCGTTCTTTATTTCCAAAAAGGTATTTTGTTGATTACGTTTGAGTATGTCGTTTTTCTGGGTTTGGCTTCGTTTGCGTTGGTGAATTGGTTGCGAATATATAGGGAGAGAATGCAATCTATTAGTAAGCATTAAAAAAAGCCCCCCTCAGTATTTGACCAACGAGGAGGGCTTTTTTCTTTCTTCTTCTTCTTTTCATTTTTTTACGTCTATTTCTTCTTGTGCATTAGGCGAACGATATAATGGTCCTGTTTCTTTTGCCGCTTTTTCTAAGGCATTAGGCTCGGGAGAAGCGGTAACCGTTTCTTTTTTGCCTGATGTGACCAATTGATGGACAGCATAAATCACAATGGCACTCAATACAGCCGTTAAGAAACCTGCAACAGGCACCATGATAGCGGTGTAAGCCATTAAACCTAAGTGGAAAGTGCTTTTCATGGCTAATACCTCCTTGATTTCTTTCACTTTCACCATACCCGTTGCCACATATAATAATATGCCGCCAATACACGCCATAGGTACTTGCTCCAAGTAAGTCGCTAAGAAAGCTGCTAATAACAATTTGAATGTGAATTTTGCGACACCTGCCAAAGGAGACAAAGCACCTAAACGAATATTTACAGCCGTCCGCGCCAAGGCCCCGGTGTGTGGGAAACCATTGAATAAAGGGGTGATGATATTCACAATGCCTTGCCCCCACAATTCTTTGTTGGGGTCAAATGGTTTTCCTGTATTGTTAGCCATACGGTCAGCCATGCGTGAGCATAAAAGACTCTCAACTGCCGCCACAAAATAAATAGCGATGACATAATAAATAAGGTCAAAAATGACAGTTGATGTCCACGCCTCAGGCAAAACAGGTGTTGTAATAACCCAAAAGTTTGTTGGAATAGCACCAAATTTGTCTTTGATGAGAATCAAACCTTTATCGCTCCAAAAAGTAGCCGCCGCAATATAACCAAAAGCTAAGGCGACCAATGGCGCAGGAATATAAGTCGAAACTTTGATGAGTGTTTTGCAAATAGCGAAGGTAATAAGTGCTAAAATGACGGCAAAAATATTGGCTGTGCCAAAATACTTTATGGTATTGCTGATTTGTTCACCCAAACCATAACCGATTTTTTCTTTAAATCCGAATATTTCACCCGCTTGTGAACAGGCAATAACGACAGCAATACCAATCGTAAAGCCAACAATAATGGAATGTGGTACTTTAGCAATAATACGTCCTAATTTTGTTATCCCTGAAGTCATCAATAAGAGACCCGCAAGGCACGATGCCAATACTAAGAATCCATGACTGTAAGTAGCCATTAAACCGCCGATAATCGGAATGTAGGCTGCGGTTGGTCCATAAACCTGATATTTTGATCCGCCAAAAAGCGCACCCAATAGTCCCGCAACAGCTCCGCCAACAATGCCTTGTTCTGGGCGCAAACCAGAAGCCATCGCAAATCCCATCGCTAAGGGAATGGCAATCATGGCAACAATAAGCCCTGCAGTCAGGTCTTTGAAAATATTTAATTTGACATTACCTTTCAACAAGTCTTCGTAACGACCATCAAAAGGGTTTAAGAAAAAGCGCATAGTCTCTCCGAGAGACATGTTTTCTGAATTAAAATATTTATTTTTCATGATGGATTTTCTACTAATTGTGGAATGTGAGAAAATGTGTGTTTCGTATCAAAAATAATGTCTTCGTCATCAAAGGTGACAATGCCCGTTGCGAGGTCATAAATGGCACCGACAAGACCGATTTCTCCCGCGTCAAGCATACCCCTCAGTATATCACTTGAATCAAGTGTTTTTTGCATCTGATATTGGATATTTAAATGCGTGACATTGTGCAGAAATTGAGAATTTGATGATGTACGATTGATTAAGGTCTCCGTTTCGAAATCAACGGCAGGATGAATGTGGTCGAGTAAAGCCCCTAAATTACCCATCGTTACTTTGTCGCAAGCACCTTTAATCGCACCGCAATTCGTATGTCCTAAGACCACGATGAGCTTGACATCTAAGACTTTACAAGCGTATTCCATACTTGCAATCGCATTAATGCTGGCAATATTGCCCGCTAAACGAATACTAAAAATATCGCCCAGCCCTTGGTCAAAAACTAACTCAACGGATGTACGAGAGTCGCTACAACTCAAAATAGCAGCAAAAGGGGCTTGACCTTCAGCTGTATCATTAACCAATTGTAGCATGTTTCTATTAATGCGTAAGTTTTTCAAAAATCGTTGATTGCCTTCTTTAAGAAATTGCAATGCCATTTGAGACGTCAATACTTGACGCACTTCTGGAGAATGTTCCTTCATTTTATTAAATTGGTTAAGTTTAATAGATACAACAATTGGGTATAGACAGTGTAAAAGCGTCTAATGCCAATGCCGATAATTGTATTCTTATGGTTGTTAAGAATACCTTAGAAAATGTTGAGAGAAATGAATTTTAGAGATAAAACTCTGGTGGTGGGCTATCTAATTCAATGGAGAAGGAGCAAATGTATTGTTCATTTGCAATATGTATAGTATTTCTAAGCCGAGAAGAATATAAATAGGCTAGTAATTTGCTGTAGTAATGAGGTTCAAAAAATTTATCTTCTTTATCTTTTCCTTCTTTTTCTGATTTTTCTTTTGACTCTTTCTCGTTTTCACCGTCTTTTTCATCAGCTGACTTTTCTTTTGAGTCTTTTTCAGTCAATTCTATCGAACAATTATCAGACATAGAACTATGTATCCTAAGCACATTGCTTAAGATTGCTGTAAATAACCACAGTCCGAATAATATGTAAGCTGTTAACCTCATTTTTCGTCGGTAAATATAAAGACTTCGATGGATATTTGGAAATATGAATCTTAAATTGCGTTATTTATTTTTACCAATATAAAAATGTATATTTTCATATAATTGCACCATTAAATTTTGCAGATACTCGATTACTTAGATTTGTGATATATTTTTAGACGTAATGATTCTGCTTCCCCGCCCCATGCACCGCTTGGGCAATGTCCAAAACCAAATTAGGATCTTTCTCCAAAGCATTGCCCACGACAATAATATCAGCTCCCGCCTTTGCATTGGCTGCGGCTCGTTCAGGAGTCCGCATACCGCCACCGACGATAAGTGGAATATTAAGGTTTTGGCTTACAGCCGTAATCATCGCTTCGGGTACAGGGTTTTTAGCACCGCTACCTGCATCTAAATAAATCGTTTTCAGACCCAACATTTCACCTGCAAGGGCTGTGCAAACAGCAATGTCCTCCTTATTACATGGAATCGGGTGTGTCCCACTGATATATGAAGCCGTTGTAGGTGCGCCGCCATCAATGAGCATATAGCCAGTTGGCATGATTTCGAGACCAGACCGTCGCAACATAGGCGCAGCGAGGACGTGTTGCCCAATCAGTAAGTCGGCATTGCGCCCTGAAATCAAAGATAAAAACAGAATGGCATCGGCTTTTGAATTGATTTGTTGGGGGCTACCGGGGAAAAGAATGGCAGGAATAGAACCGATTTCTCGAATAGCATCGAGGCAATAGTCCATCATATCGTTGACGATGAGGCTACCACCGACAAAAAAATAGTCCACTTCAGCGCGTACAGCAAGGTCTAAAACACGCGCTACGTTGTTGAGTCGCATCTTATCAGGATCAATCAACACAGCCAGTTTTTTTAGTTCGTGTTGCTTTGTCTCGTGGAAAGACTTATAAATTCGTTGTTGAGTCATTCAAGAAATTTGCCCAAAGATAAGGCAGATTCAGATTTTTGTTGTTTGAGAAGCATTTTTTCGGTTTTGAATGGGCGTTTTTTTTTAATACTTAATGAAAAAGCCTAAAAAATGGGAAAAAGAGGCTTTTTACCAATCCTTTTTTCTACCTCATTTGAGAAAATTGGTGGAATTTTTATCCATCAAAAAGTCAATAACCTAAAAATGTGGTTTGTTCGTTCTGCAAAATTGGGAAATAATTTCAAAACGATTGTTTTATCCATTGGAAATTTCACAAAATAATAAAATAATAAATCAAAAATATTATGAAATTTAAGTTAAAATCATTAAAATTTTATCAATTTTGTAAATGTTTTTAGATAGTGTTACAAAATTGATAAAAAATTTGGCAATTCATTGATACTGCTCTTATCTTTGCACCATCGAAATTGAGAAAGCTCAATGAGAGAATCAAAAAAAAAGCGTAATATTGTGAGGTGACGAAACAGGCAGACGTGCCCCCTTGTCTCGGGGGTGGGGAAGACGGGATAAAATTTTGAGCAATCAAAACTAACCGCCTCTTGTAGGTTCGAGTCCTACCCTTACAGCAAAATTGGTTATTAGTTATTGGTTACTGGGAATTGGTTATTAAACTAACTCACGAATAACCAACCCCCAATAATCAATTCACCAATACCCAAATTGTGAGGTGATGAAATTGGCAGCCATGCCCTCTTGTCTCGAGGGTGGGGAGCACGGGATAAACGAAGAGTAATTGGGGTTGACCACCAGCGCGCGCACTCTGTTCTTCGGCTAACCGCCTCGTGGAGGTTCGAGTCCTTCCCTTACAGCAGAAAATCATTTTCAGGAATGATAAAGATACACATTTAAAGTTTTTTCATGTGATTGGTTTGATGAAGTTTTAACCTGCGAAGTGACTTAACTTGCTTCGCGGGTTTTTTATTCACAAAAAAGCCTTCAAAAAGTTTTGACTTTTTGAAGGCTTTTTTTCATGGTTTATTTTCCTACTTTTGCACCCAATTGTCTATCGTAAAAATCAATTTTATCAAATAAAAAAATATGGCTACTACAATTGAATTACAAGGCATTGCCTCACAAGTGCGTCGTGACATCGTGCGCATGGTTTATAATTGTCAATCAGGACACCCTGGCGGCTCATTGGGTTGTGCGGATTATCTTACGGCTCTTTACTTTTCTGTCATGAAGCGCAAGAAGCGTTTTTATATGGAAGGCAAAGATGAAGACTTGTTTTTCCTTTCTAACGGACACATCTCACCTGTTTTTTACAGCGTTTTGTCGCGTTCAGGTTATTTCCCTGCGGCTGAAATGGCAACTTTCCGTCAACTAAACAGCCGTTTGCAAGGGCATCCGACAACACATGAAGGACTTCCAGGCGTGCGCATTGCTTCAGGTTCTTTGGGACAAGGCTTGTCGGTCGCTTGTGGTGTCGCTTTGGCGAAAAAGATGGACGGTGAATCCAATTTCGTTTGGGCACTGACGGGTGATGGTGAATTGGAAGAAGGTCAAAACTGGGAAGCGTTGATGTTCGCACCACACTATAAACTCGACAACCTCATCGTTACGGTTGACTGGAACGGCCAACAAATTGATGGACCAACAGACAAAGTTATGTCTTTGGGCGACTTACCCGCAAAGTTGAAAGCATTCGGTTGGGACGTGTTGATCTTGGAAGAAGGTAATAATATTGAAGCCGTTGTGGCTATGTTGCGCAAAGCAAAACGTCGTTCTGGAAAGGGCAAACCTGTTGTGATTTTGATGAAAACACAAATGGGTGCTGGCGTTGACTTCATGATGGGCAGCCACAAATGGCACGGCATCGCACCTAATAAAGAACAACTCGATGCGGCTTTGGCACAACTGCCAGAAACTTTAGGTGACTTTTAGTAACAACAAGAATAAAAAACACTACTTTAGCATTTTCAAAACAATATTTTTAAAATGTTTAAGTAACCACAGATTTTGTTCCAACTTATTTGTTTTCAAGAACTTATAAAAACGTGTTTCCGTACCCCCCTCAGTATTTTTATATGTTTGAAATGTTTTTTTATTATTTCTAATAAAAAGTTTTAAAAAAGCTTGTTTCGGCAAAACAAAAAGTTTAGCTTTGTGTCATTAATTTATTTAAAACAAAGATTAAAATGACAGCAAGCAAAATAAAATCTGACAAATCAGAAAAAACAGAAACAATGGCAAACGAGAAGGAGAAAGACTCAAAACTCAAAGCCCTACAAATGACGCTGGATCGCCTCGACAAAACTTATGGTAAAGGCACCGTCATGCGCTTGGGTGAACGGCAAGTTCAAGCCGTTGAAACCATCTCAACGGGTTCAATCGGACTTGACGTAGCACTCGGCACAGGAGGCTTACCGAAAGGTCGTATTGTCGAGATTTATGGCCCTGAATCATCTGGTAAAACGACTTTGGCGATTCATGCCATTGCAGAATGTCAAAAACAAGGCGGCATCGCAGCTATCGTAGATGCTGAACACGCTTTTGATCGTTTTTATGCGGAACGTTTGGGCGTTGATGTGGATGCGCTCCTCATTTCGCAGCCCGACAACGGTGAGCAAGCCTTAGAAATTACGGAAAACCTCATTCGTTCAGGTGCCGTTGACATCATCGTCATTGACTCGGTGGCAGCTTTGACACCTCGTGCTGAAATTGAAGGCGAAATGGGTGATTCCAAAATGGGGCTTCAAGCTCGTTTGATGTCGCAAGCCTTACGTAAATTGACGGCTACGATTGGTCGGACAAACTGCTGCTGCATTTTTATCAACCAATTGCGTGAAAAAATCGGTGTTATGTTCGGCAACCCTGAAACAACAACGGGGGGTAACGCATTGAAATTTTATGCAACGGTACGTCTCGACATTCGTAAATCAGGTTCAGCTATCAAGGACAAAGACGGCAATTTGACAGGTAATCACGTCAAAGTAAAGGTTGTTAAAAACAAATTAGCACCCCCTTTCCGTACTGCAGAATTTGATATTGTTTTTGGTTCAGGCATTTCTAAGTCTGGTGAAATCGTGGATATGGGTGTTGAGCTCGATATCATTCAAAAATCAGGCGCATGGTATGCTTATAAAGGCACTAAAATTGCGCAAGGTCGTGAGGCTGCAAAACTTTTTGTTGAAGACAACCCAGAAGTTGCAAATGAAATGGAGGATCTCATTCGTGAGAAACTGGCAACAGCTCCAGTGAAATTTGAACCTGTTGTTGACGAGGACGAAGATTAAATTTAAATTTCCCTAGTGTTTTGATATATAATCGGCGGTTGAACTTTGTGTACAACTGCCGATTCTTTTTTTGTTTTTAAAAAATGTAATTATTCGGCGGACACGAATTTCTCAAATTACACGAATTATACTAAGGGGTCATGGTTATTTCACAAGATTGTTGTTAGAAACGATTTACTAGAAAAAGTTGATATTTTTTAAAAATACAAGAAATAACTCTTTGTTATCAGTAAATAT
>JAYVFS010000049.1:0-51311 GCA_043772905.1 Saprospiraceae bacterium | reverse complement strand
GGAATTCCCAATTCCACCACCTGTTTGTTGAGCAAATACGAAACCTCGGACAGTTCTTCACTTTTTTGCATTGCCATTGTTCTGCTCCTCACTTTTTCCAACGCGGTTTCTATCTTCGCTTCCCTTGCCTGTGCTTCTGCTTTTTGCAGATCGAGGAAGCGGGTGTATGCCTGGTTAAATGCCCCGGCCATTTTCAATAAAATGGTTTTTGTGTCATCATCGGGAGGCTTTATCAGGTCAATGGACAATATACCATCCGTAATTCTTGCAACCGGATTCCATTGATGTGACAAGGCACCGCTTTCCACCGCATCTTTTAATGCTTCGGCAATGGTGCTGTTTATTTTCTTTAATTCTTCGATTGCCTGAAGCAAACTTGGTTTTGGAAAATCGAGTATAAAATAGTCTTCTTGTGTTGTCTTTAATATGTCAACGAATCCACCTAAAACAGGGTGTTTTTTTGAATCATACTTAAAAGAATAACTGTTGGGGTCGCTCATACTTCCGGGACTTGACAGGTCCCAGACGGTAACGATTTCATCCTCGTCAATGAAGTAGAAGCTTACGCCGGATAGGCCATCAATCTTTAGCTTGGTTAGTTGATGAAGCAATTCTTTATTTACCTTTTCAAAATCGCTGGGGTGCTGCATGGCCATAGACTGCATTCTCACCCGTTCTGTTGCCGCTTCAATTTCCAACTCTTTGTTCTGCTCTTCTACCGCTTTCCTTTTCTGTTCCAGCTCTTCTATGGTTTCTTCCAGCAGTATGGCCATAGTACGTTTTGCTTTTTCAGTTCTGTCGAGTTTGAAAGCGGTAATTTCAAGCACTTTATCTGCATCAATTATGGATTTTACAATCGCTTTTTTTTCTTCTTCGGTAAGATGCAGTGACTCTTCTATGAGGGTAAGTACAGATTGAAAAATTTTATTCATTTTGAATTGATTTGAGATAAAATGTATTCATTAAATTGGATAAAAGCGTGTTATCCTACCTCTTTTAAAACGACCGTACAAGCAGTAAAAGCATGCAGTTCTAAGTTGCCATTAGTAGCTCGTGCCAGTTCACCATTGGAAAACATACCTGCTATAGGCACATCCCACACCTTTCTAATACCGTCTATTTCATCACTGATCAAGGGTCCTAATGCAAGCAGTCTGCCCGCACAATTAAACAAGAGCAAGGCATCTGCTTCCCCTATTTCCGTTGCTTTTAAATCGTGGCAACCTTTGATTACTTTTTCTATTACATCAAAATCCGGTGGAAGCGAAAAACGAACTTTAGAACCTTGTGGTACTGAAGCTATGCAATAAAATGAATGATCATCCCAATCTACCACTAAGCCTGATCGCATCACAGGGTCTCCCTTTTCACGTTGTAATTGTAATGACAATGCCATAGCATGCTCCATAGACCAAGTTTCAGCTGTTATATTTTCATAGCCTGCATACTTCATCAAAAGATCCACTGCAGGTACATTATCGATGGTATATACATGATTGCCAACACTTTTTGTTACAGTCTTAACAGTGCCTATTGGATTCCATCCATACGTAGCTCTACCTTTTAAACTGATTTTACTTTCATCAAAAGCGATTATTACTATGCCATTGTTACTTGCCTTGTCATTAGTGAAAACAAATTGCTCTTTAAATGCAAAATCATCACCTGCCATACCGCCATGCAAATTTATATCCTTGCCAAAAATATCTTCAAATCCGTATATCAATTCTTCTGCATCCGTATGTAGATTGCTGCCGGCAATGAGAAAGCAGGGACGCGCAAATTTTTCCAATACTTTATTAGCGATAGCACGTGTAGTTTGCCTGTAATTATTGTCAGAAAATTCTTCAAATAACACGGTGAAATGTGCAGGATTTATATCAAGTAGCATGATGGCTATGCCACCAGCTGTTATTCCTTCATCTGTAAACTCGCCATTGGAAGTAGCACCGTAAATAGAAATCCCTGCATCATCTAATATTTTACAGACGGATTTTCTATCTTGTTTGACAGAGAGAAATACGATGGCTAAGGTTGGTTTAAAACCATCAGCCATACTTTGAAGCAATGATAATTGAATTTCATTTGCTGAATTTCCTTTTATTGATTTTGCTTTCATTTTCAATTAATTTTAAAAGGTAAAGAAATAATAAACACCGAGCAGTCCCCCCTCAGTATAAACAAGTAATATACTTGATGATGGTCTATTTTCTTTGATAAAAAGCAGCTTTATGTCTTTGGGTGGGTTGTTTTGTGGTCATGTTTTGCACTTTGGTATCCCTATTTTTTGCTTCTATGCTCCTATTTTTTGCTTCGGTACTTATATTTTTTGCTTCGGTAGCATTGGTTTTTTTGTGTTTAGTGTGTAGATAGACATTGATTATCAATACGTTCTATACACTAAACACACAAAACCAAATATCCGCCCTATTTTATCCGCCCTATTTTTGCCCATCAGCTCAATGCGCGTGCGCTTTCGTTTTCAAAATCCCCCCCGTTGCTTCTTTGATGCTCTGTACATACATGAAGGCTTTGGGGTCAATAGACATCACAGCATCTTCAATTTGCTTAATTTCAAGGCGGGTGACAATGGTGAAAATGATTTGACAATCCGATTTGATGTCAAAACTATTGGGTAAATAGCCTCTTTCGCCTTTAAAAACGGTGATGCCTTTGCCCAATTCATTGACCAAATAGTTTTTGATTTCCTCTTGTTCCGTCGAAATGATGTTGAGAGCGGTGAATTCTTCGATACCGTCCACAACATAATTAGTCGCACGTGTCGCAGCAAAGTATGTGATGATAGAATACATGGATATTTCGATACCAAATTTTATAGCGGCAATTGAAAAGATAATGGTATTGAAAAACATAATGATTTCGCTGTTCGAAAAGCCTGAACGCCGTTTCGTAAACACAGCAATCACTTCAGCACCATCAATAACGCCACCGCCACGAATGACTAAGCCGACACCTGTGCCAATTAAAAGTCCACCAAACACGGCAATCAATAAATTGTCATGGGTAACGGGTTGGATATCAATGAAAAGCAAGCCAAGAGACAGGAAAATGACTGCAATGGTGGTTTGAACGGCAAACGTTTTACCAATGCGTTTGTAGCCGAGATAGACAAAGGAAGCATTTAAAACAATGACCAAAAAGCTGATATTGATGTGAAAAATCTCATGCAGTAAAATGGAAATGCCGGTAATGCCGCCATCCATAAATTTGTTGGGAATCATAAAACCTTTCATAGCCAAGACTGCCAAGCCAGCGCCTAAAATAAGATGGAGTTGATTTTTGACATTAAAGACACTATTCCAGTCAACGGAATCACTTTTATATTTCGACATAATGTGTTTTCAATTTATTTTCTGTGAATTGAATAAAGTTGGTTATACTTTTTTACGTACGTACTTATATTTTAAACCGTCTTCTTACCATTTTGATAAACCACTTAGCGTGTTTTTGACGTTCTGGATTTCCTATCCAATTATAACGTTTGGCGAAGTCAGCGAGGTAGCCCTTGGCGGAATCGAAACTGCTGGCATTGTTCAAATCCTTGAGGATTTCATCAAAAACAGCTTTGTTATTAGCAAAAAGCTCATTTTGCATCAATAATCGGTCATTCAAACCGAAAGCCTTTGTGAGGTCATTGATGGCTGTATTGGACAGACGGTCGGACAATTCTTTGTTTGAAGGCTCTTCAAAAAGCTCCTCTATTTCTGCTGAATGTGTACTCGATTCAGCGCGTGGGGGTGGTGCAATGGGTGCTGGTGGCGCTTGATATTGCACAGGTTCTGGTGCGGGTGGTGGCGCAACAGGCTTAGGTTGTTCAACTGGACGTGGCGGCGGCGGCGGCTCGACTTTGGGACGCTCGACAACAGGCGGCGGCGTTTCTATAACAACCTGTTTGGGTTCTGGTGCGGGTGGTGGCGGAGGTTTATAAGCTGCTGTTGAACGCGTATCATTGCTTGGAGATACTGAGGGGGTCGCATCGAGAAAGTTTTCGTAGAGAGAGCGAATATAACCGAGCATCAAATCGCGTTCAATGGCAGAAATATTTTTTTCGTCGGCACTCATACTCTTGTAAAGCGCAATGATTTTTTCAAGTTGGGTTTTAGCTTGCGAAAGATTCATAATGAATATTGAATTATAAAGGATGAATTATACATGTTAGACATAGTGAAAGTCTCTTTAGTTAATTTTGGGAACTTCAAGATTTTAGATGTGAAATTTTTCCTTAAAATGTACTTTTGTTAAAAAACGTCCAAATTTAATCTTTACTTTACTTTTTCAAGCTAATTTTTTGAAAATATCTCAATCTTCTTGTTTTTACTTGAATTATCAATAATCATTAACCAATAGTCAATCATATTTATGTTTCTCGAACCACATTTTAAAGGACAGCGCAATGGCTGGATTGAAGTCGTTTGCGGCTCTATGTTTTCAGGTAAAACCGAAGAGCTGATTCGCCGTTTGCGCCGCGCCAAATTTGCCAATCAACGTGTTGAAGTCTTTAAACCCAAAATAGATACGCGATATGACGAAACCAAAGTCGTTTCACACGATGCCACAGCGATATTGGCAAGACCGGTCGAAAGTTCGGCAAAAATACTGGAATTTACTGAGGGGGAGGATATCAACGTTGTCGGCATTGACGAAGCGCAGTTTTTTGATATGGCTTTGACGGAGGTGTGCGAAAAACTCGCTTTGCGGGGCATCCGCGTCATTGTTGCCGGTCTCGATATGGACTATCGGGGCGTGCCGTTTGGACCCGTACCGAATCTTTTAGCCGTTGCCGAATACATCACAAAAGTTCATGCCATCTGTTTGCATTGTGGCAACTTAGCGACACATTCCTATCGTAAAGTCACTAATAATGAACAAGTTATGCTTGGTGAAAAAGACACGTATGAGCCGCGTTGCCGCACGTGTTACGAGATGGGTAATATTTTGGAATTACATTGATTTATAGTGGATAATGGATAGTTGATAATGGATAATATTTTAAAATTATCCATTATCAACTATCCATTATCCATTATAGTCCTGCTTTGGCTGAAATCTCCAACATTCGGTCAATACAAAGCCTTCCTTCTTTGATAACACGTTCAGACAGCGTGATTTCTGGCAATTCATACTTCATACATAGATAAAGTTTTTCCATCGTGTTCAAGCGCATGTGTGGACATTCGTTGCAGGCACACGTATTATTAGGTGGCGCAGGAATGAATGTTTTGTGTGGCGAGCGCAATTGCATTTGATGAATAATGCCTGGCTCGGTGGCAACGATGAATTCAGTCGCTTCAGACCCCTCAGTATATTTGAGCAAACCGCTTGTTGAACCGATATAATCGGCTTTTTCAAGTATATGTTCTTCACATTCAGGGTGCGCAATAAATTTAGCGTTGGGGTGGCGGTGCATCAATTTGGTTATTTTTTCATTCGAAAAAATTTCATGCACCATACATGCCCCATTCCAAAGCACCATATCGCGTCCTGTTTTTTTGATCAAATACGCGCCTAAGTTCTTGTCGGGTGCAAAAATGATGGATTTTTCTTTTGGAATACTTTCAATAATTTGAACGGCATTTGACGAAGTGCAGCAAATATCCGTCAATGTTTTCAACTCTGCTGTGCAGTTGACATAACTCACGACAACATGGTCGGGATAACGCTCCATAAATTTTTTGAACAAAGGCGCAGGCGCACTGTCTGCCAATGAACAACCCGCATTGAGGTCGGGCAACAACACTTTCTTTGTTGGCGACAACATCTTAGCCGTCTCCGCCATGAAGTGAACGCCTGCAAAAACGATGATATCGGCATCCGTTTTTGCGGCTTCTTGCGATAGTTGAAGGCTGTCGCCAATAAAATCAGCGATGTCTTGAATTTCGGAGTCTTGATAATAATGCGCCAAAATGACGGCATTTTTCTCTTTTTTCAATTTTTGGATTTCGGCAACTAAGTCAAGCATTGGGTCAACTTCGAGGTCGAGAAACCCTCTTTTAGTCATGGCTTTTTCAGCAGTTTGATAAGCAGTAGTAGGCATAGCTTTATGTTTTGATATTTTTATAAAAAAATGGTTTTATACTGAGGGGGGGTAATTGACAGCAAATAAAAGACAAATAACGTCAAAATGAATAACGTTGAGACCACAAAATTAGTTCTTGTTAGTTTTAAAAACAAACTAAGTTTTGTTTTTTGATAAAAATACTTTTGTACGAAGCTTATTTACAATCATCAAGCATTGTTTTCAGGAAAAAACGATAATATTTTCTTTATTACGATTGAGAAAACCTTTTGTCATTTATTACTAAAAGGCTATTTTTGTATGAAAAAATATTAAAATGAAAAAAATATTAAGCATTGGTTTTTCACTCTTATTTTCCTGCTGCCACGGGCAAGTAAACCAAAGCGTCGGCACAAAAAAAACAGGAATTGACACAACTCGACTTGTGGGAGGAAGTTTTGAAAATAGCGAGTTTACATATTACGGTATTCCAAAGAGTTTTATCACCAGCGATACAAGTCCTGGTTGGACACAAAATGGGCAAAAAATTTTACTTACGGGCATTGTATATCAACAAGATGGCAAAACACCAGTACCCAATGTCCTTATATATTATTATCATACGAACACTGCGGGCAAATATTTGCACAAACTTGAAGAAAAACGCAGTATGTCACCGAATGAACTTGGGCAGACACATGGTTACATACGAGGCTGGGTTAAAACGGACATAAATGGCAAATATGCCATTTATACTGTCAGACCGGGGCTTTACCCGACGAGAGACTTTCCTGCACATGTTCATTTGACTGTTAAAGAGCCGAATGCAATAAAGGAGTATTATTTAGATGATTTCGTTTTTGACGATGATAAATTATTGACAAGTGAATACCGGGAAAAAATGGAAAACCGTGGTGGCAGCGGCATTTTAAGACTGGCTCAGAAAGATGGCTTGCAAATCGGAGAACGAAATATCTTTTTAGGATTGAACATTCCTGACTATCCTACAAAAAACAATGAAATAAACTCTGGAAAGAACATTGGAGAAGACATTTTTTCATTCACGCCTTTCCATGCTTGGGGTCCCGACAAAGGAACAAAGACGTGCCCTATTTGTAAATATGGCTGGTATCACGGCGTACTTTACTTCGTGGGTAAAAACCCAAATTGGAGTCAAATAAAAAAATGGTTGATTTTTTTAGAAGCTGAAAGCATGAAAAGGGAAAAATATTTGAAAGTATATTTTGTTTATGGCGATAAAACTGCCTATAATAAAACAGATAGAGTAAAAAAATTAGAGAACCTTGGCAGAGAACTGAACTTGGAAAAAGTAGCACTAACCTTCGTCCCATCATTTTCTGATACGGATTCTGAAATTCATTTAAACAAGATTGATAGTACTGTAGAAAGTACCATTATTGTTTACAAGAGAAGTAAGGTTATTGATAAGTACATAAATTTAATACCTAATCAAGAAAGTTTTAATTTGATTTCAAAGTCTCTTGACCAAACAATAAATGAATATTTCGATTTGCCAAAACCTAAAAATGAGTGAAGAGATGTTTATTGGTGTAGATAAATACGAAAAATATTTGTTATATAGCATTTTACAAACAAAAAAGGCTCATCTTTCGATGAGCCTTAAATTTGAAAAGCGGTCCGGACGGGGCTCGAACCCGCGACCCCATGCGTGACAGGCATGTATTCTAACCAACTGAACTACCAGACCAGATTAAACGACATCATACCTGCCCGATTAAAATCGGACAATATATTATCTTGGAAAACCGCTTATTTCAACTTTTTTGTGCCTTCCTGCTGAAAGCGATGCAAAGGTAGTAGGTGTTTTTAATTCTGCAAACTTTTTTGAAAAAAAGATTAAAAAAAAATTCTTGACCCTAAAATTCAGCAATCAAAATGAGAGAATAAAAAAAAATACTGAGGGGTTTTGTAACTTTGCGGCTTCTTATCATTTTTGTTCCGAGGAACTTCGAAAACTCCTCGAATAAGTGTTTGATAGGACTTTTTATAAAAAAGCAAAAAAAATAAACAGCCAATGGTTTTTCTTGACTTCGAGAAACCGCTCGAAACTCTCTACGAACAGCTTGAAAAAGTTCGCCAAATTGGTGAACAAGGGGGCATTGATGTGCAACCGATGATTGTAGAGTTGGAGCAAAAGATAAAAGATACAATTAAAGAGATTTATGCCAACCTAACGGGTTGGGATAGGGTTCAATTGTCGCGGCATCCTGAACGCCCTTATACTTTGTTTTATGTGCAGCAGATGTGTGAAAAATTCATTGAAATGCACGGCGACAGGAATTTCGCAGACGACAAAGCGATTGTCGGTGGTATAGGTGAAATGGATGGACAAACGGTGGTAATCATTGGACATCAAAAGGGTATAAATATTAAATTGCGCCAATATCGCAATTTTGGTATGGCAAAACCCGAAGGCTATCGGAAGGCATTACGCTTGATGAAAATGGCGGAACGGTTTGGTTTTCCTGTCATTTGCTTGATTGATACGCCTGGTGCGGACTGTGGTTTAGAAGCCGAAGAAAGGGGACAAGGCGAAGCAATCGCTCGAAATTTGATCGAAATGGCACAGTTAAAAGTACCGATAGTCTGTGTTGTCATAGGCGAAGGGGCTTCTGGCGGTGCAATTGGTATTGGTTTGGGTGACCGCGTTTATATGATGGAAAACACATGGTATTCTGTTATTTCGCCTGAAAGTTGCTCGTCAATCCTTTGGCATTCATGGGATTATAAAGAACGGGCGGCGGAAGTCCTCAAATTGACGGCTGACAATATGTACGATATGGGCTTGATTGATGGCATCATACCTGAACCACTTGGCGGCGCGCATACAGCACCCGAAGAAATGACGATGACTTTGAAAAAGTGGATAAAAAAAGCTTTGGCAGAAATTAGTCCTTTAAAATCGGAAGACCTGATCGAGCAACGTATTGAAAAATACAGCCGAATGGGGGAGTATGACGTTATGCCAACTGAAACTTTGGTTACGACTAAGAAAGAAAAAGCAGATGTAAAGTAAATAGGCTGTGATTGCTCAAAAATAGTCAAAAGTTAGGACGATTTTTACTCAAAAAATTTGGGTAGCCGAAAAGCCGTTTTACTTTTGTCAAAATTTTAAAAAATAATTTATATTTTTCACCCCCTCAGTATCTCTGAACTCTGAATCGTAGAAAAAGCGGAAATGTTAAAACGAAAATGATACGGAACGTTTGGTTGAGTTGTGCTTGCACGACTGAATGCGTTCTCTTTTCGTACAATTCTGGTTTTTCCTTTTCAAAGTGAATGAATACTGAGGGGGTGTTTTTTTTAGGCTTGGTAAACATAATCAAATTACAAACAATAATTAAACAGACCAAACATGAGAAAATTAATAAAACAGGTAAAACGGCGGCTTTTCTATCGGGCTTTGATACAGCATTACAATACGTTAAATGGGGTTAATAATGAGCCAAAAGTAACACCTAATGATGCAAAAACGGTTGCTTTGTTGTTCGATGCAACGACTTTAGAAAACCGTAAAGTGATTGAACAATTTAGTGACAAATTACAGAAATCAGGTAAAAAGGTCACTATTTTAGGCTTTTTCAATGAAAAAACACAACCCAATGGTTGGACTTTTCGATTTTTCAATAAAAAAGATGTGTCATGGAAAGGCATACCAACCGGCGGTGAAGTTCAACGGTTTTTGGAAGAAAAATTTGATTTATTGTATCATTGCAGCATCAATGAATGTCTGCCACTCGAATGGTTGGCAGCTTTGGCGAAAGCCCGTTTTAAAATCGGACCTGCTATCCATGATTGGATGCATTACGATTTAATTGTCGGCGGAAAATTTGAAAATTTAAACCATTTTATAGAACAAGCGGCTTTTCATGCCGCGAAAATAACTAAAAACAATGCGTTATCAGCAGTTTAGAGGAACAGGTGTCGCACTGATTACACCCTTTTCAGCCAACATGACTATTGATTGGGAGAGTCTTGAACGATGTATCGAACACGTTATTACGGGCGGCGTTGAGTACATCGTGTCGCTCGGAACAACGGGCGAAGCGATTACGCTGACAAGCCGTGAGTGTCAACAAGTTTTTGATTTTATTGTGGATAAATCGAAAGGACGTGTGCCTGTTGTCGCGGGTTGGTTCGGCGCAAACTCTACTTCACACCTACTGGAACGCTTGAAAAGTGTTGATTTACGTCGTGCTGATGCGATTTTGGCAAGTTCTCCTGCCTACAATAAGCCGCCACAAGAAGGTATTTTTCAGCACTATATGGCAGTTGCCAAAGCATCGCCAGTGCCAATCTTATTATATAATGTGCCAAGCCGTACTTCTTCGAATGTTGCGCCAGAAACGATTGTTCGTCTGTCCCATGCCAGCGACAAATTTGTAGGTATCAAAGAGGCTTCGGGCAATCTCGTTCAAGCACAATACATTCTTAAACATCGAGCATCAGAAGATTTTCTTGTTTTGTCAGGCGATGACCAAATTACATTGGGCATGATCGCTTGTGGTGGTGAAGGTGTGATTTCTGTTATTGCCAATTCCCATCCAAAAGAATTCTCAGGCATGGTGCGTTCGGCATTAAACAACGATTATGCGCAAGCACGTGTTCTCAATAATCAGTTACACGACATTCATCCATTGCTCTATTGTGAAGGCAATCCTGTCGGTATCAAAGCAGCAATGAATATTTTAGGTTTGTGTGACAATTATTTGCGCTTACCGCTTGTTCCTATGGGCAAGGCGAATTATGATAAATTGGCTTCGGAAATAGCAAAAGCCTAATTGGTTTGTTGGGGATTGGTTATTAGGGATTGGTCACTACCAATCCCCAATAACCAATCCCCAATAACCAATCCCCAATAACCAGCCAACTATCTATCTTCCTCCTCAATCAAACTCTTCTCAATACGTATCCTTACGTAATCAATCCGTTTCCGAAGGCGGTCAAAAAAATATTGCCGCCCGCGCTCATTTTGCATATCCAATGATTTAGAAACCACGCTGTCGAACCATTCGGCGGTATAATCGCACATGCGTTCGTCTGTTGTTTTCAGAAAATTAGGGTTGCCATAAGTCGTGTAAATGGCGCGACCTGCCGAGGAAGTAACAAAAATCGTATTATTGGTATAAATCATTTCATTGTGATACATCGTAAACCCACCGCCACTACTGCCTTCGGGTTTAACACCGAGCGCAAATTTTTTGGCATGAACCGCCATTGCTTCCATGTGATTCGCCAATTCTGTCATGTCTTGACATAAAACGAGGGCATCTTTGGCGTTTTTGAAACCGCTTCCGTTCGCATGATACTCAATTTGGTTAAGCGTATTGTCCATAATATTGAGCGACCACAGTTCGGTTGTCGGTATGTTGCGATATAATGTCAATATTTCTTTTGCTTTTTGAACAACAGGTGTCGTCAAAATATCGAAATCGAAAGGACGATTTTGTAAATAATCAATTTGCCAAATTGTACGACCATAAACGTACATTTTGAAACTGAACAACTTTGGAAAAAACATGTAAAAAAAGAAAGGAATTTCTGCCCACGCATTATATATGTGTACATCGGGCAAGCGGTTGAGTTGTGCCACGTCTTGATGTATGCCTTCCAAAAAATCCTCAATGCCTTTGACCCTTTTGATAAAAGGGTTGAATGTGAAAAACAATGCATCTGTCTTGCCGAAAATATAACTATCCAATGAAATATTATAAGTCTGTGCTAAAAGCGTCATTTCATCAGGCGTGAGCATGGTTTCGCAGCGTAAGCGACGATAGATTGCATCTTTTCTAACATCAAAAAGCTGCATCAAAGCTTCCATCATGTCGGAACGGTTCTCGAAATGCTGAGTCTGTATCTCCTCAAAAAGGTAGGTTTGTAAATCACTGTTTGCCATATTGTTCAATAGTTTTGGTTGCGTGCATCAAAAGTAATACGCAACAGTTAGATTTTTGCTAGTTTTATTGATATAGTAGAAAAAAAAATTTATCATTATCGAAATTCCGCACAAGCCCCCTCAGTAAACGATCGAACTTTGTACCATCAAAAAGAAAATTAAACAATCAAACAGTTATTTGCGATGGAAAAAAGATATAAAAGTTTAGCGGCGTTTTACCCATTTTATTTGAGTGAACACCGCAATCCGACAAGTCGAAAACTACATTTCGTAGGCACAGCCTTATTTTTGTCCATACTCGTTTATATTATTATCACTGGTAAATGGGCTTCATTTTGGGTGATTCCCCTTGTCGGTTATGGTTTTGCATGGGTCGGTCACTTTTTTTTCGAGAAAAACAAACCCGCTACTTTTCAATACCCTTTGTACAGTTTGGCTTCCGATTTCATTATGTTTTGGGATATTTTGACAGGACAAATTGACAAAAAATTACAAGACATTGAGGACAATAATTAATATCGTAGAACGGGTTTTAACCCGTCAAATCTAAAGTCATACACAATTTTACAAAGTCTTTGAACGGACAAGAACCACCACAACAGAATAATCTTCTTCTAACACTTCTTTATTTCGCCCAATCGCTGAATAAACTGAGGGGGCATCTTCACTACACTTCTCATTCAATTATTTCCACTTTTAAACCGTCATTTTTGTCGGCAGGGAGCTTTCACTCAATCAAAAAAATGATGAATGTGCTTATGCCATTTCTTATTGTACACAGACCATTGACTTTTGGTTAAACCTTTTTTTCGTCCTGTATAATTTAAAATACCATAAGAAAACAACCACAACCAAACGAATTCACTTTGTTAACCCTGTCTTTTTTTGTTTGACCTGTATAATGTCAAAAAACCAAATGTAAAAAGAGGTTTCCAAGCCTTATTTAAAACGACTTATCACTTATGTTTTACTAAAAGTTACTTCTAATACTGAGGGCGTATGAAATCAGGAAGGAGGTAACTTTTTTTTAAAACGCAACTTAAAAGCCTTTTTGAACGTGTAGGCGGAGTGAAAAAGGTAAAAAATTGTCTTGTTCTAAGAAGTACATAACATCAGAACAAGCACGACGCAGCAAAATTTCCATATTTTTCAAGTATCTTTGTGCGTTTTTTAAAATGTTCTATCGAAATGGAGAAATTTTTAAAAGGGCATAAAAGATTAAAACTTGTTTTTTATCTTGCCATTCAGAAACACTCAATTTTAGACAAAATTCAACTTTAAATATAAATATAAAAAGTGTGAAATATCTCAATTCCGTTCTTGAAACCGTCGGTAATACGCCACTTATTCGCTTAAATCGTGTTACTGCCCACATTCCTGCATTGGTTTTAGCCAAAGTTGAAACCTTCAATCCAGGGTTAAGCATCAAAGACCGCATCGCAGTGCGCATCGTCGAAGGGGCTGAAAAAAGCGGTCAATTGCGCAAAGGCGGCACCATAATCGAGTGTACAAGTGGCAACACAGGCATCGGTTTGGCAATGGCAGCGGCTGTCAAAGGCTATAAAATTATCTGTACGGTCAACGATAAACAATCGAAAGAAAAAATTCAGATGTTGCGTTCGTGGGGTGCAGAAGTCATTATTTGTCCTTCGAGAGTCAGACCCGAAGACCCGCAGTCCAATTATTCCGTTGCGGAACGCCTTTCTGAAAAAATCCCTAATTCCTATTGGGTCAATCAATACGACAATCCGCTCAACCCACAAACACATTACGAAACCACAGGTCCCGAAATTTGGGAAGCCACCGACGGCAAGGTGACACACCTCATCGCGCCCGCTGGTACAGGTGGCTCGATATGCGGCACATCGCGTTTTTTGAAGGAGCAAAACCCTAACATAAAGGTTTGGGGCGTTGATGCCTTCGGTTCTGTCCTTAAAAAATACCACGAAACGGGCATTTTTGACGAAAAAGAGATGTATGACTACTCTATGGAAGGTGTCGGTCGGGAGTTCATTCCAAACTCTATGGACATGACCATGATTGACCGTTTCGAGAAAGTAACAGACAAAGACGCAGCATTAATGGGTCGCCGTTTGGTGCTTGAAGAAGGTTTATGGGTCGGTCATTCGTCAGGTTCTGCCGTTGCAGGGTTGTTACAATTGAAACATTTATTGAAGCCAACAGACGTTGTTGTTGTCCTTTTCCATGACCACGGCAGTCGTTACATCGGTAAAATTTATAACGACGAATGGATGCGTATGAAAGGTTTTATCAGCGACGAAACTGATGAAGACCGCATCGAAAGAGCAATTTTAAGGGAAATATGAAATAGTAATGGTGAAATATGAATGATAAATGATAAAAATACTGAGGGGGTGTATAATTCATCATTTATCATTCATATTTCACCATTACAATTCCGATATTTGCACCTCGTTTTCCCATCTATATCAAAACCCGCGTGGTATCAACTCGATGACCATGCGGGTTTTCATAAATAAAAAATGATAGTGACCACTGATTTGACAGATTTTCGCTAATTTTTTTGTCATTCTGAACGAAGTGAAAGAATCTGTATAAAAATAACATTTAGATTCTTTCACTGCGTTCAGAATGACAAAAAATCAGTTCAATCTGTGGTCAAATCTATTATCAACATTAAACAAAATTTTAAACAGAATATGGATTTATTTGAAAAAGTATTGGGCAAAGTCAGCCCACTTGGTAAGTATGCAGACATGGCACACGGTTATTTTATGTTTCCAAAATTAGAAGGAGACTTGGGCAACCGCATGATGTTCAAAGGAAAAGAAAAAATTGTTTGGTCACTCAATAACTATCTCGGTCTTGCCAATCATCCCGAAGTCCGCAAGGCGGATACCGATGCTGCCGCAGAATGGGGTTTAGCCTATCCGATGGGTGCACGCATGATGTCAGGTGAGTCTGTTTATCACGAACAGCTTGAAAACGAACTGGCTGAACACGTACAAAAAGAATCAGGTTTGTTGCTCAACTATGGTTATCAAGGCATTTTGTCGGTCATTGATGCGATGGTTGACCGCCGTGATGTCATTGTTTATGACAAAGATTGTCACGCTTGTATCATGGACGGCATTCGTATGCACTTGGGCGACCGTTTTGCTTTTGAACACAACGACCACGAAAGCGCAGAACGTCAATTGGCGAAAGCGGCTGTTTCTGCGGAACGTTCAGGCGGCGGAATCCTGCTCATTACTGAGGGGGTCTTCGGTATGCGAGGCGATCAAGGTTGCTTGCGTGAAATCGTCGCATTGAAAGACAAATACAATTTCCGTATCCTTTTGGACGATGCACACGGCTTCGGTACGCTCGGCGCAACAGGCGCAGGGGCAGGCGAGGAGCAAGGCGTTCAAGACCAAATTGACATCTATTTCTCTACTTTTGCTAAGTCAATGGCAAGTATTGGGGCATTTATTGCAGGTGATGCGGAAATTATCAAGTATTTGCGCTACAATTTGCGCTCTCAAATTTTCGCAAAATCGCTACCGATGCCTTTCGTTATTGGCGGCTTGAAACGTTTGGAATTATTGAAAACACAGCCCGAATTGCGTTCAAAATTGTGGGAAAATGTCAAAATGCTCCAAGACGGTTTGAAAGCACAGGGTTTTGATATTGGCAGCACAAACACGTGTGTCACACCTGTTTTCATGAAAGGCGAGGTCGAAGAAGCCTTGAATTTGATTGTTGACTTGCGTGAAAATCATGATATTTTCTGTTCCATCGTCGTCTATCCGGTCATTCCAAAAGGTATGATGTTGTTGCGTCTTATTCCAACTGCGTCACACACAAAAGAGGATATCGAATTGTCGCTCAAAGCTTTCAGCGTAGTTGCTGAAAAACTGAAAGCGGGAGCTTATGCTGTTGCAGAGGTCGCTTAAAAAATCATGAATAATAAATTATAAATGATGAATTTAGAATTGATTTTAAATTTTAATTTTGTACTTTATTAAAGTAATATTGTTAAACCCATAAGGCTTAAAACCTTATGGGTTTCTTGTTTGATTAAAAATAAAACGAAATAACTCAATAACAAACATGGATTACATTATCAGTGGTATTCAACAAGTCGGTGTCGGGTGTAAAGATATTTACAAAACATGGGCTTGGTATCGGAACTTTTTGGGTGCAGACACACCCGTTTTTGATGAAAAAGCAACGGCAGGTTTGATGCTGCCTTACACAGGCGGACAGCCGCGTGAACGTCATGCTGTGCTTGCCCTCAATATGCAAGGCGGCGGCGGTTTCGAGATTTGGCAGCACACGGAGCATACCCCTCAGTATCCGACGTTCCCAATTACGTTGGGCGATACGGGTATTTTTGCGACAAAAATCAAATGCCTTGATGTCGAAAAGGCATTTGAATCATTCAAAAGACGGGGAGCTAATGTGCTATCGGCAGAAATTGAATCAACACCCAATGCCGCAGAACGTTATTTTTGGGTCAAAGACCCTTACGACAACCTTTTTCAAATCGTTGAAGTCAAAAAAAACTGGTTTCAAAAAACAGGTAAACTCACAGGCGGTGTTTTTGGCGTCGTGATGGGTACAACGGACATTGAACGCACAACGGCTTTGTTCCGCGATGTTTTGGGTTATGATGAAGTGGTTTATGAAAAAACCGATGCTTTTGTGGATTTTAAACCCTTAACAGGCGGTCATAACCCTTGTTCACGCATTTTGTTGCGTCATTCGCAGCCCCGAGTTGGTGGTTTTGCGCCTTTGTTGGGGGCTTCTGAAATCGAATTGGTGCAGGTTTTTGACCGTGTACCGAACAAAATTTTTGAAAACCGTTTTTGGGGTGAATGTGGTTTCATTCAACTCTGTTACGATGTCAACGGCATGGACGCACTGAAAGCACGCCTCGCTAGTGAGGGGTATCGTTTCACGGTGGATTCAGCCGAATCGTTCCAAATGGAAGGGGCAGCAGGGCGTTTTGCGTATATCGAAACGGTGGACGGCACGCTCATCGAGTTTGTGGAAACGCATAAAATTCCGATTTTGAAGTCTATTGGCTGGTATCTCGACCTACGGAAAAGGCGACCTGAAAAGTCGTTGCCGCGTTGGATGCTGCGGGCTTTGGGTTTGAATCGGGTCAAGGAGTAGGTTTTTTTGACGACAGATGGGACTGATTTTCATTGAAAATTAGCTCCCATCTGTGGTCAAAAAAAATCTACTTATCCAAAATCTTGATGGTCAAATGCGACGCATTTTTGGCATTGTGAAAAACACGATGCGTAGCCTTTTGAAAATCAGTATCTTTTGCTTGATAAATATTTACGTACTTCTGTGGATTGCGGTCAGCAATGGGAAACCATGAGGACTGAACTTGTACCATCAACCGATGTCCTTTTTTGAATGTATGTGAAATATCAGGCAATTGCATCGGCACTTTGGCGATGACATTGGGTGTAAACGGCTGCGGTTTTTCCCAACTGTAGCGAAAACGACCCCTCAGTATTTCACCTCTCACGAGCATCTGATAGCCGCCTTGTGGCACTTTTGAGCCTTCCCATTGCGGCGCATCGTCTGGAAATACATCAATCACTTTGACCACCACATCGGCATCTGTACCGGTTGTTGAAAAAAACAAAGTGGCATCTATTGGACCCACCACGGTCATATCTTCTGTTAAAACATCGGTTTCAAAAACCAATACATCGGGGCGTCGAGCGGCAAAACGTTGGTCGTCGGTCATGTACTCGCGGGTGCGGTCTTCGCCGACATCTTCGGTATAAGGGACAGGCTTGGCGGGGTCGGAAATCCACGACGTTGAACCCGTTTGTACTGAGGGGGTACTAAAAGTGAGTTTGCCGTTGGGCTGCATATATATATTGCGTGGCTTGTTGTTTTTAGGCGGCCAAGTATCGTAGCTTTTCCATTGGTTTGTGCCTGTTTCAAAGACTGTGGCTTCTGGCAGCGTCATTGTGCCTTGGTCTTTGAGGTAAAAATTGAAGAATTTGGCTTCGATTTCTGTTTGAAAATAGGCAGATGTTTTTGAACCAAATTGAATATTGCCTAAAAAATCCCCTTCCGAACGTCCGCCCCAAGCACCATGAAACCAAGGACCCATGACAAGACGGTTGGATAGGGAGGGGGTGTTTTGTTTTTCCAAAGCCTCATACGTGCGCCATGCACCGTAGCAATCTTCGGCATCGAACAAGCCACCAACTGTTAGAACGGCTGGTTTGGTATTTTTCAAATGCGGACGAATATTGCGGGCTTTCCAAAAGGCATCGTAGTTCGGGTGACTCATGAGGTCGTTCCAAAATTTGATGGAATCGCCCATAAATTTGGTTTTATAGTTAGGTAATGCGCCCATTTTTAAGAAAAAATCATAATTGTCAGGGTAAGTAAGCTCTTTATTGACAAAGTTTTCGGGCAAAACGGGTTTTGGGTGTGGACGACCAAAATTGCGATAAAACTGAACAGCATCCATCAACATAAACGCGCCGCCGTGGTGAAAGTCGTCGCCAATAAACCAATCCGTCACAGGTGCTTGTGGCGAAACGGCTTTTACTGAGGGGTGCGATTCGACGAGGGCATTCGTCGCATAAAAGCCTGGGTACGAAATGCCATAGACCCCAATACGTCCGTTGTTGCCGTCGGCATTTTTGACGAGCCACTCGGCGGTGTCGTAGGTGTCAGTGCTTTCGTCAATGTCTGTATTTTTTTTATGTTCAACAATGGGTCTAACATCTACAAATTCACTTTCAGACATCCAACGTCCCCGCACGTCTTGAAAGACAAAAATATTGCCTTCCCGTCCGAGTGTCATGTTCTGAAAAGTTTTTACATAGTCATATTTGCCGTAAGGCGCAACCGTATAAGGTGTCCGTTTGAGCAAAATAGGGTACTTTTTTGACACGTCATTAGGCGTGTAAATAGTTGTAAAAAGCTGAACGCCATCACGCATTCTAATGTAAACTTCTTGTTTTGTGTAATGATTGCGGATAAACGCGGAATCTGTTTCTGTAACTGTTTGTGCAGAAAGGCTTTGAACAAACAGAAAACCTACGAGGCATAGGAGTAATTTTTTCATAAAGCGATATGGTTTGTTTTTGAATACAAAAAATAAGAAACGACAAGGTAAAAACTCCTTTTGATACTGAGGGGTGTCAGACGTATAAATAAAATAGGGTATTATTTGGTACATTTTTTGGCATTATACGATAAGAAAACTTAGGAATTACACAAAGACTGCTTTGCCTCCCACGCCTGTCTGCCTAATCAGTTGATAATCAATACCAAATAGTATTTAATAAAACAGTAAGATATGTCAAAACGGCATTCGTGTATTGGGTTGAAAAGTACCCTTAACTGTTTCGATTGATAGATATTTAAAAATTTTTCAGTAAACATCAAAAAGAATGAGAAAGCCATGAACCTATTTCTTTGCATTTTGACTCGAACATACTCGGTGTTGCACAGGATGGCTTCAATGATGAGGGACTCCAATGGCACACAGAAGCCCAACAGAGCCATCAGTCAGCAGGTTGTTTTGTCAAATTATTTCACAATAAATTTATTTAGACCTATGAGAAGTACTTTACGAAAGACAGCATTGGTTTTGCCCATGCTGCTTTTTGCGTTTGCGATGCAAGCGCAGGACTTATCGGTCGCTATGCGAAGCAGTGTCACAACGACGACTATTGGTAGTCCAGTGACGTTTACCATCGTCGTGCATAACGAGGATGTGACGGCTGCATCGGGTGTGACCGTCACGAGTGTTGTGCCGTTGGGTTCTACTTTCGTCATTGATGATGGCGGTGGGGCTTATGATAGCGGAACGGGCTTGTGGACAGTGGGGGGCATCCCTGCGGGAGACTCTGCTACATTGAACATCACGTTGACGGTGGCTACCGATGGCGTTATTTTTAGTACAGCAGAGGTAACGACATCGGACAATATTGACCCCGATTCAACACCAAACAATGGCAGCGTTTTAGAAGACGACTGGTCGAGTGCTTGTATAACAGTGCCGATGCGCTTTAATTGCCGTGACAATATTAACGTGTTGGCAACGGCTGTGGCGGGTTATACCGATTATCAATGGTATCTGAACGGCTCACCGATTGCGTTTGCAGACAAGGATACCTATCGTATTAGAGGTATTGGCGATTATACCTATACAGCTTCGACCTTGGGGACGAGTTGTCCTGCCTCGCTTTGTTGTCCAATTTCAGTTACCCGTGATTCATGTATGAGTCTCGGAAATTTGGTGTTTAATGACAAAGACAATAATGGTTTGTTCGATGGAACGGATACGGGCATCGACGGCGTACAGATTGAATTGTGGTCGGCAGGGCTTGACGGTGTGAAAGGTGGTGGAGATGATGTGTTGGACTCTACTTTAACGACTGCGAATAATGGTCTTTATTTATTCGATAATTTAAATCCTGGTATTTATTATGTATTGTTGCCCGGTACAGGTGTGCCAACGGGTTATGTCAGTTCGACAGGCGGGGGCAGCAATGACAACTCGGGGGTAGGTACTTACGAACCTGTAACAACTGAAGAAACGATAGATGACAACGATAACGGAACGAAAGTACCCGGATTTTCTATCATTGCAAGCGATACTATTCACTTAATACTTAATAGTGAACCTATAAGTGAGGACGGCAGTGCCAATACAAATTTGACGATTGATTTTGGTTTATATAAACCTGCGTGTATCTCACCTGAAATTACGACAATACTTCACGTTATAGAATGTTATCCTACGGCTGTTGATTTAGCGGCACTTCCTATTTCGGATAATAAAAACGTGACGGGTGCGCTTTCTTATTTTGCAACGGCAGCAGATGCGGTGGCAAATACGAACCCCCTCAGTAATACTATCATTTCAGGGGTCGGTTCGACGACATATTGGATTCGTAAGGAAGGCAGTTTTGCCCCTTGTTATGATACAGTTTCTGTTGTCGTGACGATTAACGCAAAACCTGTTTATGCAGATGCTGCAACAACGGTTTGCGAAGGCGCAAGTGTTAATCTAACGAGTTTGGTAGCTGGTTATGACAGTATCGTTAATCCAACATGGACAGAAGGCGGTAATGCAGTTGCAGATGCGACGAATGTAATCCCTTCATTAGGCAGCACAACTTATACATTAATAGGTGAAAACGCATCAGGTTGTAAAGACACGGCTGATGTTGTGGTAACGGTTAATCCTAAACCTGTTATTGCCGATGGGTCAACGGCTGTTTGTATGAATACAATTGTTGACTTAACGGCTTTGATAACAGGTTATGTCAACATCGTAAATCCAACATGGAAAGAAGGTGGTAATGCGGTTGCAGATGCGACAAATGTGATCCCCTCAGTAGGCAGCACAACTTATACCTTGATTGGTGAAAACGCATCGGGTTGTAAGGACACGGCTGAAGTTGAGGTAACGGTTTATGTCAAACCTAATGCGGGCGTTGATACGACATTGGTTTGTACGGGTATTACAGCACCAACGACTTATGATTTTGCACAAGTAGGCACATGGAATGTGTTGTCTCAACCTGTGGGTGCATCTGCAACGATTGACGGTGCTGGTGTTGCGTCAAACATGACGGTTGTGGGTCAATACTTTTTTGAATTAGATATTAATGGTTGTAAAGATACGGCGGTTGTCACTTTTCCAGATTGTGGTTGCATCAGCCCTGATATTTCAGCATCAAGCCCAACTGCTGTATGTGCGCCAGGGACTATTAACATTTCATCAATTACGGTGACAGATGTTGCAAATGTTTCAGGTACAATCAGTTATCACTTGACGGCTAATGATGCAGCAGCCAATACGAACCCCCTCAGTAGTCCTATCTTTTCGACAGTAGGAGAGACGACGATTTGGATTCGCAAGACAGACGGTTCGGGTTTTTGCTACGATACGGTTTCGGTTGTTGTCACCATCAATCCAAAACCTGTTTATCCAGATGTGGCTCATTATGTGTGTGTAAACACGACGGTTGATTTAACAAGTTTGGTTGCTAATTATGGCAGTATTGTTAATCCAACATGGACAAAAGGTGGTAATCCAGTGGCAACGCCAACGGCAGTTAATCCTGTTTTAGGTGCGAACACATATATATTAATAGGTGAAAACGCATCGGGTTGTAAAGACACAGCAGATGTTGTTGTGACGGTTTATGCGAAACCGAATGCGGGGGCAGACCAGACTTTAACGTGTATTGGTGTCAATTCGCCAACGGCACATAATTTTGGTCAAAGCGGAACATGGTCGGTGTTGACACAACCTGTGGGTGCTGCGGCATCGGTAAGTGGTGCTGGTTTTGTAACGGGTATGAGCGTTATTGGTCAATATACTTTTGAAATAGATAAAAATGGTTGTAAAGATACAGTTGTCATAACCAAACCAAACTGTTCTTGTACAAGTCCAGATATTTCAGTAGCTAACCGTTTAGTTGCCGTTTGTGCGCCAACAACGGTTAATGTTTCTGCGATGACGGTAACGGATTCAGCAAATGTATCGGGTACACTCAGCTATCACGCAACGGCGAACGATGCCGTGACAGGTGCGAACCCCCTCAGTAATACAGTCGTTTCGGTAGTAGGTACGACGACGATGTGGATTCGGAAGTTAGACGGAACGGGTTTCTGTTATGATACCCTTTCGGTTGTCATTACTATTAATGAAAAACCTATTATTGAAGATGGTTTGACAGCTGTTTGCGAAAATGCGGTTGTTGATTTAACCATTTTGATAACAAATTATGGTGCAATTGTCAATCCAACATGGTCACAAGGCGGCAATGCAGTTGCCAATGCCACAAATGTGACCCCCTCAGTAGGAGCGACGAGTTATACACTTATTGGCGAAAATGCGGTAGGTTGCAAGGATACTGCAAATGTTGAGGTAACGGTTTATGCAAAACCGAACTTAGGTAGAGACACCACCTTGGCTTGTTCAGGTGGCAGCACGCCTTCGGCGATTAACTTTGCTCAAACAGGGACATGGGCGATTTTGGCTCAACCTGTTGCTGCAGCAGTATCAATAAGTGGCACAGGTGCCGCTTCTGATTTGACAGTTGAAGGTGTTTATACTTTTGCAATTGATGTGAATGGTTGTAAAGATACCGTTAATGTCAACGTTCAAATTTGCGTCGCTGTGGGTAATTTGGTTTGGAAAGACACCAATAACAACGGCCTAAAAGACGGCAGTGAAACAGGTATTCCTAACATTCAAGTACAATTATACGCTTCAACAGATAATATCAAAGGTAATGACGATGATGTTTTGGTTAGCACAAAATTGACAGATACTAACGGTAATTATTTGTTTAATGACTTAAATGCAGGTAATTACTACGTTAAGTTGGTTAATGTGCCTGACAGTTTGGTGTCGTCAACAGGCGGTGGCATTTATGATCAAGACGGTGCGGGTGATTATGAGCCTTCAACGGTTGGCGATGTCAACGAAGAAGACCACGGAACAGGTATGCCTAATCAAATGGTTATGTCTCCAATCGTGAATTTGGCTATCAATGGCGGACCGATTACAGATGGCGACACCGACCCGAATACAAATTTGACGGTTGACTTTGGTTTATTTGTACCAAGAGATACACCTATTTTTGACTTAGCATTGAGAAAAACCCTTGAATCACGCCCGCGTGGTGTCGTGGTAAATAATGGTGATACGGTTCGTTTCAATATGACCATTTTCAATCAAGGCAATACAAATGCTTACGATATTAAGATTACGGATTATATTCCTGTGGGTCTTGAATATCAAATGGCACTCAATACGGCTGCACAAACAGGTAATGCCAATGATTGGCAAGCAGATTCAACGCTTATCGTCGGCAGTGTGCCTATTGGGCAATCGGCGACGGTTGGTATCTATCTGATTGTTAATCATATTCCTACGGATACAATTTTCCCTAATAAATCGGAGATTTCTTTTGCAACAGCAGACGAAGGCTCTGGTATGAATACACCTGACGTTGACTCGCAAGCAGATAATAACCCGAAAAATGACATCGTGGGTGGCGAAAGTTTCATCAATAACGAAAGAAACGACGAAGACGACCACGACTATGCTTATGTCATTGACTACATAGACCATGACCCAATTGGTCATATTTACTGCGACAAAACGGGTAAAGTGATAACAGGCGGACGAGTTGAAGCTTATGGTCCTGGTTTGGTTTACTTTATTGACAGAGGTGAATCAGGGCGTTATCAGTTCTATACAGACGGTACGCCAGGTGTTTATAATATTATTTATACGCATCCTAAAAATTATCCATACAGCACAACATGTTTGCCACAAGCGGATACATTGAACACCTCAACGGCTGACGGTTCACCATTAGACCGTGACGGTGTAGTGAATGGTACAATCCTTTTGGGTTCAGATGCGGATAATGGGTTTATGATTGATAAAACCTGTGCTAACAACACCTATTACTTCAATATCAACATCACATCGGGTACTGACCCATTTGTTTTCAACAACAATATCCCTGTCCAATGTTCATCAATTGGCGCAGTGACTTGTAAAGACAATAACTACAACAGTATTATTGATGCAGGTGATACAGGTTTCGACGGTATTAAAATTTACTTAGAAAATTGTTTAACATCAACGGTTATTGATTCTACAATTTCTGTTAATGGTAAATATCTTTTTGATGGTTTGAGCAGTGGTGTATATCGCATCCGTGCGGTATCTCCTACAGGCTATCGTTTTGCGATTCAAAACGCAAGTGGCGATGAAGCAACAGACAGTGATGTGGACAGTTCTGGCTATTCGGCTTGTTTTATCTTGAATTTTGGCGAATGTGATACAACGCAGGCACAAGTCTGTATGTTTCCAAATATCTACGAATTGGCTTTGCGCAAAACATTAGCGGATGGTCAGGCAGTTGATGTTGCGGTCGGGGATACAGTCACGTATAATATTAAGGTGAAAAACAATGGTACAATGAATGCCTACGATGTGGACATTGTTGACCAATTGCCTGCCCAATTAGCATTGGCGGATAACAATTGGACGAGCGTAGGTTCTACGGCAACACGTCGGATTCCGTTCTTAGCTTTTGGCGATTCAACGACTGTTACACTTAAAGCACGTGTTGTTTCACCTGCGGCAAGTATCGTCAATACAGCTTCTGTTCGCGGTTCTGACCGCACAGGTGGTTCTGTTTTGGGTGAAGTGACTTTGGACAATAATACAGATTCAACGGTCATAACTATCAGCTTTTGCGCAGCCTCGGTTGATTTTATAACAGATAACAATTGTGCAACTTCGGGAACGCATTTTGAGGCTGTGGGTGGTCCATTTATTTCTTGGCATTGGGATTTTGGAGATGGAGTGACATCAACGGAGGAACACCTAACGCATGATTACCAAGCAGCAGGCACTTACACTGTTACCTTGATGGTGACGGACAGCAATGGTTGTATAGGTTCAATCTCGAAACCATTGACTATCAATCCAATGGTTTGGGTTTATGCCGGTGTTGACCGTACAATATGCGAAGGTGACAGTGTAAATCTTCATGCCCAAGGTGGAACACATTATTTGTGGACAACAGGTCAATCATCTTTGAGCGACGAGTTCAGCGCACATCCGATTGCGACCCCCTCAGTAACAACGACTTATACAGTCATTTCTTTCAATGATTATGGTTGTTTTGGTTACGATTCGGTGGTTGTGAATGTGAATCCTAAACCTGTTATTGTTTCTCGTACAGGTGATTTGTCAACGTGTACAAATGGTTCAATGCCAGTGAGTATCACACTTGACCAAGCGATTACAAGCTACCAAATCTCAGGTAGTGCAGGATGGCGCAACGTGGTTATCAATGGCAATACCATCACTTTTGATGCTGTTTTGAATGGTTCTTATAATAATATGAGTGTTTTACTGAGGGGGGCTTCTGGTTGTTCTGTTACAGATTCTTTCAACCTTTACCTCGCAGGAAATCCACGTGCAGAATTTATAGTCATTGAACCTTTCTGCAACAATGCGGAAATGACGTTCTTATTTACTGGACGTGCTACACCAGCAGCAGCCTTGAATTACAGTTTAGATGGCGGTGTCATAGTACGCCGTTCACCTGCAACTGCTACTCGTCCTTATGGCGATACAACGGTTGTTAAATACGCAACTTTTGGCAGCAAATTGATTAGTTTAACGGTGAATGACGGTGGTTGTACAGATGCATCAACAAAATCTATTTTTGTTAGAAAATCGCCTAAAACGGTTATTTCTAATAACGATACAACGATTTGTCCAGGCGTTTGCGTCAATCTATATGGTACAGCGGGTATTCTCGATTGTGTTTACAGTTGGACACCCGCCACAGGATTGAGTGCAACCAATATTGCAAATCCAGTAGCTTGTCCGTTGGTCACAACGACTTACTACTTGACGATTATGGACATAAACGGTTGCCAAAGCACTGATTCTGTAAAAATTACGGTTAATAATAACGCACCACAATTGGTCGGTGTACCCATTAATGTAACGGTCAATTGCAGCAGTATTCCATCTCCTGCAACGGTGACTGAACTATACGGTGCAACAGTGACATTTGCAGAAACACGTACAGATGGCAATTGTCTTTACAATTATACATTAACACGGACATGGTCAGCGACTGATGCTTGTAATCGGACAACAGCCAGATCTCAAATAGTGACTGTTCAAGACATCGTTGCACCACAATTATTTGGTCTTCCTGCAAATATTACAGTAACATGTGTGGCAGATATACCAGCCGCTTCGACTAACATAACAGCATTAGATGCTTGTGATTCCAATCCAACGATTAGTGTTGCAGACGCTGTTTCTAACGAAATTTGTGCAAATCGCAAAACAGTAACACGGACTTGGACAGCGACTGATGCGTGTGGTAACAGCAGAACAGCCGCACAGAGAATCACTGTTTTTGACAATATTGCACCTGTTTTAGCAGGTGTTCCTACAAATATTACGATTTCATGTCCATCAGAACTGCCGCCAGCAGCAACAACGGTAACGGCTACGGACAACTGTACGGGCAATGTACCGACAATAACGGTAGCCGATGCGTCTTCAAGCCAAACATGTGTGAATCGCAAAACGATTACACGGACTTGGACAGCAAACGATGGTTGTGGCAACACAGCGACGGCACAACAAGTGATTACAGTTTATGACAATATTGCACCGACATTTACAAGTGTTCCTGCCGATGTCACTATCGGATGTTCTGACCCACTGCCTAATATCTTAGCAATTGCAACAGATAACTGCGGTGCGCCAGCGATTTCGGTTCGAAACACAACCAATGGTTCAGGCTGTACCTACACTGTTTCACGTGTATTCACAGCGACAGATGCTTGTGGTAACACAAAAACAGCTGTTCAGACGGTAACTGTAAAAGATACTGAGGGGCCTATTATTAGACCTGTTAACCCTCGTTTGGCGGGTTTGAACAGTGGTGATACTTTGACCATGAGTTGTGAAGACATCCGTATTTTCCAAATGGGTGATGCGGTGGCTACGGATAGATGTTCAGGTACGCCGACTTTAACCTTTGAAGACTTAGCACGTCGCCGTGGCAATTGCTTGACAGACGGTTACAGTCTTTTGATTGAATGTCGTTGGGTCGCTGTTGACGGTTGTGGCAACCAAAGCGAATGGCGTGTTTTCCTTAAAGTAACGGATAATAAACCACCTGTTTTGGCGGCATGTCCTGCTAATATCACAGTTGCTACGCCTCAAGATGTGCCAACAGCACCAATCTTAACAGCAACAGATAACTGCACAGATTCAGTGATTGTGACGATGACTCCAACAACAACGCCAACAGGTAATAATTGTGATTACATATTGACACGTACTTGGACAGCCGTTGACGGTTGTGGCAATTTCACAACTTGCCAACAACTGATTACGGTACGTGATACAATGACGGTAAAAGAAGTACATACAAACGCCACTTGTGCGGGCAACGACGGTACAATTACGATGGTGCCAACACAAGGCTTGAACTATGTTTGGTCTGATGGCGCAACAGGTCCATATCGCACAGCTCTAAGGGCAGGTGCTTACACAGTAACGGCATCACGTGGCAATATTTGTCAAAAAGTCTTTACGATTATTGTCGGTGACGATTGCAATTGTACGCCTCCTGCCGCAACAGTTCAAAAAACAGATGCGACTTGTAGTAATCCAAACGGAACTGCTACGATTTCTGTTGATAATGTGGCTAATTACACATTCACTTGGTCAAATGGCGGTAGTACAACAAATACACATACAAGTTTAGCAGCAGGTAATTATACAGTGACGGTGACAAGAAGCGGTTCAACGACTTGCTTTACAGTTGTTCCGTTCACCATCATCAACAATACGCAAGGTTGCTGTACGCCACCCGTCGCAACGGTTCAAACAACTGATGCAGTTTGTGGTGCTTCAAACGGAACGGCAACGATTGTGGTTGATAATGCAGCTAATTACTCATATACATGGTCAACAGGTGCGAGCATCACAAACAGTCATAGTAATTTGATACCAGGCAATTATTCAGTAACGGTTTCAGGGAACAGCGACCCGACTTGCTCGATTATTTTGGCAGTAACGATTGCGAACAACAATGCGACTTGCTGTACGGATTTCATCACGCAATCATCGCTTGTAAAAGTGATTACGGATTGCAACAGTACGGCTGATGTTTGTGTCGAAATTCCAGCAAACAGCATCGCATCTTACACCATTACAGACAATGGAACGCCTTACGCAGGTGGTTTTGGAACATGTAACGCAGGTTCGACCTTACATTTTGCGAATGGCAACCACGAGGTTATTTTCACAAATCCTTTTGGTTGTAAAGATACTTTACTTGTAAAAGTGACTTGTTCGCCTGAAATTGTTATCCATCGCACAGTGGTATTCCCACAAACAGCGACGACTTGCTTAACGGCAGCAGAGCTCGGTTTGACAGGTAATATCGTCAGCGTGGTTAACGAATGTGCGGGTAATGCCAACTTTACGGACATTACAATAGACCCAATTTCACAATGTATCAGCTATAAAGCCTTGAATGTAGGTAAAGACACCGCTTGTCTCCGTGTCATGACATCAACAGGCGGCACGGCTTATGTGAAATTCATCATTACAGTTACCTTACCAGGTTGTGGTAGTATCATTCCACAAGACTCTGTTATAGTTACAGATGCTTGTTCCGCGAATCCGAAAGTATGTGTAAAAATTCCTTTCGATGTGATTCCTGATTACAACATCTTACTCAACGGTACAGCTTATACAGGTGGTTATGATGCTTGCAACAACGATACTACGTTTGCTTACACTTACTTTACGATTCCTGGACGGGGTGCAACAGGTCCTTACAGTCTCGATTATTGGACGGTCAATGGCGTAACGCACACAGCACCAACGGTCAATACAATGGATGCATTAGTCGCATTGATGAACAGTTGGGATCCAACAGGTCATTGGATGCTTAGTTCTTCAACATTGACGATTGTTGGAGGTGATAAATCGAAGACGTATGGTGGCATTAAATTGACACGTACTGCTAATGGTTCTTACGGTATCATGGATGTGAATAAGAACATCATTCCGATGGGTACGCTCTTAGATATAACACGTGGTCAATCAACCCTTGTATTCATCAACCAAAACACAGGTTGTGCCGATACATTGACAGTTACTGCCGCTTGTTTGACCCCTCAGTATATTGCGTCCACAATATATGTTGGTGACAAAGACACCTTATGTATTGCTACCAATGAATTGGTTGGTACACGTTACCGCGTAACGAAACTCGTTCCAAGCACCAATACTTATGCACGTTTCAGCGACCTCGCAGGTACAACTTGCGCATCGCGCTTAGGTGTTGCGGCAGGTGTTGAAAAAGCGACTTATGTAGTCTCTGATGAGTTTGGCTTGAATGATACCACTTACGTAACGACAACTGTTTACGCAAGGGCTGTTAAACGTCCACAAGCAAACGATGACAGTACGTCAACCATCAAAGCACAACCTGTTTTGATTGATATATTGGCAAACGATACATTGCACACGAACAGTGCTAAATTGACGATTGTCGCCAATCCTAAACATGGTGAAGTGCTTATTACATCCGATATGCGTATCATTTACACGCCAGACCTCGATTTCTGTAACAGTGGAAAACCTGATGTCTTTACTTATGGACTTTGTGACATTGGCGGTTGCGATACAGCAAAAGTTGAAGTAATCGTTAGTTGCGATAAGGTTAAGATCTACAACGCTTTCTCACCGAATGACGATGGTATCAATGATTTCTTCGTCATCGAAGGCATCGAAAAATTCCAGAACAACCTCGTGAGTGTTTACAATCGTTGGGGTACAGAGGTGATGAAAACCAAAGGTTATAAAAACAATTGGAATGGTAAATGGAACAACGTTGCCCTACCTGACGGCACATACTTCTACATCTTCGACGATGGCGAAGGCAACAAAAAAGTCGGTTACGTACAGATACAACGCTAACATACTATGAGAAACGGGTTGTGAGTCAGACGTTGAAAAACGAAGGCTCACGACCCATAACTCATAATGAATTGAAGAGAATAATGATTTAGTGAAATAGTTTGACCTAAGCTGTCTTATCCTTTTGTTAGGAAAGACAGCTTTTTTTTATTTTACATTAAACCTAAACAAACTGTTAATGTCCAAATGGCAACAAACTTATAATTCTACTTTTTTTTCTTTTTTTTGGAACACCATTTATTAAAAAAAAACAACTTCTGGTTGAAAATCTTCACGTTTGTAGGCATCGTAGATTAGATTTACGGTGGTTTTCGGTCGGTGTAAACACTGACCGATTTTTTTAAATTCAAAAAAGTAAAAGATGAATAGAAAATGGGATTTTGCCGCTTTTTTTATACCCCTCAGTATATTATGGATAAATACAGCCTGTTTGGGTCAAACACCCACTTGGGAAGATAAAATTGCCCCCATTGTTTACAAAAACTGCACAAGTTGCCACCATACGGGATGCGTTCCATCGCTTGGATGTCTTTAAAGAAAATTGCAACATAAATATTTTTTTGTTCCAAACGCCCGTAGCGGTAAGATTGTTCAATTAGTGGAGAATTAAAGAGAATTGAAGGAAATGGGCAGATTAACCCTATATATGCGTGTAAAAAGGCAATAAATACTGAGGGGGGCAAAACATTGAATCGAACAAAACACGAACTAAAAAGATTTTTTTATAAAATAGTAGAAAACTATTTGGTAGAAAGGAAAAGTGTTCTATCTTTGCACCGCCAATTACAAAAGGTAGTTGCGCTTCATTTGACAAAAGATTAAAAAGGGTAATGAATCAGAAAATCAGAATCAAACTTCAATCTTACGACCACAATTTGGTTGATAAATCAACCGAAAAAATCGTAAAAACAGTCCGTGCTACGAATGCGGCAGTAGTTGGTCCGATTCCGCTGCCCACCGAGAAACAAATCTATACTGTCCTGCGGTCTCCGCACGTCAATAAGAAAGCTCGGGAGCAGTTCCAACTTCGCACGCACAAGCGGCTTATCGAAATCTACTCACCTAATGCAAAAACGGTGGACGCATTGTCGAAACTGGAATTGCCCAGCGGCGTGGATATTCAAGTAAAATTGATGTAATCCTAATGAGGATTTACAAATTAATTTTCGTAATGAATTGAGTACTTATTGACGAAACCTATTTCATCAACAATACTTTAAGACATTTTTAGTGGCTATACTGAACAAGTCTTTTAGATTGAATATTGTAAATTGTTTATTGACTATTGTTTTACGACATTATTCATTAATCAATAAAAAATAATCAATCTCAAGAGATACTCTTCAGGTCTTGCCGAAAGTGAGGGAGAATCATTTTAATTGATTGACTAACTAATTTATTTTGGTTTGTACTAATTACACACCATATATATTAACGTGTCTAATCAAAACGACCCCCTCGGTATCAAGCCCAATTTTGAACGGAAGAAAATGGATTTTTATTCATAACTCATCCTTCATCATTAAAGAACGATACACGGTAATACTTCTCAGTTTAGTACCTATCTAAATTTTCTTAAAATTTAAAATATTTCAACAGTGAACGGTTTAATTGGCAAGAAGGTCGGCATGACCTCTGTCTTCGATGAGAAAGGCAATGCCGTAGGCGTTACGGTTGTTGAGTTGGGACCAAATATCGTTACACAGGTTAAAACTGTGGACAGCGATGGTTACAACGCAATGCAATTGGCTTTCGGCGAAGCGAAAGTGAAAAGAACATCTAAGGCAATGTTAGGTCACTTCACGGCGGCTGGTGTTGAGGGAGCAATGAGCCAAGTGGCTGAATTCCGCGACATGGCAATCGGCAAAACAAAAGGCGACACGATTAGTGTTACTGATATTTTTGCAGAAGGCGACAGAGTGCAAGCAATGGGCACTTCAAAAGGTAAAGGTTTCCAAGGCGTTATGCGTCGTCACGGCTTCGGCGGTGTCGGTCAAGCGACCCACGGTCAGCACAACCGCCTTCGTGCACCGGGTTCAATTGGTGCATCATCATTTCCTTCAAAGGTATTCAAAGGTATGCGTATGTCGGGTCGTATGGGTAACGATACTAAGACAATTAAAGGTCTTAAAGTTGTTAAGATTTTCCCAGAGCAAAACCTTATCCTTTTAAAAGGACCGCTGCCAGGACACAATGGCGCGTATGTCATCATCGAAAAATAGTTTAGTCGTTAGTCGTCAGACATCAGTCGTCAGATTTAGCTGATAAATACTGAGGGGTTGCGGCAAAATAATTTTGAAAAATGAAAGTCGAAGTTAAAAATATAAAAGGCGAAAGCACAGGCAGAAGCATTGAATTGCCAGCAGACATTTTCGGCATCGAGCCGAATGAGCATGCCGTCTATCTCGCTGTTAAGCAGTACTTGGCACACCAACGTCAAGGCAATTCTAAGACAAAAGAGCGTAGTGAAGCTTCGGGTTCTACTCGTAAGTTGCACAAGCAAAAGGGTACAGGTGGCTCACGTAAGGGTGACATCAACTCGGTAGTCTTAGGTGGTAGCCGTACTTTCGGTCCAAAACCGCATGATTACGTTATCAAATTGAATAAAAAAGTTCGTCAATTGGCTCGTAAGTCAGTTTTGTCTGCGAAAGCAGCTAATGGCTCGATTACAATTGTTGAAGACTTTTCATTCGATGCGCCAAAGACAAAAGATTTTGTCAACGTATTGGTTGGTTTGGGCGTGAAAAGCAAAAAATCATTGGTTGTTTTGCCAGAATTGAATGAGGTTATCCTTAAATCAAGTCGTAACGCAGAACGCACAGGTGTTGCAAGAGCAGGTGATTTGAATACATATCAAATCATGAACACGCAAGCACTCGTGTTGACAGAAAGTTCAATTGCAAAAATTCAAGAAACGTTTAATTGATAAGTGATTGATACTGTAACGCTAACTTAAAGTTGGCGCAAAAAATTCAATCAATCATCAATTAGCAATAGTCAATAATAAAATGGCAAAGAATATTTTAGTCCGTCCGATTATCACCGAGAAGTCCGACAAGCAAATGGCAAAAACGGTTTACACGTTTGTCGTTGACCGCAAAGCGAACAAGCTCGAAGTAGCAAAAGCTGTTGAAGCAATGTTCAATGTTTCAGTTGCAAAAGTTAACACGGCGGTCATTCCGGGCAAAACCAAAACACGTTCGACTCGTTCGGGTATGGTTAAAGGTATGAAACCAGCTTATAAAAAAGCATTCGTATTGCTTCAAGAAGGTGAAACAATTGACATCTTCGGTGATGCAGGTGCAGCAGAAGAATAATTAGTCATTAAGTCAATAGTCATTATTAAACGTCCTTTTTATAGAAAAAGACGAAGGTAATGCACTGATAACTTTATAATAAAATGCCAGTTAAAAAATATAACCCGATAACACCGTCTCTTCGGACTCGTGTAACAAACAGTTACAAAGAGATTACGACAAACGTACCGGAGAAGAGTTTGGTAGAAAAACTCTCGCATTCAGGCGGTCGTAACCACGACGGTAAGATGACAATGCGCCAAATCGGTGGTGGTCACAAAGGACAATACCGTATTATTGACTTCAAACGCAATAAAGATGGTGTGCCTGCAACGGTTAAAACGATTGAGTATGACCCGAATCGCTCGGCTTTTATCGCTCTTGTGTTTTATGCTGATGGTGAAAAACGCTACATGATCGCACCAAACGGCTTGAAAGTCGGTGATACGATTCTAAGTGGTGACACAGCGACACCTGACGTTGGAAATACAATGTTTTTGAAAGATGTGCCACTCGGTGTTCAAGTATGCTGCATCGAAATGCAACCAGGTAGAGGTGCTGTTTTGGCACGTTCTGCAGGTACTTACGCAACTTTGAACGGTAAAGAAGGTAAATATGCGTCGTTGAAAATGCCTTCGGGTGAAGTTCGCCGCATCTTGATGACTTGCCGTGTAACGATTGGTACGGTGTCAAACCCTGACCACAGTTTGGAAATCATGGGTAAGGCAGGTGCAAAACGTTGGAGTGGTCGTCGCCCACGTGTTCGTCCAGTTGTGATGAATCCAGTGGATCACCCGATGGGTGGTGGTGAAGGACGCGCTTCTGGTGGACACCCACGCTCACGCAAAGGTTTGCCAGCTAAAGGTGCTAAAACACGCGATAAGAATAAGGCTTCAAACCGCCTTATTGTTACAAGACGTAAAACAACGAATAAGTAAATTAATAATGGATAATTTATAGTGGATAATGTATAATTATATAACTGCCCATTATCCACTATCCATTTTCATCTATCAATTATAATATCATGCCTCGTTCGCTTAAAAAAGGACCATATATTTTCCATAAATTGCTCGAGAAAGTCGAGAAAATGAAGGAAGCAAGCCGCAAGTCGGTCATCAAGACGTGGTCGCGTTCTTCTATGATTAGTCCTGATATGGTTGGTTTGACCATTGCTGTTCACAACGGCAAAACATTTGTTCCTGTATTCGTTACAGAAAACATGGTGGGTCACAAACTTGGGGAGTTTTCACCGACGCGTAACTTCAGAGGTCACTCAGGCAACCGTAAGAAGTAGGGCAGTAGGTGTTCTCATTATTGAATATTGATGATTGTTTAACACATTAATCAATAAAAAATAATCAATCGAAGAACCCCTCAGTATGCACGTACTTTTTAATCATTTTTTATTAAGAAAAATAATTGCGTGAGTTCTTTTGACTCACTACTAAATACTGAATACAAGCAATGGAAGCAGTAGCAAGACACTCAAGTTGTCCGATGTCGGCACGTAAAATGCGCCTCGTCATTGACAATATTCGCGGCAAAAAAGTCAGCGATGCGTTGAACATTCTTCAATTCACAAACAAGGAAGCTTCTTTGTGGTTGACAAAAGTTGTACGCTCGGCTTACGCTAACTGGGAAGTTAAGACGGAGCAAGATGCCACAGAGTATGACCTCTACATCAAAGCAGCATTTAGCGATGCCGCAACGATGTTGAAACGCTTTCAACCTGCACCGCACGGACGCGCTCATCGGATTCGCAAACGGACTAACCACATCACAATCGTTGTGGAAAACCGAAAGCCTATTCCTGTTGAAAGCGAAGCCGTAGGCGCATAAGTTGAGAAATTTAGTCTAATCCGAACGATTCGGTAGGCTTTTTAAACGAAAATAACATTTTCCAAAATAATCTGGAACGCTTGAAGTTTCGATAAAAGATTAAAATGGGTCAGAAGACAAATCCGATAGGAAACCGTTTAGGTATCATCAAAGGTTGGGAATCCAACTGGTTCGGCGGTCGTGATATGGCTGCGAAAGTGGTTGAAGACGCGCAAATCCGCCAATATCTTCGTGCACGTATCTCGAAAGGCGGTATTGCACGTATCATCATCGAGCGCACATTGAAACGGGTGACTGTTTCAATTCAAACATCACGCCCGGGTATCATCATCGGCAAGGGTGGTCAAGAAGTTGACCGTATCCGCGAAGAGTTGAAAAAATTGACATCGAAAGATGTTCAAATCAATATCAACGAAATTCGTAAGCCTGAGATGGACGCTGTTATCGTTGGTGAAACTGTTGCGAAGCAAATCGAAGGTCGTATTAACCACCGTCGTGCTATCAAAATGGCTATTCAGCAAACGATTCGTGCAGGTGCAGAAGGTATCAAAATCCGTATCAGTGGTCGTGTAGGCGGTTCTGATATGGCTCGGACTGAAGAATACAAGGAAGGTCGTACACCACTACACACTTTCCGTGCAGATATTGACTATGCCAACGTAGAGGCTCAAACCGTCTATGGCAAAATCGGTATCAAAGTATGGATTTGTAAAGGTGAAGTTTTTGGTAAACGCGACTTATCTCCTTTCCAAGAAGAATCAAAAGGCACAGGCAGCCAAGACCGTAGAGGTGGTGGCGACCGTCGTGACAACGACCGTGGTGACCGCAGAGACGGTGGACGTGGCGACCGCAGAGGCGGTGGCGATAATCGTGGCGGCGGTGGCGGCGACCGCAGAGGTGGCGGCGGTGGTCAAGGTGGTAATCGTGGCGGCGGTGGCGGTCAAGGTGGCAACCGAGGTACTGGTGGCGGCGGTGGTCAAGGTGGTAATCGTGGCGGCGGTGGCGGTCAAGGTGGACTGAAACGTTAATAATTGATGAATGTTTATTGATGAATGTTTATTGCAAGCTGTAATGTTCAATAATCAATAAAAAGCAATCAATCATTACCCCCTCAGTATATTTGCGTTTTTTTAGCAAATGTTTAGAAAATAGAATAAAAATTCAAACAAAAAGGGTACTTTTGCATCCGCTTTGAAAGAAGCAATACATGAAGTCGAGTTTTTGAACGATAAATAGCGATTTTAAGTCGCAAAAAATACGTTTGAGCAATGTTACAGCCGAAAAGAACAAAGTTTCGCAAGCAGCATAAGATGAAAAACGAGGGTTTGGCATGGCGTGGTAGCACCGTATCATTCGGTACTTTCGCCCTCAAATCAACGATGCACGTCCGGTTGACGAGCCGTCAGATAGAGTCTGCACGTATTGCGATTACACGTTTTATGAAACGTGAAGGTAAAGTATGGTGTTTGGTTTTTCCTGACAAACCGATTACCTCAAAACCTGCGGAAGTCCGTATGGGTAAAGGTAAAGGTGCGCTTGACCATTGGGTAGCGCAAGTGCAACCGGGTAGAATCATTTTCGAGATAGACGGCGTTACTGACGAAGTCGCTCGTGAAGCCCTTCGCCTTGGTGCACAAAAATTACCGTGCTTAACGAGAACCGTTACACGTACCGACTATGTTGTTGGTAATTAATAATTAGACAATCAACGTTTTAAATAGTTTTTTAAAATGGCAAGCGAAAAAATTACTTGGCACGACAAGCCAGAAGAAGAGTTGGAAGCAACAGTTGTCGCTTCGAGAAGCGAAATTCAAAAAATGAATTTTGAAAAAGCGATTCGTGGCATCAACGACAACAGCCAGTTCAAGAAAACACGCCAAAGCATCGCCCGCGCACTCACAGAATTGCGTAAACGCGAAATGGCTGAATTTACGGCTGAAGACTTGGAAATGCGTTCACGCATCCGCGCACGTCGCGCCCGTTTGAAAAAAGCGTAATATCAGGTTTTGGATTTTAGACTTTAAGACTAAAGGTAGTTTTGAAAAATGTCTATAAATCTTAAAATCTTCAATCTTAAAATCTTGTTAAGATAATGAGTGCCGAAAGAAATCTTAGAAAAACCCGTATCGGTGTTGTGTCAAGTAGCGCACCCGAAAAAACAATTACGGTAAAAGTCGTTCGTAAAATCATGCACCCGATGTATGGTAAGTACATGAAAAAAACGTCGAAATTCCATGCACATGACGAAATCAACACTGCGGGTGTTGGTGATACGGTCTTAATCATGGAAACACGCCCCGTCAGTAAAACGAAGCGGTGGAGACTCGTTGAAGTCATCGAAAAAGCGAAGTAATCATTCAATGTTCGATGTCAGATGTTAAATGTACTTATTTGTTTCGTACAGCATACTGACCGCTCGATTATTCAAATAATATTCAACTGTAAAAGAAAATGATACAGGCAGAATCAAGACTAAGAGTAGCTGATAATAGCGGCGCAAAAGAAGTACTTTGTATTCGCGTTTTAGGCGGTTCAAAACGTCGTTATGCTTCTATTGGCGATAAAATTGTCGTGACGGTTAAAGATACATCTCCGGGTGGTGTTAAAAAAGGTTCGGTTTCGAAAGCCGTTATCGTTCGGACACGCAAAGAGATTCGTCGTAAAGACGGTTCATATATTCGTTTCGACGACAACGCTTGCGTCCTCTTGAACGCAGCTGATGAACCACGTGGCACGCGTATTTTCGGACCCGTTGCACGTGAATTACGCGAACGCGATTATATGCGTATCGTTTCATTGGCACCAGAGGTACTTTAATTTTATTGATTGTTTTCAAATTTTTTGAAATAAAATGGCAACTAAAAGATTCGCACCCAAACGCCACGTCAAAACAGGAGACCAAGTTATGGTCATTACTGGCGAAGACAAAGGCAAAACAGGCACGGTGCTAAGAGTTTTTCCAGCGGACAACAAGGCAGTCGTCGGGGGTATCCGCATGGTTAAAAAACATCGCAAACCGACACAAGAAACACCGGGCGGTATTGATGAGATGGAAGCCCGTATTAATATCTCGAACTTAATGGTCGTTGACAGCAAAGGTACGCCGTCACGTATCGGTCGTCGTTTAGAGGACGGTAAATTGGTTCGGTATTCTAAAAAATCAGGTCAAACCTTATAAATAATGAGTTACGTTCCAAGACTTCGGACTAAATACCAAGCTGAAATTGCACCCGCTATGATGGAGCAATTTCAATACAAAACGGTGATGCAAGTGCCGAAAATTACTAAAATCTGCATCAACCAAGGCGTTAATGGTGCTACGCAAGACAAAAAGTTGATTGAAGTTTCTGTTAATGAGATTTCAGCGATTGCAGGTCAAAAAGCGGTTTCATCAAAAGCGCGCAAATCTGTCTCTAACTTCAAACTTCGTGAAGGTATGCCGATTGGTGTACGTGTTACCCTTCGTGGTACTCAGATGTATGAATTTTTGGACCGCTTGATTACTATTGCTTTGCCACGTGTACGTGACTTCAAAGGCATCAATGACAAGAGCTTCGATGGACGTGGAAACTATACGCTGGGTATCACCGAGCAAATCATTTTCCCTGAAATTGACATTGATAAAATCAATAAAATTCAAGGTATGGACATCACATTCGTGACAACAGCACCGACGGATGCGGAAGCATTAGCGTTGTTGAAAGGAATGGGTATGCCGTTTAAAAAATAATTTTTAGTATTTGTTTTTAGTGTTTCGTTTAAACATCAAATACTAAAAATTAACACGTAAAAAAAGAAATGGCTAAGAAATCAATCATTGCAAGAGAAAAGAAACGTGCTAAAATGGTGGAGAAATACGCCGAAGTACGTGCTAAACTCAAAGCTGAAGGTAATTGGGAAGAACTCGACAAGTTGCCACGCAACGGGTCGAAAGTGCGCCAACACAATCGCTGCCAACTGACAGGTCGTCCTAAAGGTTACATGCGTAAGTTCGGTGTCAATCGCTACCTCTTCCGCTTGATGGCTTTGGAAGGCAAAATACCAGGCGTAACAAAAGCATCTTGGTAAAAAATAATGAATGATAAATGATGAATCGCTTGCGATTTTAACTCATAAATTCATCATTTATACTCATTATTCATTGTTGAAAATAATATTTTTGAACTGGGGCAGGTCTGTTTCACACCTTTTAGCGGATACCCCCTCAGTATCAACATAAAAAAAAATCAAAAATTGCTATAAAATGGCAGTAACAGATCCAATAGCTGACTTCCTTACGCGCATTCGTAATGCTCAAATGGCAGGTCACACAATCGTTGAGATTCCCGCGTCAAACATGAAAAAGCGTTTGACAGAAATCCTTTACGACCAAGGTTATATCTTGAAATACAAATTCGAGGACGTAGCTGGTCAAGCAGGTCTTATCAAAATCGCTTTGAAATATGACCCGCAGACTAAAGAGCCCGTTATTCGTTCTTTGAAGCGCGTTTCAAGACCCGGCTTGCGTCAATACCGTAGCGCCAAAGAGGTGCCACGTGTTATTAGCGGCTTAGGTATAGCCATCGTCTCTACATCTCGCGGTGTCATGACGGACAAAGAAGCACGCCAACTCAATGTAGGTGGTGAATTATTGTGCTACATTTATTAATGTTGTCAAGCATTTAGGTGCTTTATTAAGTATCACAATGACTTTGAAACATTCAAAATCAAAAGTTAGAATCTTTTAAACTGATATAAAAGATGTCAAGAATAGGTAAAATACCCATTGCTTTGCCCGCAAAAGTTGAACTTCAAGTCAGCAAAAGCAATTTGGTAACAGTTAAAGGTCCGAAAGGAACACTTACTCAACAGGTTGATCCAGACATCACGGTCGCTGTTGAAGATGGACAAATCAAAGTCTCACGCCCGACTGACCAAAAGCGTCATCGTGCATTGCATGGTTTGTATCGCTCATTGGTTTCAAACATGGTTCAAGGTGTCAGCGAAGGTTATACTGCGCGGATGGAACTTGTCGGTGTTGGTTTCAAATTAGAGCCGAAAGATGGCAACATCTTATTCACATTGGGTTTTTCGCATCCAATTGAAATGACTTTGCCGAAAGAGGTTGAATTTACAACAAAAATGGAGAAAGGTGCGCCTCCGACGTTGCTTCTTAGCAGCTTCGATAAGCAATTGCTTGGCTCTGTTTGCGCTAAAATTCGCTCATTCCGTACACCTGAACCTTACAAAGGAAAAGGTATTCGTTTCCACGGTGAAGTTGTTCGTCGCAAAGCGGGTAAGACAAGCGGTAAGAAGTAAAAAAAAGATTGTTGCGTTTTGGGGTCTTTTTACCCCCCTCAGTAAAAAGCGTTTTCTGGCGCTTTTTATTGTTAAACTCAATGGTTAAGATATTCATTTCATTATAGCCGAATTCAGGGTTTTCCGATGCATATCGGAATAGGCGTTTTGAAATTTAATTTATAAAATAAAAATGCGTTTTCAAACATGAAAATGACAGTGAAAGAGCGTCAAGCTCGTATCCATAGAAGAATTCGTGGTCGTGTAAGCGGCTCGACAGCACGCCCACGTTTGGCGGTTTTCCGTTCAAACAAAGGTATTTTCTGCCAAATCATTGACGATTCAGTGGGGCATACATTAGCAGCGGCTTCCTCAACAGAAACAACTAAGGCTGCGAAGACAGAAATGTCGAAAGCAGTAGGTTTGTTACTTGCTGAAAAAGCAAAAGCAGCAGGTGTCACAAAAGTGGTTTTTGACCGTGGCGGTTATTTGTATCATGGTCGTGTGAAAGCCTTAGCTGAAGGTGCACGCGAAGGAGGCTTAGAATTCTAAATTGCTTATTGTTTATTGTATTGTTGCCTATTTTTATTATTATCGGTAATAATCAGTAATCAATCACCAATAATCTATAAAAAAAAAAGCCCAATGGCAAGAGATAATCAAAAAGCGGCTGCCGCAGGTGGCGAAAACGCAGGTGAATTTAAAGAGAAAATGGTGTCACTCAACCGCGTTGCAAAAGTAACGAAAGGTGGTCGGACATTCAGCTTTGCAGCCATCGTTGTTGTCGGAGACGGCAAAGGTTCGGTTGGACAAGGTTTAGGCAAAGCCCGTGAGGTATCGGACGCTATCCAAAAGGCAGTTGAAGATGCTAAGAAAAACCTTATCAAAGTGCCAATCAACAAGGGAACTATCCCGCATGAGGTACTCGGTAAGTACGGCGCAGGTCGCATTTTGTTGAAACCAGCATCGGAAGGTACGGGTGTCATCGCAGGAGGTGTTATGCGTGCTGTCCTTGATATGGCGGGTATTCACAATGTTTTGGCGAAGTCACAAGGTTCTTCAAACCCACACAACGTTGTAAAAGCAACATTGAACGGTTTGTCGCAATTGCGGACACCACAACAAGTGGCGAAAACACGTCGCATAGATGTATCAAAAGTATTTAACGGCTAATTACCGATTTGCGGTTGCAAAATCGTAAATCCCAAATCGTAAATCGAAAGATGGGAAATATTAAAATAACGCTTGTAAAAAGCACGATTCACCGTCCGAAAGACCAAAAGGACACGGTCAAGGCTTTGGGTATTCGCAAAATGAACCACTCAGTCGTAAAAGAATCGAACCCACAAATCATGGGTATGGTCAAAAAAGTAGCTCACCTCATAAAAGTTGAGGAAGCTTAATTCATTGATGATTGAAAAATACCCCCCTCAGTATGAGCGGGTTTTTTTCTGAAAAAAATCAATCAGCAATATTCAATTGAATAAATTTCTTCAACGATGGAATTGAATAATCTTAAACCTGCAAAAGGTTCGACCCATAGTATCAAGCGCGTCGGTCGCGGTCAGGGTTCAGGTCGCGGTGGTACATCTACACGTGGTCATAAAGGTGATAAAGCGCGTTCGGGTCACAAAAACAAACGTAGCTTCGAGGGTGGTCAAACACCAATGCAACGTCGTTTGCCGAAACGTGGTTTCAAAAACCCGTTCCGCGTAGAGTATGTGCCTTTCAACTTAGCTCAATTGCAAGCATGTGCTGAAAAGCATGGTGTGACTGAAATCACAGCAGCATTTTTGTACGAAAAAGGCTATACAAAGCGTGACGATCTCGTTAAAATATTAGCTAACGGTGAATTGACAACTGCATTGACCATTACAGCTCATGGCTGTTCTGAAAAAGCAAAGGTAGCTGTTGAAGCTGCCGGTGGAACTCTCACAGTTGCGTAACTTTTAAGTGCATAAAATCGTTGAACTCTTCGTTCAATGATTTTTTTACTTTTAAAAATAAATATCCGATGAATAGGCTTATTCAGACGTTCAAAAATATTTGGAGCATTCCAGAACTAAAGCAGCGACTGCTTTATACACTCGGACTTTTGTTTGTGTTCCGTGTGGGTACATTTGTCCTATTGCCAGGCGTTAACGCGCAGGTGTTGTCAAGTATGGCAGCACAAACAGCTGGACGTACCGACCTTTTAGGTTTGCTCAATACATTTACAGGCGGCGCATTTGCTAAAGGTGCGATTTTCGCTTTAGGAGTAATGCCTTATATCACGGCTTCGATTATCATTCAATTGTTGTCGTTTGCTGTACCTTATTTTCAACGTTTGCAGCAGCATGAAGGCGAGTCTGGTCGTAAAAAACTAAACCAAATGACACGTTTCTTGACTATCCTCGTAACGATGATTCAAGGCTCGGGTTATTTGACATATCTAACGACTCAAGGTGCGATTGCGCCAGGTTTGAGTCCAGTTGTTTTTTGGTTTTCAGGTATCATCATTCTGACTTCAGGAACTGTTTTCGCCATGTGGCTCGGTGAGCGCATCACAGAAAAGGGTATAGGCAACGGTGTTTCGTTCATCATCATGGCGGGCATCATTGATCAATTTCCTCAATCGGTTGCTGCGGAATTCCAGTTGCAAAGTGGTTTTGGTTTCGTCATCGAAATGGCAATTTGGTGTGTTATTGTTTTAGGTATTATCGTTGTCATTCAAGCGGTGCGTCGTATTCCTTTGCAATTTGCAAAACGGATGGTGGGTCGTACAGGTGCTAACTTACCTGCGACAGGAAATCGTGACTATTTGCCTATTAAATTGAATGCTGCAGGTGTTATGCCTATCATCTTTGCACAAGCGATGATGTTTATTCCTTCAACAATTGCTCAATTTATGTCAGGTTCTGGCAGCCCAACGGGTTTTTTAGCACAGTTGAATGATTACACTTCATTACCGCATAATATGTTCTACTTCCTTTTGGTGGTTGTCTTTACGTATGTTTACACTGCTTTGATTGTCAATCCACGTCAATATTCAGAGTATCTGAAGCGTCAAAACGCTTTCATTCCAGGTGTTAAGCCAGGTGAAAATACAGCTGAATTTATTGACGCTGTAACGACTCGTGTGACACTTCCAGGTGCTATTCTCCTTGGTTTTATCTCGATTCTTCCAGGTGTAGCTGCTTTTATGGGTGTCAACTCTGGTTTTGCACGTTTCTTTGGTGGTACTTCTGTACTCATTATGATTGGTGTAATCCTCGATACATTGACTCAAATTCAATCTTATTTATTACTTAGTAAATACGATGGTCTTATCAAAGGCGGAAAGATTGAAGGACGTGGTGGTTTGGTTGCTGTAGGCGAAGGCGGTATTTAAAAAAACAAGACATGTTTCAATCACCAGATAAGAAAGAAATTTATTATAAAACAGACGATGAAGTAGCTTTGATTCGAGCAGCTTGTTTGCTCAATTGTGAAGCCATTGCGTATGTCGGTTCTTTGATAAAGCCAGGTATTACAGGGAGTTTCCTCGACCAAAAAGCAGAAGAATTTATTCGTGACCATAAAGCTGTTCCAGCATTTAAAGGTTATCGGGATTATCCTAACACTTTGACAGTTTCTATCAATGAGCAAGTTGTTCATGGTATTCCAAGTGATAGAGAGTTCGTTGAAACGGATGTTATTTCTGTTGATTGTGGTGTGATGTTAAATGGTTATTTTGGCGATGCGGCTTATACGTATGCATTGCCTGGAGTGACCCCCTCAGTAATGAAGCTCCTACAAACAACAAAGTTGTCTCTTTATAAAGGTATAGAACAAGCGATTGTCGGTAAAAGGATAGGTGATATTGGTTTTGCTATATTTGAATTGTGTGAAAAACAAAACAAATATGGTGTTGTCAGAGATTTGGTCGGTCATGGATTGGGCAAAAATCTGCACGAAGACCCGGACGTACCCAATCATGGCAAACGTGGAAACGGTGTTGTTTTGAGAAAAGGATTAGTCATAGCTATTGAACCTATGATAAATATGGGTACTAAAGATGTACTCAGTATGAGCGATGGATGGACTATCATTTCAAAAGATAGAAAACCTTCAGCACATTATGAACATACTATTGTCGTTCGTCCGAACAAGGCTGAAATATTATCAGACCACTCTGGTATTGAAGAAGTTGAAAAGAAAAATGAAAATCTTTTGGCAGTCACAATATAATTACCGATATTTGCACGCCAAAACAGAAATGTGTTTTTTAATTGAGATACAATAGGTTTACGCAGCGCATAAGTTTTTGTTTCTCAATACCTTATAAAAATATAGTTCTGAAATTTCATATAATAAAATAAAATTTGGATGGCAAAAAACGACTTAATAAAATTAGATGGCATAGTTGACGAAGCCTTGTCAAACGCCAATTTTCGCGTTCGTCTTGAGAATGACCATGTGATACTCGCTACGATTTCTGGAAAAATGCGCATGAATTACATCCGTATTCTACCTGGTGACAAAGTAGCAGTTGAGATGTCTCCTTACGATTTGTCGCGAGGTCGTATCTGTTATCGTTACAAGTAGAGAATAAATAGTCAATTAACAATAATCAATTGTCTCGTCATGAAAGTCAGACCTTCTATTAAAAAGCGTTCTGTTGACTGCAAAATTGTCCGCCGTAAAGGCAGATTGTATGTCATCAACAAAAAAAATCCGAAGTACAAACAACGTCAAGGATAAAATTTTATGATTTTATATTGGAGACATCAATTGCTCATATCTAAAATCTATTATCTAAAAATCTGTTATTAAAATGGCTCGTATTGCAGGTATAGACTTACCAAGAAATAAGCGCGGCGTTATCGGTTTGACGTACATTTACGGCATTGGTCGCTCATCAGCTAGTGAAGTTCTTCTCAAAGCTGGTGTCAGTGAAGATACCAAAGTTATCGAATGGACTGATGACAACATCAAAATGATTTCTCGCATTGTCAACGACGAGTACAAAGTCGAAGGTGAACTTCGCTCTGAAGTACAACTCAGCATCAAACGTTTGATGGACATTGCATGTTATCGTGGTTTACGTCACCGTAAAGGTTTGCCTTTACGTGGTCAACGTACACGTACTAACGCACGGACTCGTAAAGGTCGTCGGAAGACTGTTGCTAACAAGAAAAAAGTTGGTAAGTAATCTTAGGTTTATCGTTCATAGCATTGGATTCTATCCGATGTTTATCAAACGACAAACGATTAACTCTCATTTCAAAAACGTTCAAGGATTGACCCCTCGGTATAGACGGGACAAAAACCAGAACTAAAAAGCTGAAAAGGCAAAATGGCAAAAGCAGCAAAAGGCGGTGCCGCCAAAGGCGGTAAGGCTAAGAAAGTCAAAAAAAGAGTAGTGCAGGTAACTCCTGATGGCGCTGCTCATATCCACGCCAGTTTCAACAACATCATCGTCTCCATGACCAATAAGCAAGGTCAAGTTATCTCTTGGGGTACGGCTGGTAAAGGCGGTTTCCGTGGTTCAAAGAAAAACACACCTTATGCTGCGCAAGTGGCTGCAACTGATGCCGCTAAAGTGGCTTACGATGCGGGTATGCGTTTCTGCGAAGTATTCGTAAAAGGTCCTGGTTCAGGTCGTGAAGGTGCGATTCGCGCTATTGATGCAGCAGGTATCAAAGTCACGTTTATTCGTGATATGACGCCAATGCCGCACAACGGATGCCGTCCTCCTAAGAAAAGACGTGTATAATATAGAAAATTGGTTTTCAGTTTGAATCTTTTCGAACAGGATGATAAACCAATTATGCTTAAATTTTTATCATTAGAAATTAATAGTCAATAGAAAATGGCAAGATATACTGGTCCTATCGCAAAAAAAGCACGTGCTTTTGGCGAAGCAATTTATGGCAACGATAAGGCATTCGAGCGTAAAAAATATCCTCCGGGACAACATGGTCAAACGCGTCGGCGTAAGCAGAAGTCTGACTATGGTATCCAATTGATGGAAAAGCAAAAAGCGAAATACACTTACGGCGTTTTAGAGCGTCAATTCCGCAAAACTTTCCATGAAGCGACAAGACGGCACGGTGTTACTGGTACGGTTCTTCTTCAATTATTAGAGTCGCGGCTCGATAATGTTGTATTCCGTCTCGGTATCTCTCCGACTCGTCGTGGTGCACGTCAATTGGTTTCACACAAGCACATAACATTGAATGGTGTTATCAACAATGTTCCTTCTGCTTTCGTCCGTCCGGGCGATGTGGTGGCTGTTCGTGGTAAATCACGCAACAATGGCAATCTTGAAGGTGTCGGTGTGAATCGTGATATCAAAAAATCACCTTGGCTCGATTGGAATGCAGACAAATTGGAAGGTAAATTCCTCGCTTATCCAGAGCGTGATCAAATACCAGAGAAAATCAACGAACAGTTGATTGTCGAATTGTATTCGAAATAATGATGAATTATAAATGGTGAATGATGAAGGTATTAGCCTTTGTCATTCATCATTCATCGTTTATCATGCAGCATAAATATCTTCCCCTTCTCTTACTTTTTAGAAATAATCAAGCATGGCAATATTGAATTTCCAGAAACCCGATAAAATCGTTCTTAACAAGGCAACCGAATTCGAAGGTTTATTCGAATTCAAACCTTTGGAACCGGGTTTTGGTCAAACTGTTGGTAACTCTCTACGTCGCGTACTTTTGTCGTCGTTGGAGGGTTTTGCTATTTCGGCGGTACGCATCGCAGGTGTGGATCACGAATTTGCAACCATTCGCGGCGTTGTTGAAGATGTCGTTGACATCATTCTGAACTTGAAACAAGTTCGTTTGAAACAACTCATTTCTGGCGACGATGTACGTGAAGAAAAAATATATTTGACTGTCAGCGGTCAAGACAAATTCACAGCAGGCGACATCGAGGAAGCGACGAATATGTTCAAAATTATGAACCCGCAACTCGTTATCTGTAACATGGAGCCGAGCGTTTCTCTCGAAATGGAATTAACCATTACGAAAGGTCGTGGCTACGTGCCAGCTGATGAAAACTTGCCGAAAGACGCACCAATCGGTGTTATTCCGATTGATGCTATCTATACGCCAATCAAAAACGTATCTTATCGCGTCGAATCTTTCCGTGTTGGTCAACGTACCGACTACGAAAAACTCGTTATTGAAGTCAAAACAGATGGTACGATTCATCCAGAAGATGCAGTGAAGGAATCTTCACGCATTTTGATTCAACACTTGATGTTGATTACTGATGAAAACATCACGTTTGACGACGAGAAAAACCGTGAAGAAAACGTTGTGGACGAGCATATCCTCCACATGCGTAAGTTGTTGAAGACATCGCTCGAAGACCTCGACTTGTCAGTTCGCGCTTACAACTGTTTGAAAGCGGCGAAAATCAATTCATTGGGTGAAATGGTGCGCTATGACACGCATGAATTATTGAAATTCCGTAATTTCGGTAAAAAATCACTCGTCGAAATCGAAGAGTTGTTGCAGGACAAAGGCTTGTCATTTGGCATGGACTTGTCGAAATACAAACTTGACGAAGAGTAATTTTTTATAAAAAAATACGACATACTGAGGGGGATACATTCGTTTCGATACCCCCTCAGTATTTTTATGTTTCTGAAAGTATTTTATTCAAATCATATTTATAATCTGCTTTATGATAATCGTTATGAGCGGAAAAGTTAAAGAGTTTGACGTTTGAAAGTATTAGTTAATTCAATTGCTAATAACGAACAACCATTAACTAATCCTGCTCCGATGTTATAAAGTTTAATCTTTCTCGAAAATGAGACACGGAGATAAAGTAAACAATCTCGGACGTAAGAAAGGACACCGCATCGCGCTCCTTAAAAACTTGTCAAAAGCGTTGATCGAACACAAACGTATCAGCACAACTCTCGCAAAAGCAAAGGCTTTACGCATTCACATTGAGCCACTAATCACGAAGTCGAAAGACAATACGACTCACTCGCGTCGTGTCGCTTTCAGTTATCTTCAAGACAAAGTGACAACAAAAGAATTGTTCGAAGTTATCGGACCAAAAGTAATGGATCGTCCAGGTGGTTATTGCCGCGTTATCAAAACGGGTTTCCGTCAAGGTGACGGTGCAGAAACAGCTTTGATTGAACTCGTTGATTTCAACGACATCGTTCTTGAAGCAAAAGCTGCGACACCTGCTAAGAAGAAAACACGTCGTAGTCGTGGTGCTGCTACTAAAGCTACTGCAACAACGGAAGTTGAAAATACAGAAGTTGGGGGAAATACTGAGGGGGCTGCTGAAGCATAATCTCTTTCAGATTTTTACTCTGAAAACCGCATCGAGCATTGTCTTGATGCGGTTTTCTTTTTTATCATTACTTTTACCTTCAAAAAGCAGTATAATATGAACAACAACGACATTCTACGCCGCATCCGCTACACTTTTGACTTCAATGATGTGAAAATGATGCACATATTTGGTTTAGCGGACAGTGAAGTTTCACGCGAACAAATCAGTAATTGGTTGAAAAAGGACGATGACCCTGATTTTCAGAGCCTGCACGACATTAAATTAGCCACTTTTTTGAACGGTTTGATTAATGACAAACGGGGCAAAAAAGAAGGCGAACAGCCCAAACCAGAAAAGACATTGAATAATAACCTCATTTTAAGAAAACTAAAAATTGCCTTAAACCTGAAAGATGAAGACATTGTAGCCATCCTTGAATTGGCAGATATGACAATAAGCAAACATGAAATAAGTGCTTTTTTTCGTAATCCCAACCAAAGCCAATACCGACAGTGTAAAGATCAAATTTTGAGAAATTTTATTCATGGTTTGCAGATAAAATATCGTGTTTGATGATTTATTTTGTCGTAAATATATTCAGCTATCCCCCTCTCCCAAGGAGTCCTCACGGATACTATTTTTCAATTTTCTGTTTACTTTACTTGTGCTTCAATGAAAAGAGAAAAGCCGATGTTTCTTTATGAAACACTGGCTTTTTAGATTATTATGCTTTTTTCGTCTAAATAAAAGGTGGCAATACTACATCTTATCAGTCACTGGCAGCCTATACATTTAGAGACTCGACGCACACAACTCTTTATATAAATCAGGACACATAAACAGGCACAGTCGAAGCATATTCACTAATCAGACCATTTGGACCCAAAGCGCAGACTTCAAACTCATAAACCGTATCAGGTTTCAATTGTGAAAAAGTATAAGTGCCTTTGTCATTGTAAAGACCGTTTTGCCAAACCATTTCTGATTTCGGTTTATATCTGATGGTATAGTTGAGGGCATTTAGCACTTCATCCCACGTTATTTTTGCATGACCTGCCGTTGATAAATTGACAGCTATAAAATTTTGAGGAATACCCAATCCTGTTACAGGCTCTTTTGATTTTTTTTCTGTATTACGCACCTCAAAACCAGCGTCTGTTATAAAACGAGCCGTCACATTTGGCGTGCGCTCAATTTGAACTGCCAAACCTTCCAAAACCCAGATAAGTTCTTCTCGCAAATCATTTTTATCAGAGTTGCGGTCTGTACCCCCTGGCTTTGCATTGGCAATCCCCAAAATAAAAGCATCATTTTTTACTTTGATGTCCTCCACAAACGGTTTATATACGGCATATTTGACATCATCTGTCATTTTTTGATAAACGGTGTTGCTGTATGTCACCAATGTATCATCCGGGTCTTTTTTAAACTTACGCGAAATGTAAAGTCTCATTTTAATGAATTTTATGAGTGATAAAATAAAGAAAATAGTAACAAAATGATATATATCAAATAATGTGCCGAACTATAAATTTTAAAATGACATTTGGGTGTTTTACACATTTTTTTTTAAAATATTTTTTTAACTACCACCCCTTCCAAAGGCATTCTAAGAATCAGTAACGCACGAAATTTTTTAAAACCGACGCGCAAAGAAAAAATCACGTTGAAAAAAATAAAAAACCAACGTGCGAAAAAAATACCATTGGAAAAAATAAAAAACCGATGTGAGAAAAAGAAATACCATTGGAAAAAATAAAAAACCAACGTGAGAAAAGAAATACCATTGGAAAAAATAAAAAACCAACGTGGGAAAAAAAATACCATTGGAAATTTTTTAAAACCGACGTGTGAAAAAAAATACCATTAGAAAAAATAAAAAACCAACGTGAGAAAAAAAATACCATTGGAAATTTTTTAAAACCGACGTGTGAAAAAAAAAACGTCGGAAAATTTTCAAAACCGACGTGTGAAAAAAAAATAACGTCGGAAAATTTTCAAAACCAATGTTCTTAAAAAAAATATTTAAAACCCTACAAATTAAAAGTGTTAAAAAAAGTGAGTAAAAATCCATAAAATGTTTTAAATAAATTAAGGGTCGTTCATTGACATATGGAAAGA
>JAYVFS010000048.1:0-17456 GCA_043772905.1 Saprospiraceae bacterium | reverse complement strand
GAGTAGGTCGCTGCCAACTCAATAAAACAATCAAGCCTCGTTCCATGCATGTGGTTCGAGGCTTTTGTTCGTTTAAACACTACACTATCCCATCAGTAGAAAAGCTAAAAAGCCGTTGGAAAGTAAATCTCCCAACGGCTTCTTCTGTATCAAAGACCACAATCTTCTTTATAAGGAATATATCATGGTTCTAAGAATACCCCGCCATTTTTTGAAATTCAAGAATCTCTCGCTGATAATCAGCTACCATTCTGTCTCGTTCAGTTGTCGAAAACCAAAGGGCTTCTTGCATCAAATCAGCAACCGTTGACATAACTTCAAGGGTTTGTTGCCAATCCGTTAATTCCAAACCCAGCCGTCTGGACATCATATCTTTCAAAGTGCAAGCCATTTCGTGGACAGCGACATACAGCACCTCTGCCTTTAGAATAGGAGAACCTTGTACAATAGGGTGGCGCAGCGTCGGGTCTTTCCAAATCATCATCAACACTTTTACAGCCTCTGTACCATAACGCCGATTGAGTCGCCGCGTCGCGTATTCAGGCACGCCAAACTTCCGCGCCAGCCTTTTATAATCCTCTTTTATCCAACCTTCTGCGCCTTCAAGCAGTTGTTCATCGGTTTTACAATCTGAAACAGCCCCCCTCAGTATATACTCACATTTGTCAATCGTATCCTTTGCCATCAAGCGATAAGTCGTCCATTTGCCGCCCATAATACTGATTAAGCCGCTTATTTTATCAATTTCTACTTCGTGGTCACGCACAAGGCTTTTAGCATCTTCTGAAGGATCTGCTTGTAAAAGTGGGCGCAAACCGCCAAAACCACTTTTCACCTGTTCGGGTTTTACTTCTGTTTTAAAATAACGATTGACATATTTTAACAAATAATCAACATCGTTTTTTTCAAGAACTATCTCTTTTTCCGTCAGCTTACATTCCTCGTCAGTCGTGCCTACTAAAAGCCTTCTTTGCCATGGAATGATAAATATAACACGCCCATCATCTGTTTCAGGAATCAAAATAGCGGTATCACCAGGCATCAAATCTCTTGGCAAAACAATGTGTACGCCTTTACTTACACGCATTCTTGAAGCGGCTTTTGGATTTGCCAATTGCCTAACATGGTCAGAAAATGGACCCGTAGCGTTGATAAACAGCTTTGCTTTAATGACGTAATCCTCGTCTTGAAGTGTTTCACGTACTTTCAAACTTGTCAGCACCCCCTCAGTATTTTGAACAAAACCAAGCGTTTCGACGTGATTTATCAAGACTGAACCCTTTGCATCAGCCGTTTTAGCAATCGCCAAAGCATAACGGGCATCGTCAAATTGCCCATCATAATACAGAACAGCCGATTTCAAACGGTCGCCTTTTAGTTCTGGAATTCTGCGCAATGTAGCGGCTTTTGAGAGCCATTCGCTTGGCGCAAGGTTGGTTTTTCCTGCTAATAAGTCATAGATTTTAAGACCAATACTGTAATAAAGACCTTCCCACCATGAATAACAAGGTGTCAAAAGAGCCAGAGGTTGTGCGAGATGAGGGGCGTTTTTGATGAGCGTTTTCCGTTCATTCAAGGCTTTATTGACCATGCGAAACTGTTCCATGCTCAATTTTTTAACAGCTTGTTCAAGGTAACGGACTCCTCCGTGAAACAATTTTGTGGATTTAGACGACGTGGCAGAGGCAAAATCATCGCGTTCAATCAACACGACCTTAAGACCACGTAAAGCGGCATCTAATGCGCAACCCAAGCCAGTTGCACCGCCACCTATGATGCAGATATCAAATTCCTCATGTTCAAGTTGTGCCAGGTTTTTCAAACGGTTCATATCCAAAATTTTCTATTTGAGTTGATATTAAAAAACAATTTTACAGTATTTTTCAAGAAAAACTTATGTAAATGTCCTTCATTTATAATGAGTTTTAATATTTTTTGCAAAAACATGTCTAAACACTTAATTTTGCAGCATGAAAGCTGAAAACGCCATACTTGGTCAAATTAGAGACCCTCATTTAAAAGCGATTATCAATATTGAGTTGACCAATGGTTGGCAGTGCAATATTCAAGATAATTTTTTCAAATCCTATCAATTGTCGCATCAACAATATAATATCATGCGCATACTGAGGGGGCAATATCCAGAAGGTGTTAGTGTTAATGACATTAAGCGACGGATGATTGACAAGATGTCAAACGTTAGCCGTTTGGTTGAAAAGCTAAAACAAAAAGGATACGTGGAACGTGTGGAATGTGCATCCGACCGCCGTGTTGTTTTCGTTCATTTGACAGACACAGGTTTATCTATTTTAGCAGAAATTGATGAAACAATAGGCATTAACCTGGCTGCTTTTAGTCGTATTACGATTGCGGAAGCCGAAGAATTGAGTCGTATTCTTGAAAAATTACGGGATGATAATGTTGAGGAAGAAGCAAAAGCCTGCCCAAAAATGTAAAACAGGATATTTTCAATATTCAATTAAAAACTAGATCCCTAAATCTTTATTTGTGTTTGTTATTTTTATGTCGCTTGATACATTCAAATTAAGACGGTCTTCTTATAAAAATTTTAAAACCATGATACTTAAAAACGTAATGCTAAAACAAACAAAAAAGCCTTGAAAATCATCCTAAAAGATTGATTGACAAGGCTTTGTATCTGTGCTCCCGCCTGGGCTCGAACCAGGGACCCCCTGATTATGAGTCAGGTGCTACTAACCAACTGAGCTACAGGAGCTAAAAACTGGCGCAAATGTATAAACTACTTTCATCATTTGCAACAGTTTTTGAAAAAAGACTTAGTGATGATGTCCACCTTCTCCGTGTACATGTTGGTGCGACAGTTCTTCAGCTGTTGCATCGCGTACACCAGCGACTTCACCAATGAAGTACAAATCAACACCAGCCATCGGATGATTGAAGTCAACAACAATCGTTGTTTCTTTCACTTCCACCACGATACCTTGCATCATATTGCCATTTTCGTCTTGCAAAGGTAATACTTCGCCCTCAACGAAAACATCATCAGGGTTCATTTCGCCTAAGTTGAAAGCGGCTTTCGGGATTTCAGCCATTGACTCTGCATCGTATTCGCCGTAAGCATCGCCCGGAGGAATGCCAAATTCGAAAGCATCACCCAATTTTTTACCTTCTAAATTTTGTTCAAACATCGGAATCATTGCACCGATGCCGTGGATATAGCCAAGAGGTTCGCCCCCCTCAGTACTTTCTATTAATTGACCGCTTGCTGTGCCTTCGCGAAGCGTGTAGTGGCATAAAACCACCTTATTTTGTTCAATAATCATCAGAAATGGAGAATTAAAGAGATGAAAAGATTTTTTGAAGGCGCGAAGTTACGGTTTTTGGCGGCGGCAAAAAGTTTCTGCTCATTATTTTATCAATTTATTTTCTAAATCCCCATTTTTTCTGCTACATTCGCCGTCGAATTTACGAACGTTGAAGATATTGTTACGATTTTGGAATTATAGAATTTTGGAATCGTGGAACTAAAAAGGGGGATTAGCTCAGTTGGTAGAGCGCTTGCATGGCATGCAAGAGGTCATCGGTTCGAACCCGTTATCCTCCACTTTTAAATTATAACGATAAAACAAATGATTAATATTCCATAAGCCGCATATCAATCTGCCGCGTCTCCAAATCAGCTGCGACAATTTGAACCATAACAGGCTGACCCATCTTCAAAATTTTACCTGACCGAACACCCCGCGCCCGTAAACGGGAAGGTTCAACCTCATAAGGTTCAGGGCAACGACCAAATTCAACCATCCCCTCAGTCAACATGTGTTTTATTTCAACAAAAAAACCGCGTTCTATCATGCCGCTGATGATGCCTTCAAAGGTCTCACCAATATGCCCTTTAATGTATTCGACTTGTTTGTATTTGATGGACTGACGTTCGGCATCCGATGCTTTTTTCTCTTGTTTTGAGATATGCTTGCATTGGTCTTCGAGTTTCTCTTTGTCATAACGTTTGATGGTTTCCAAATTATCATAGAGAATACGATGCGCCAAAACATCAGAATAACGTCGAATCGGCGATGTAAAATGACTATAAAACTCAAACGCCAAACCATAATGCCCAATATTGTCCGATGAATAAGCCGCCTTTGCCATACAACGAATGGCTAACGGTGTCAATACTTTCAGATTTTCATCTTTCTCTGCTTTTTTTGCCAATTCATTGAGTGATTTAGCAATATTTTGAGGCGTATCAAGATTCATTTTTACGCCCAATTCACTCGCAAATGAAGCGAAATCGCGCAATTTGTCCACATCTGGCAAGTCGTGAATCCGATAAATATAAGGCACTTCAATCCCTTTTGAACGGGACCGTTCATCCCGTTTTGCCATAAAAGTAGCGACTTCTTTATTTGCCAAAAGCATAAAGTCCTCAATAAGCATATGCGCCTCTTTTCTTTCTTTTACAAAAACTTCAATTGGCACGCCATGTTCGTCTAATTTGAATTTGACCTCATCTGTTTCAAAGTTAATCGCACCGCTTTTGAAACGTTTTTTTCTCAAATGAAGGGCTATTTGATTCATTTTCAACAATTCATGCGAGAAATCACCTGTCCCAGCTTCCAAAATTTCTTGTGCGTCTTCATAGGCATAGCGACGATCGGAGTGAATAATCGTCTTTCCAAACCATTTTTTGACGATTTTATATTTATCATCAAATTCAAAAACAGCTGAAAATGTCAATTTATCTTCATTCGGACGCAACGAACACAACTCATTAGACAACCTTTCAGGCAACATCGGACACACACGGTCAACCAAATACACTGAAGTCGAGCGCAAATAAGCCTCGCGGTCAAGAGCCGTTTGAGGCTTTATATAGTGCGTCACATCAGCAATATGCACACCGATTTCGATATTGCCATTTTCCATAACTTGAAAAGACAAAGCATCGTCAAAGTCTTTAGCATCGTAAGGGTCAATCGTAAAGGTCGTAATACCTCTGAAGTCGCGGCGCACCTTATAACCATCCCCCTCAGTATGCGCGGCTACACGTGGTGTATCGTCGTCAATCAAAGCCGTTTCTGCCAAAACATCGTCTGGAAACGTGATATTAAAGCCATTATTTATCAAAATAGCTTGCATTTCGATATTACTCGTCCCCGGTTCACCGAGTATTGCAGTGACTTTACCGAACAGTTTTTTGTTGCGTCCTTCGCCCCAATCGGAGATTTGGACGACGACTTTTTCGCCATCTTGCGCATCTTTTGTATCGTCCATTCGGATAAAAATTTCAGGGACATCTATGCGGTCAGGCTTAACGACAGCAAATTTTCTGGTAATAATAAACACGCCGATAAAATGATCCATCGCCCTTTTGACAATTTCAATCACTTCACCGTCGGGTTTTCTGCGATTGCTACCGCGCCGACTTTCTGGAAAATAAACACTCAATTTTACGCTGTCGCCGTTCATAGCACCCATGACGAGTTTGGCGGGCACATATACATCACTTTCCAAACCTTCGCAGACTACATAAGCCGCACCCGTTTTGGTCATGTCAACGATACCTTCATACGTTTTACGTCTGTCGGGTGTCGTTCTTTGCGGTCTTGCATGTGGATTTAATTCTTTGTATTGCGCATTTGGCGTCCGTGAAGACTCCGTTTTTCGAATAAATTCCTTAGCAGGAGAGTCCGAATCGGCTTCCTTTGGAACGAATTTCTTTTTGACAACAGCCGGTTTTGTTTGCTCTGCGGTGAGTTCGCCAGAGACTTCAAGTTGGTCGAGCGCATATTGTACCGAGTCTTTATTATTGCCAATGGCTAATTTCTCAATGATATGACGCGCCGAAAACTTTTTAGTTGGGTTGTCTCGGAAGAGTTTTAGAATACCTTTTTGGAGTTCTTGGGTAGAGATTTTATTCTCTTTTTTTTTGTTTTTTTTCATGTAAATATATTGATAATCAATGTTTTATTGATTTTTATGTTTAAAATAAGGCTGTTGGGACAAGCGGTCAATTTTCTCATATACCTGTGTAGCAAACTTTTGAGCAGCTTGTCCAGAAAAGTTATCAGTAAGGTAATCTGTGATGCTGTCAAAAGTACGGTCAGCTCTCGGTTTCCAAGTTATCTGTTTAACCATTTGGCATGTTTTTTCTTCATGTCTTCGTGAGGAATGCCATCACTAATATCATAACTTTCGTCAAAGGCTTTTTCAAGTTCTACTCTTTGGTCGGCAGTATAGTGACTCCAAAAAATAGCTTCATCTTCATCTTCGACAACATCTTGAACAGCAAAAACGACGCGCAGAAGCTGCTCTCTGTCTTTTGCTTTTTCTATAATACCCAATAGAATACCTTTCAATTCAAGGATATTAAATTGAGCAATATCCATTTCTGAAATTTTCAATTCCGCTATATTCATTTTTCTAAAAATTTAAAAGTGAAAAATGTTAATCAATGCCTCAAATTTACGTCTTTTTATCGAAATTACTGAGAGGGTACTTTAAATAATTCTGATTCTTCAAAACGTCTATCAATTCATTTAAGTTACCAATTTCTTGCAAATTAAGCCATTTAGCGACTTGTTTTACAAGTAATTCTGATGTTTTCCCTGCTTTGCGCCATTCCGCTAATGCACTGGCACCTTTTGATTTTGACAGTTTTTCACCTTGTTCATTTGTTAATAATTTATGGTGTATAAACAGTGAATCTGTAAATTCGGTTCGACCTAACTGTTCAGCAACGAAAACTTGTGCCGTCGTTGAAGTCCATAAATCCGAACCACGCACAATGAAATTGATACCAAAATGAGTGTCATCAACAACCGAAGCGACTTGATAAGCAGGCAAACCGTTTTTTTGTCTAACAACAAAATCACCAATTAAATGGTGAATGGCGAATAGTGAATAGTGAATTTTTTGGGTGTCTAAATCAAAATTATTAAAAGAAACGGTTGTTGATTCAGGAACATGGATACGCCATGCTGTTTCTTTTTCATTAAAATCCAATTGTTTAAAACGACATGTTTGTGGATATAAACCATTTAGAGACGCTTCATTAATTTGTTTGCGTGAACAATTGCAAGCATAAACTACCCCCTCAGTATAACGCAGTTTTTCAAGTGCATTTTGATACAAATCTAACCGATGATGTTGCGACCAATTTTGTTGAAAATCCGCTACTGAACTCGGTCCTTCGTCCCATTCAATACCCAACCAATCAAGCGTTTTGAAAATATCATCGAGGTAATCCAAACGCATCCGTGCCGCATCGAGGTCGTCAATACGCAGCAAAATTTGCCCCTCGTACGCCCGAGCAAGGGCATAGGTTAGGATAAATGATGCGCCGTTGCCTTCATGCAATAAACCACTTGGCGTAGGGGCGATGCGGGTTTTGAATTGGGTTTTCATGCGACGAAGTTAAGTTGTTGTTGTCTAATTTTACAATTTTTACTGAGGGGTCATTAACATAGCCTTTGTTTGTTAAAATTTCAATTAATGGATTGAAAGCCGCTATAAAAGCTATTTAATTTGATAACATCTCTACTTTTTGCCTTTTGCTTTTTGCAACTTGCCTTTTATCCCTATATTTCGACAAATTTTAACAACTTGAAAATGTCAAAAATGAAAAACATTCTCTTACCACTCTTTTTGCTTATGACACCAATGGCTTTTGCACAACCAAAAACGATCGGGCAAGTCGTCCGTTTAGACCCAAGTTTAGACGATTTGATCGAAAAAGATGCCCAAATTGAACTCCTTGCGGACGGCTTCCAATGGTCTGAAGGACCTGCTTGGATAAAAAACGGCAACTATCTCATCTTTTCAGATGTGAAAGCCAATACCATTTTCAAATGGAAAGAAGGTGAAGGTATTACGTCCTTTTTGAAACCATCGGGCTATACTGGTCGAGGTAGATACAGCAATGAACCTGGCAGCAACGGCTTGACAATCAGTCTCGATGGTCAAATTATCGCTTGCGAACATGGCGACAGACGTGTCAGTATCATGCCTACAGAGGGGGGGGGTAAAAAGACGTTGGCAGATAATCACAAGGGGAAGCGGTTCAACAGCCCCAATGATGTGGTTCAAAAATCAAATGGCGATGTGTATTTCACCGACCCGCCTTATGGTTTGCCCAAACAGCAGAAAGACACGACAAGAGAAACGGGCATCTTTGGCGTTTATCGCATTGCTAAAAATGGTGTTATTACGCTGTTAATCAATGACTTAACGCGTCCAAATGGTTTAGCATTTTCGCCTGACGAAAGCATTCTATATGTGGCTCAATCTGACCCAGACCGAGCGTATATTATGGCGTACCCAGTTTTGAAAAACGGTATTTTAGGCAAAGGAAAAATCTTTTTTGATGCAACACCCATGTCCAAAAAAGGTATGAAAGGCTTACCCGATGGCTTGAAAATTGACGACAAAGGTAATTTATTCACAACAGGACCCAGCGGTGTATTGGTTATTTCACCCAAAGGAAAACTCTTAGGACGCATCGAAACAGGTCAACCAACGGCCAATTGTGGTTGGGGAGACGATGGCTCGACGCTTTATATCACAGCGAATATGTACCTTTGCCGCATTAAAACAAAGACAAAACCCGCTGTTTTTAGATGATTTTTTAATGGATAATGGATAGTTGATAACGGATAATGAGGGGTTAACCTTTACTCCATTGTCCATTATCCATTATCAACTATCCATTTTTTTTATGCTTTCTACTACAAATGACACCTATTTTATGCAGCAAGCCTTCATTGAAGCTCGAAAAGCTTTTGATGCGGGAGAAGTGCCTGTCGGTGCTGTAATCGTCAGCGAAGGGCGTATCATTGCTCGCGGATTTAACCAAACGGAACGGCTCAATGACGTAACAGCACATGCTGAAATTATTGCCATGACCGCTGCAACTGATTATTTGGGCAGTAAATATTTGGATGAATGTACCTTATATGTGACCCTTGAACCTTGTCCAATGTGCGCAGGTGCGTTGGCTTGGGCGCAATTGAGCAGTCTTGTTTATGCTGCGAGTGATGATAAACGCGGCTTTATGCGGTTTGGAAAAGAGCTATTACATCCCAAAACAAGGGTGGCTATGGGCATGATGCAAGACGAATGTAGTCATTTGATTAAGCAGTTTTTCAAGGATAAAAGATAATTGAAAAAGCAAGGAGCAAAAGGCAATAAGCAAAGGGCAACTTTTACCAATTGAGTAAAAATTGCCCTTGTTTTTTAGCATTTGTATCTTGCCCTTTATTTATTGATTCAAACGAATTTCGTCGTTATTTTCATCAAAAAACTTGTAAGTCGTCAACGGATATTCAGATTCGGCTTTTATACCAATCCATTTATTGTATTTGAAATACCAATTTATTTGACGTTTAGGCCAAAAGCCTTTTGTCAAATACGCCTCGACAAATGGGTGTGCGTGAATCGTTATACGCCCTTTTGGACGCGCTTGCAAGACGGCATCGAGGTCAAACTCAAGTGTATCTGTCAATAAAACAGTTGGTTGGACTTTTCCTGTACCGTTGCACGTTGAGCAAATCTCCGACGTGTTAATTTTCAGTTCAGGGCGAACACGCTGGCGTGTGACCTGCATCAAACCGAATTTACTGAGGGGGAGGATTGTATGCTGTGCACGGTCTTTTACCATGAAATCCTTCATGGCTTTTTGCAAAGTCTTTTTATGCTCAGGCTCTTTCATATCAATGAAATCAATGATAATGATGCCACCTAAGTCACGCAACCGCATTTGACGTGCGATTTCCTCGGCTGCTTCCATATTGACAGCCAAAATCGCATCGTCGGTCGCACCCGAACCGACTTTATGTCCACTGTTCACGTCAACAACGTGCATCGCTTCTGTGTGTTCAATAACAAGATACGCTCCACTTGCCATCGTCGCCGTTTTGCCAAAAGAGGCTTTTACTTGGCGATTGACAGGAAAATGGTCAAAAATATGCTTACCACTCGGTTTATGGAACTGAACAATTTTTACTTGGTCAGGCGCAAAACCTGCGAGATAGTTTTTGATACTTTCAGAAGTCTCTTTGTCATCTACAATAACACGCGAAAATTGGTTGTTGAGCATATCGCGTAAGATGCTCGATGTCTTGTCCAACTCGCTCAACAATTTTGCTGGCGGCTTGGCTTGTTTCAGTTGGAAGTAAATTTTCTCCCATTTAGCGGTCATTTGCATCATTTCTTCGTGCAACTCCGCTGTTTTTTTACCTTCGGCAGCCGTTCGGACTATTACGCCAAAGTTTTTGGGTTTAATGCTTTCGGCAATCGTGTGAAGCCTTTTTCGCTCGTCTGCGCTGGAAATCTTTTTCGATACTGCAATAATATCGGTGAACGGTGTCAACACTAAAAAGCGTCCGGGAATTGTGATTTCACAACTCAACCTTGGTCCTTTTGTGCCAATCGGTTCTTTCAAGATTTGCACCAAAATGTGTTGTCTTTTGGGCAAAACTTGGTCAACTTTTCCGTTTTTGTTGATGTCTGGCTCTATTTTGAAATGGTCGAGACTCGCCGTATTGAGACCGCCACTGATAACACTATCAGTGAATTTCAAGACGTTTTTGAGTTTCGGACCCATGTCCGTATAGTGCAAAAACGCGTCTTTTTTATGACCGATGTCAACAAAAGCAGCGTTCAGACCTGGCATCAACTTGCGGATTTTGCCGATAAATATATCACCGACGGCAAAATCGTTGCTTGTTACTTCGTGATGCAGTTCGACTAATTTTCCATCTTCGAGAAGAGCGATTTCAACCTCAGATTGCGTGGAATGGATAACAAGTTCTTTTTCCATTGTCAACGCTTTTAGATTGACAGCAAGGCGGTTTAGTGAAAATCGTTGCGGATAGGCGTGTTGTATTGTGCTTAGTTCATGTCATTGCGTTCTGAGAGCCGTTTGGAAAAGTTCATGAAAAGGAATCCAAAACGGGAGTTGAGGAAAGGTTGGGCAGATAAATTTGACAAAAACGACGAAAATTCAGGGTAAAATACGAGATAGGTCAATGGTCAAATTCCGTTTGCTTTTTATTCTTTCAGGCGTGTTTCCAATATCTTTATTTGGTTCAGGTCTTTTCAAATCGAAAAAAAAATTGAAAAAAGAAAACACGCTTACTTAAATATACCCCCTCAGTAAAAAAATGAAAAATTAAAAATGAAACAGTAAAATTAGGACTTCTGTCCATTTATCATTTTAGAATTTCCATTTCAAAAGTGGCTTTTCAAAATAAATATTTTGAAATAAATACGATTATAATAAAACGCAGAAAGGAACGCCGAAAATCTAATAGATTTCCGACATTCCTTCGCTATTTCTTACTAAGCCACAATGTCAACGCTGACTTTTTTAGCAAAAACAACCCTATTTAAGCGAAACGATTTTATTACAAAAACGCATGTTTGCTATCAGGGTTTAGAAATCAGTTTTTACTTCTTCTTCTTGTGGCGGTTTTTCCGAAGTCTTTTTTTACGTTTGTGCGTCGCTATTTTATGACGCTTTCTTTTTTTACCGCAAGGCATTGGCTTACTATTTTTAAAAGTTTATAAAATAAAGTCAGAGAATTTGGCATTAAAAACGAGTAAAAAAACTCTTTTTTTATACTTTTCACCTCAAAACCCAATATTGTTTCTAAAACGGCTGCAAAAGTAATAAAGAAAATGGTAAATTGGGAAGCGATTCGTGTTTTTGTTTAGATATTCACATTTTATTCTTTTTTTCATTCATTTTTTCACCATTCACCCTATTCGTATGGATTTTTTATCTCCTAAAATCGAACAATATGCCGAAGCGCATACTTCGCCCGAAAGCACCGTGTTGCAAGCCCTTATCCGTGAAACGCATTTAAAAACCCTTGCACCACGTATGCTGTCGGGGCATTTACAAGGGCGTTTTTTGAGCCTCATTGCTAAACTCATGCAGCCGCGTAGAGTTCTTGAAATTGGCACTTTTACAGGCTATTCGGCGTTGTGTTTGACTGAGGGGGTGGCTGATGGCGGACTTTTATATGCGCTTGAGGGAAACGACGAATTAAGGCATATCATCGAAAAATACATTGAAACATCGGGTTTTCAAGAAAAAATCAAGCTTTTGATAGGTGATGCCTTGGAAATTATTCCTACTTTGGACGAAGTTTTTGACATCGTTTTTATTGACGCAGGTAAAAGAGATTATCCAACATATTGGGATTTGGTGATTGACAAAACCCGTTCTGGCGGTTTGATTATCGCTGATAATGTTTTGTGGAGTGGCAAAGTTGTCGAAGAAAAAAAGGATTTAGATACCCAAATTCTCGACGATTTCAATAAAAAAGTATTAGCCGATGCCCGCGTCGAGTGTTTGCTTTTGCCGCTACGCGATGGCTTGATGATGGCTTTAAAAAAATAAAATGTCAAATAAAAAAAATCATTATTGGGCAGATGTTTTTGCCCTCGTTCGGCTCATTCCGAAAGGACGTGTTTCGACCTATGGTTCAATAGCCGTTTACCTGCGTTTGGGTTCGCCGCGCATGGTCGGTTGGGCATTGAACAATTGTGGACATGACCCTAATGACATTCCAGCGCATCGCGTGGTCAATCGTTTAGGCGAATTGTCGGGGCGAGCGCATTTCAATCCTCCGAGCCGCATGGCTGAATTGTTGCGGACAGAAGGCGTTAAGGTTGTAGATGATAAGATTCAAAATTTTGAACAATATTTGTGGCATCCTCTTGAAGAACTTAAGGAAGATGCTGATTTTGATTGATTTGCACAATAAAAAAATAAAAACTATGAAAATGCACCCCCTCAGTATCATTGCCCTTTTGAGCATCATCTTATGTCAAAGTTGCGCATTCAAAGCTGGTGTTGTCACTAAAAATGATTTAAAAAAAATGACGCCAGCTGAAGCGCTGACTCGCCTTGAAGAGGGTAATAAACGCTTCAATGACAACCAAATGAAGCGTTTCAATATTCGTGAGCAACGTTATTATTTGGGCAAAAATGGGCAATATCCGCCTGCTGTCATCCTTTCAGGGACGGATTCACGCACGCCGCCAGAACTGTTGTTTAATCAAAGTCTCGGCGATGTGTTCTGCCTTCGTTCACCAGCGAGTGTGGTGACGGCTGAAATGGTGGCGGGTATGGAAAATGCTTGCATTCGGATTGGTTCAAAAGTCATTGTCGTGCTTGTGCAAACGCATGACCTTTTTATTGAATTGGCTGTTGACAATGATTTGACGGGCAATCAAACTGCTATCAATTATCAACTTAAACCTGCAATTGATAATGTCAAACGTGATGCAAATTGGAAACGCTGGAAACGAGAAGATTTACTCAACCTCGTTTTGCGCGAGCATTTGATGCTGTCGTTGCGCAAAATTCCTTCAATCAGCCCGATACTGTGGGGTATGCAGGAGCGTGGCGAAGTGTTTATCGTCGGAGCAATTTATGATGTTGAGATGGGTAAAGTGGCTTTTTTGAAGGGTGGGGAGTGATTTTTATATAATTTCTAATTTTATTATGCGCCCTAAATCGAATTCAATAATTATTTAAACATCGAATCCACAAACGCTTGTTTGTTAAAAATTTGAAGTTTATCAATAGCTTCACCGACACCTATATATTTTATTGGAATTTTAAATTGGTCGCTGATGCCAATCGCTACACCACCTTTTGCTGTGCCATCGAGTTTTGTTAATGCTAAACAAGAAACATCCGTTACATCTGTAAACTGTTTTGCTTGTTCAATGGCGTTTTGACCTGTCGAGGCATCTAAAACCAGCATGACATCATGCGGCGCACCGTCGTGACTTTTACCGATAGAACGTTTGATTTTACCCAATTCGTCCATCAAGCCTTTTTTGTTGTGCAAGCGACCTGCGGTGTCAATAATGACCACATCGCAATTATATTTTTTGGCATAAGCCACCGTTTCGTAGGCAACAGCAGCAGGGTCAGCGTTCATGCCTTTTGAATAAAACTCGCACCCAACACGGTCTGCCCATATTTTCAATTGGTCAACGGCAGCAGCTCTGAAAGTATCGGCAGCACCAATGACTACTCGATAGTCACGTTGTGTCAATTGATACGCCAATTTACCAATCGTCGTGGTTTTGCCAACGCCATTGACACCAACGACGAGCAGCACGTAGGGGCGACCCGTTGCCAGAAGCGGGATGTCAAAGTCTTCAACTTCAGCCGTGTTGTTTTCAGACAAAAGATTGACGATTTCATTTTTTAATATAAAATTTAACTCATCAGTATTGACATACTTATCCCTTTTGACCCTTTCTTCGATGCGTTTAATGATTTTAACGGTTGTTTCCAAACCGACATCAGACGAAATGAGGATAGACTCCAATTCATCTAAAACTTCTTCATCAACTTCCGATTTGCCTGCGATGGCGCGCGAAATTTTACCAAAAAGACCTTCTTTGGTTTTCTCTAAACTTTTTTCGAGGTCTTGTTCCTTTTCGCGGTTGAAAAATTTATTGAAAAAACTCATATTGATTGACTATTTTTTATTGATTATTGGCAATTGGTCAAACAAGAAAAGGCTTTTTCTTCTGTTGAAGAAAAAGCCTTTCAGCAACATTTGAAGTCAAATGTAATGCTTAAAATTTTATGATATGTTTGAAACAAGACAAAGATACTGAGGGGGATGAAATTGCCCAGACAGCATACAAAAGCCTTGAAATCGGGAGGATTTATTTTGTTGTAGCGAACCATTCTTTCACTTTCTCCTTGTGAATGATGGCTTCCTTGAAGGTGTAAGCACCTGTCTCAGGATTTTTGATACTTTTGATAACACGAACATGGTCTTTACCTGAACCTGCATTTGCAGCACGTTGCGCGACCCTTGCGTTTTTTGATACTTTCTTTGCCATGACTTATTTCGATTGATTATTTTAAATTGAATAATGAATATTGATAAGATATTGCCAACTAAATAATCAACTGGCAATAATCAATAATCAATTATTTACTTGATTTCGCGATGAACCGTCATTTTTTTCAAAACGGCATTGAACTTTTTAAGTTCTAAACGCTCTGGCGTGTTCTTACGATTTTTTTGCGTCACATAACGCGAAGTACCTGGTTGACCAGTTGCTTTATGTTCGGTACACTCCATAATAACTTGGATGCGATTACCTTTTGATTTCTTTGCCATTTTCTTACGATTGAATATTCTTAATTGAATGTCGTTTCAAAATATAGGTGAAAAAAGAGACACCATATATATATGTGTACGAACAAATTTTAACAGCCTTGTCCGCCATCTAATTCGAAACCGATGTCAGAACCTTTTTTTTGTAATTTTTTGACATACTCGAACAAGCCGAGTTTTGAAACAGTACGTAGCGCTTTTGTACAAAGTTTTACTTCAACCCAATCATTCAATTCAGGAACGAAGATGCGTTTTTTTTGCAAGTTCGGCAAAAAACGACGTTTTGTTTTGATATTTGAGTGGGAAACTTTGTTGCCAACGATTGGGCGTTTTCCTGTCAATTCACAGACCTTAGACATGATATTTATATTTAAAATTCTAATTTTTAAAAAATTAGGTTCAAAGCGATTTTGCTTTGAACCCTTCATTTTGAGATGTGGTCTCGTAAGGATTCGAACCTTAAACCTTCTGATTCGTAGTCAGATGCTCTATCCAGTTGAGCTACGAAACCTGTAATTGCGTTTTGCGGTTGCAAAGATAAAGCAATATTTCTTTTCACCAAGCTCTTTTGTAAACTTTTCTATAAAAAAAATATTTTTTCTTTTTTCAATCGCTTTTAATTTCTCATTTGTTAATAAAACTTTAAAGTTTTATTTCAAAACATGTTACTTTCATCTTGCTTCACGTCCTAATGCCAACAAGTAAACGATTCATATTTCCTTCCGATAAACCAATCTTTAAGAAAAATAATCTCCTAAGTCTCAGTTATTTGAATAATTTTGCGATGTTTTGGATATTTTATTTTCCAAAAATGGTTGTTCCACTTAGTCCTTTTTAAAACATCCTAAAACATCGTAAAACCTTTGAGCCAGCAAGTTGCATATAATACGGTGCCTGACATAGTTGTCAAGCACAAAGATTTGTCAGATGCAGAAGCCGTGCGCTTGTATTTGCAGACGCAACAACCTGAATATTTTAGTTTGTTGTATCATCGTTACGCCGCAAAAGTATTCGGTAAATGTATTTCTATTTTGAAAGATTACGACGAAGCGAAAGATGCCGTTCAAGAGATTTTCATTAAAATCATGACGAATTTGGCATCTTTTGGCGAACGGGCGCAATTTTCAACTTGGATTTACTCCATAACATACAATTTTTGCATTGATATTATTCGCAAAAAGAAAAAGGAGAAAACACTTTTTACGGATGATATTGAACGTGTCCCTGACGTAGCAGCCGACGAAGTCCCCGATGAGTTTTTATTGGCGATGGAAGTTAAACGGTTGAAAACGGTTTTAGAAATGCTGCCGTCTGGCGACAAAATGATATTGTTGATGAAATATCAGGACGATATGAGTATTCGTGATATTTCAGAAGTTTTGAAAAAAACAGAAAGCGCTATCAAAATGAAAATTAAGCGAGCAAAACATAAAGCTCAAGAGCTTTACTATAAAAAATATGGTAAAGACGATTAGGAATGATGAATTATAATTGCACAATCAAAATCTAAAAACCGAGGCATCATGGCAAATAGCTTCAAAAGGCTCATGGCAAATAGCTTCAAAAGGCTCATGGAAGAAGAATATGAGTCCCGTTTTACGCTGCCGAATCCTAACGGAAAGAGTGACTTCCAGCTCATAGAACAGCGTATTGAGGAACAGCGACAAAGCCGCCGTTTGAATGGTGATGTAGCGGACCTTTTTTTACCTCGTATGGTTCGAGCCATCATAGGCATGTTCGGTGGCGAAGTCGCCAGTGACAACGACCCATTTGATCGCCCGGCACCGTCCGATTTTCGCAGTACATTACCTACAAGTATGCCCAAAGGTCCAGGCGGAAGGTAATATTGATTTGACTCCAGTTTGGTGTTTGAAGTTCCCCCTCAGTATATTTGGGCATCAAACTAAAAAAGCGCACAACCAATCCGATACCTACTAATATTAAATAAGTCTATTTTCTAACCAAAAGTCTATGAATCTTCTTGAAAAACTATTGTCTGATTTTTTAACTGTCATTCCAAAATTGGCAGGTGCTATTACGCTGCTTATTGTGGGATATATTTTATCAAAAGCCGTTATCAAATTACTAACGGTCATTTTGTCAAAAATTGGTGTCGATAAACTCACAGAAAAACTCAACGATATTGATATTGTTCAAGAAAACAATATTCAAGTTAAACTGAGCAGCATATTAGGGAGTACAGTTTTTTATCTAATTTCACTGGTAACTTCGGAGAAGTCCTTGTCAATAAAAAGCAAAATTGTTAATCGCGTGTTGAATATCTTCTTTAGTCAAAGCATGATTGTC
>JAYVFS010000047.1:0-51611 GCA_043772905.1 Saprospiraceae bacterium | reverse complement strand
AAGGCTTTTGAATGTCAGAAATGCCTGATTCAAAAGACGTTGATTGCCGTTAAGTTAAATAGAGCATTTTTAGGCTCATTTTTTCAAAAAACACCTATATTTGCTATCAAAAAGGAATGGCAAGAGACAAGTTTCATCAAGAAGTGAGAACGGCACTTGAAAATGACGGGTGGCATATTACAGATGACCCTCTTTATATCAAAGTTGGAAAAATACCTATTCAGATTGATATTGGTGCTGAAAAACTCATTGGTGCTGAAAGAAATGGCGAAAAGATAGCTGTTGAAGTTAAAACGTTTGGCAGAGCATCTTTTATCACAGCCCTTCATGAAGCAGTTGGCAAATATATCGTTTATCGGACAGTTTTAAAACACATCAATTCAGACCGTATTTTATATTTGGCATTGCCCGAAGATACCTACGCTAAATTTGGTGAAGAACCAATTGTTAAAAGTATTTTTGCAGATTATAGTTTTAAAATCTTACTTTACGAACCAGCGAATCAAATCATTACGACATGGATAAATTAAAATCAAAAGTCAAAAAATACGAAGGTTTTATACTCAATATTTTGGGTGAATACGCCAAAGTACGGTATTCAAACCTCGATGCTGTCAACAAATTAGTTGCAGACAAGGAAAATCATCAATATCAAGTCATCACAATGGGTTGGGAAGGCAAAAAGTATATACATGATTGTCCAATTCACATAGACATCATCAATGGCAAAATTTGGATTCAGAACAATATGACCGAAATTGACCTTGATGATGAATTGATTCGGTTAGGTGTGCCTAAAACTGATATAGTTTTGGGCTTTCTTTCTCCTAAGATGAGAGAATATTCTGATTATGCGGTGGCTTAATACCCTCTCAGTAAAACCCACAAAAAAGCCTTGCAACGAACATTGCAAGGCTTTTGAATATCAGAAATGCCTGATTTCTCATGAAGGGCAAAAGGGTTTGATAGGATTTAGACGTTTTTACTTCGGACGTTTGCTTGGGTGCTGCCGAGTATCAAAAACATTAACGATAACAAGTGTTGTGCCTTTCATGCGGTAGAACAGTTGACGGTGCTTGTCAATATTCAAAAACTGTAAGGTTTTAGATGTCGGTGTAGTTCGTCCTCTCGTAGGGTGTTCTTTTATTTTCTCAATAGTACGGTAAACACTATCCACAAAATTAACGGCTGTTTGATAAGAATATTCGGCTTCCAGATATTCTGCAATCAAGCTAATAGCAAGTGTCGCAGCTTGGTTCATCTGCACTACTTTAACCATCGTTCATGCAGTTTTTTAGCTTCGCTAATCTCAATCAAGTTTTTTTCATCAAAACTTTCTTCCAAAGATGCCATGAGTTCGGCTTCTTGTTCAGCCGTCAAAGCGTAAGCTAATGTGTCTAATTCATCGTCTTTTGATTCAAATACTTCGGTCATTTTCTGATACAGTCTGCGAAGAACTGCCTCATCTCCTGTACGTGTGATGAGTTCAAACATGGTGACTTTTAATTCAAGCGCATTCATTGCATTATATTTATTGTTTACAATATATTTTGACAAAGTTAAGCCTTTCTATTAAATTGTCAAATAAAAACCGACCCCCTCAGTAAAACCCACCAAAAAGCCTTGCAACGAACATTGCAAGGCTTTTGAATGTCAGAAATGCCTAATTTCTGATGAAGGGCAAAAGGGTTTGAAAGGCATTAGAAGCAAAAAAGGTGAAAAAAATAGAAAAATATTGATTTTTGTTGTATCTTTGTACTAACCAAATCGTTTTGGACGTTTTCGCACCGCCTATCTTTCGGGAAGTAGCATGTGGAATTGGTTAATACAAAAAGCCGTCTTGATACTCTCAGGACGGCTTTTCTGTGTTTTTACGGATATAAAAAGTGTGCAAAATCAACCGATGTTTCTTTTTTAGGAGCTTTTGAAGACTTTGTACCGTCCGAATTTCCCAAACCGTGAAGTAATATTTGTCTTTAATCTGTTTTTCGACTAAAATACAATTGTGTCCGATGCGCGATTTGCCTGTATCTGTGATACTATCCGGCGTTTCGAGAATAGCGAAAATATAGCCTAAATCCTTTTTTTGCACATGGGTTTGTCCTCTTTGAGCTTCATTATCAGACAAACCATGTTGATTTAACAAATGCCGAAAGCCATGCGAATCCATTGAAATTGTATAACCTAATATGTCAAAACCTGTGGCATTATAAATAGTTTGGGCTAAATCGCTTGACACTTCGCCAATATCAATACGCCAATAATCATTTGCCGCATTGGTCACGACAAAATCAAAAAGAGCATCAATTAACTCAATAGCATTTGGAAAAGCACTTTTAGGCATGAATTGAATCGTATTTAGGGGTGAAATTAACAAACATTTTTAGGGAAAACGAAGTTATAATTTTTGAATTTATTTTGTTTTGTATGTGTTAAGCGATTGCCCCTCAGTAAAAACCGCAAAAGTCCTGCCCGTCTTATGTTGCCCCGCTGGCAATATATCTTAGTTAATTCAACCCCAATCGTCAAACCCCAAAACGGACACGCTGGGTTCTGTCTCCAGACAGAACTCTACTATAAAAAGGGTCTTCAGACCCGCGAAACCTACCCCCTCAGTAAAACCCACAAAAAAGCCTTGCAACGAACATTGCAAGCATTGCAAGGCTTTTGAATGTCAGATATGCCTGATTTCTAATGAAGGGTAAAAGGGTTTGAAAGGATTGAAACAAGCCACTTATGCCTCAACAGAAATACGCAATTGATATTGCATCAAAAGGTTATTGAGTTGGTCAACAAATTGCTGCCGATGTTTGGTGTATTGCCAAACGCCCAATTTATCGTCTTGTTTTTTGCTACCTGTAATCAAGTCATTAATTTTGCCAATTTGTAGGATTAAATAGGCAATTTCTTTATTAAAAAACGCTTCTGAATGTGTCGTTTGCATTTTTTTGAAATTGATTTTTTAATAAGGCATTATAAACCCCCGAGTATTAAATCTGAATCCCATAAGTGTATGTTTGTTAATGAGTTTGTTTTAAAATTTCAAACAAAATTAGATGTTTTTTGAGAAAGTAAAAAATTAATATTTAGTAGGTTGAGACCCCTCAGTATAACCCCCAAAAAGACCTGCACTACACACGTTGCCCGACTTTTTGAATGAGAAAGAGACTGCTTTAAAAGGATATGATAAGATTTAGTTTAATCATGAGAAAACTAATACTACCCCCCCCTCAGTATTCCGATACTAAAAACGCTTCAAAAGCTGCCTTTATGCTTTGAACGAATGTCCGTTTAACCTAAACGGAAGTTCGTTAGACTCAAACGAAAGTTCAATAGACTTAAACGGAAGTTCATTAGACTCAAACGGAAGTCCGTTAGACCCAAACGGATGTTGGTTAGACCCAAACGGAAGTTCGTTAGACTTAAACGAATGTTCGTTAGACTCAAACGAATGTTAGTTTGAAGCTGCGACATTTATAAAAGCCTTGTTTGAGCGATAGTATTGCGTCTAAAAGAAATTATACGGCATTTTATTGGTTGAAAATATTGTTACACCTTATAATAGGACAGATTTGGCATGATAGTTGATAAATATCAAATATGTTTTTTTAGAAAAAACAGTGATGATGTGGATTCAATTTTAGTACATCACAGGGGTATCAATTTTTATTTTTATAACCGCGCTTCGGCGTATTAACAAAAAATCAGTCATGCGAAGAATCCTTTTATCGCACAAAGGCATCAGTCAAGAAGAACTGAAAACCCGTGCGGAACTCCATGTTTTCAAATTGGATGGCAATCCCAACTACGTTGCATTTCAACCGCTTATCACGACCTTTAAGCCATTGGTTGACACGTATGCAACGACATTAATCAATGCCAAATTAGGCGGTTCGGACAGAATCAAAGCCAAAAACAAGGCTAAAGAGGCTTTGGAAAATTTCATTACCAAAATCGCCAAAACATTGGAACTGGCAGCGAATGACCTACCCGCAGATGAAGCGGAGGAGTTCGTAAAAGGCGCGGGTTTTGATATGCCAGAAGCCAGAAGCAGTGCTAAACCGCTAACATTTCTCGAAACACCTGTGCTGACCATCGAGAAAGTGAAAGGCAGAAGCGGTGCCCTCATTATGGATTGGAACCGCATCGTTGGTGCGATTACTTATGCTTTTGAGGAATTGGACAGTGACGGCAATTGGCAAAATGGCAAATATTGCAACCAACCGACTCTGCTATTGACCGATTTAGCCGTAGGCAGCAAAAAAACATACCGTATGAAGGCTGTTGGTATGGGGACATTGGTGAGCGCACCGAGTGAACCCGTAACGGTTTGGGTTAATTAATGGTGAATATTTTAATGGTGAATGGTGAATTAATTTTTACGAATAAACAATTTTTAAATCTTTGAGCTTATGATGAACTTCGTCTTTCTTTAGAAGTGCCTTTCACCTTGTTTGTGATGGGCACTTTTTCGTTGGGATATTTTTCAAAGCTTCTCGAACTTTTTTGAAACACCCCCTCAGTATAAATGCTTATTTTCACATAAAAGGAATCAATAACCCATGATTTCTTGAAATTCTCTAAGCGATACAACTTTAACAGTTGGAAATGATAGCAGTTTTAAAACATCAAAATGGTGGTCATTGGAAACCAAATAATGGACATTTGCAGAAATAGCGAGGTCTGCAAATTTATTATCATCAGGGTCTTCTGTTATCAATTGCCACCGAATAAAAGGTTCTGTTTGAATGACATTTGAAACTGTGAGCAAGATGTTTGTGACCAAGTCCGCCGTCTTAGGCGAATAAAAATCTGTGATTATCTCTTCGTATTCAAGGAGTATCTCATTACTGATAACCCAATAAAAGTCTTTCTTACGAAAAGACAAATAAAGCCAATATTCAGGGTTTTTAGGTGGAATAGAAGCCAAAAGGCAGTTGGTATCAATAACAACTTTCATGGTTTGGTTCGTTGTTGTTGGTTCAAAACACGGTCAAAATCAGCCCTTGTTATATCTTTTTCGTTAATAACCTGTTCTACTTCTTTGTGCAAAGCTGTTTCATAATACGTTAAAAGCATCTCACGAATAGCCTCTACATCGTATTCCGGCATTGGACGACTGAACAATCTAAGCAGCATCAATTGAACCTCGTTTAAAGGTTGTGTCGGTAAGGTCTGTGTTGTCATTAGTTACGATTTAAATTTATGGATATACTTTTCTTACAAAAGTAGTTCTTTTTTAAAAAGGTTCAAAAAAATACAATTACTAAAATCACCCCCTCAGTATTTCCACACTTCAAAGCCTTTCCGTTTCGGTGCCAAAAAATATTTTTTAAAAAAAATCCCAAATTTCCCACCTGTAACTCTCCTGTAACTCTCCTGTAACTCGCACATCCTATCTTTGTGGCATCAATTAAGAAAATAGCATTTAATCATTAAAAAAATACAATAATGGCAACGCAGAATTTAAATAAGAACATGTCTATCTCAACAGCATTGAAAAATCAAGCAGCGGTTTTGAATACCGAAATGCTTAAAGCATCTAACGAAATGATTGACAATTCAGTTAAAAGCATTGAAAAATGGCAGGATTTGGGCGAAAAAATGATGAAAACAGGTATTAAAATGTTCGCTATCCAACAAGAAGTGACTTTGACAACTTTGGAAACATTGAAAAATCAATTTATGGCTAACCGCACACGTTTCAGCAAATTGGTGAGCAACCCTGCTAAAAAAGCAGAAGCTAAAATCGAAAGCGATTTGACAATTGATGAATTAATGGACGCAACAGTTAAGTCTAAAAAAGCAACGACTAAGAAATAATTGGTCGTTCAAAATTTCATCATTCCAACACATAAAACATAAAAATACCCCCCCTCAGTATTCAGACCAATTTAACAAGGCTTTTAATCCGTAACAAATTAAGTATCATCAAAAATAATCATTGTCTAAATATTCTAACAAAAATATAAAAATGGAAAATAAAGGAAATAAGAACAGCAAAAAAGAAGAAACCGTAACAACAGCAACAAGCATGGACAAATTGGCAGCTACGGCTAAAACCATCAATAACGAAGTAGTTGAAACAGTAGAAACCATCGCTAACGATATCATGACAAGTGGTAAAGAAGTGACGGCTGTTGCAACAAAAAGCGTTAAAGAAGCTGTGAAATCAGTGAACATGACGAAGAGTGCTGATAAAATCAAAAAAACAGCTAAGAAAGTGAACACTCAAATCGTTGAAACAGCAACTGTTTTGATGGAAGATGTGAAGACGAACAGCAAAAAAATGCAAACGAACGCGAACAAAATGGCTGTTGAAGCTATTGAAAACGTGAACATCACAGAACGCGTTGCAACGTTGAAGAAAGTGGCTAAAAATGCGAACGAATTTACGTTGGAAACAGCAGAGAAATTGGTTGACGGAGCAATTACGAATGGCGAAAAATGGCAAATTGTTGCCAACAAAGCCGTTAAAGGTGGTTTGAAATTGGCTGAAAGACAACAAGATATTGTCTTCTCAACGCTTGAAACCGTTAAAGGTCAATTGGTCAACAGTGCAACAAAATTAAGAAAAATGTTTAATAATTAAGTTGTTTAGAAGATTTATATGGTTGTATGGCTATATGGTTGTCTGTCAATCGTATAGCCATTAATCTTTTTAGTCAAATAAAAATTATTATAGCATTTCACGTATCGGATACTTTAAAAGTATCCGATACGTCAGCAATAAATAATACAAACAAAACAACAAATATGCGCATCATACTATTTACAGGCAAAGGAGGCGTTGGTAAAACGACCGCCGCCGCCGCAACCGCTATAAAAGCGGCTAAAGAGGGCATCAAAACCCTCGTTATTTCCACTGACCCTGCCCACAGTTTGTCCGATGCTTTGAACATCCCCTTGTCGCCCGAACCGACTGAAATTATGCCCAATCTGTTTGCACAAGAGTTCGACGTTTATTATTCGATGGAAAAACATTGGCATCACATGCGTAACATGATGCAAACCATTTTCCGTTGGAAAGGTGTTAAAAATGTCGTTGCTGAAGAATTGTCTGTTCTGCCCGGCATGGAAGAGGCTTCTGCCTTTTTGTGGTTGGAAAAATATTACAGAGAAGGCACCTACGAACTCATCATCATTGACAGCGCACCGACAGGCGAAACGTTGACGCTTTTGTCGTTACCACAAGTCGCCAAATCGTGGATGACGAAGGCATTTAATGGTAAAAACATAGCCGTTAGAACCGTTACGGCAGGTGTTCGCGTGTTTACAGGCATACCGTTGGACAAAGGTTTAGAAGAATTGGACGACTTGTTCAACAAATTGGAAAGCATTCAAAAAGTGTTTCTCAACCCAGAAATTTGCTCAATTCGCATCGTCACAAACCCTGAACGTATGGTGATTAAGGAAGCGAAACGGGCTTATACTTACTTGCAATTGTATGGTTATAATGTGGATGCCATCATTGTGAATCGCATTTTGCCTGAAAATGCAGGTGGCGACACGTTTAAATACTACCTTGAATCGCAGAAACAATATTTGGTAGACATCGAAGACAGTTTTCAACCCATTCCTGTTTTGAAAGTCTATCATCAAGGACAAGAAGTGTTTGGTACAGAACTGTTGGAGAAAATTGGCGATGTCCTGTACGAAGGGATTAATGCTGCCGATGTTTTGCATTTGGACAAACCTTTTGAATTTATTGAGAACAGCAAAGGCTATTTCTTCAAAACAAAACTGCCATTTGTGAAAGAAGAAGACATTGAATTGAAAAAATTTGGCGACGAATTAGTGATTGATTTAGGCAATCGCCGCAAGTCGGTCATGTTGCCCCGTTTTGCCAGTTTTTTAAAATTAAAAGAATATCGTTTTCAAGCACCGTGGCTGATTGTATCTTTAGTCAAATAATAAATTTATGGAAAAGATAAAAAGACCGTCCCTTTTTTGGTTTTTTACTGAGTGGGTACGCGCATTGATAGAATACGTTATCAGTTGGTTTTTTATGAAACGTTACAACTTCGAGAAGAGGGGAGACGGTCATCCTGTTTTGGTTGTGCCGGGGCTTTTGTGTACCGACTATTCGACAAGGGTTTTGATGCGGTTTATCAACCGATTAGGCTATACCGCTTTGGGTTGGGAATTGGGCAGAAACTTAGGGGAATTGAACGATTTAAAGGATTTGAAACGCTTAAACAAGCGGATTGATGACATTTACAAGCAATACAATACCAAAATAACGCTTGTTGGTTGGAGTATGGGCGGCATTTATGTTCGTGAAATAGCAAAGCAAAGACCTGAACTGTTCCATCAAGTCATAACATTGGGCAGCCCTTTTTCAGATGTGGATGCGCCTAATAATGCCAAATGGATTTATGAAATGATTACCGATACATCGGGTGTTGACGAAACTTGGCGGTTGCAAATACCGAACCCTGCACCGATTCCAACAACGGCTATTTATACAAAACAAGATGGCATCGTGCCATGGCAAGCCTGTATGGAACGGATTGTGGATGAAAAGCATGAAAACCGAGAGGTGAGAGGCAGTCATTGGGGTTTGGGTATGAACTCGAGTGTATTGAGCATTGTGGATGAAAAATTGTCTTCATACTGAGGGGGGGTGACTTTTGAGTGCACAAAAAAAAACGCAGATTAACATAGACATCTTTTATTCAAAGTCTATGTTAAACTGCGATTACTTGAATTTTCATCATATTTAATTAACTCTCACTAGAGATTAATCCAACTTAAGGTACTTGAAGTAATTATTGCCCTGTCTCATAATTAAATAAGTGGCGGGCACTTTTTCGATTTTACTAATCGCATTTTCGCAATTCGTATTCATTTCCAAAACGCCGCTATCCGCAACCTTGTAATTGCCTTGACAGGTTAATGTCGTTTTTACATAGGTGTTATAATCACCGTTTGGCTTGAACTGCCGTTTTTCTTCGCTGGCAACTTTTTCCCATTGTACAACATACGTGATTTTGTCTTGCGCCATATTTTGAGGGTCACTGCAAATATGCCCATCGTGCATAGCCACATCAACGCCTTTTTCAACAAATTGCCAAGAGCCGACAATGGCTGTTTGAACATTCTGTGCTGTTAGTTCGCTATCAATAGCGTCATTAGTTTTGCTACAGCTGGTAATGCTAATTAGCATTAAAAATGAAAGTGAGCGTAATGGAAGGAGATTGTTTTTCATGAAGTCGAATTTTAAATTGTTTTCAAATAAGGTTATTATTAATAAGCAACAAAAATAAACCTAATTGAAGAACTATGATTGGATAAATGCGAACAAAGATTATCTAAAACAAAACAATTTAAGTAATTAAAGGGAGGTGTAATCCATTCAAAGAAGTGGCGTTTTTAAAAAACTCTGTAGGCGATTGTTTTGTATAATCGTGAAAATCACGAATGAGGTGAGATTGGTCGTAATAGCCGTATTTGTCTGTTAAATCTGACCAAGATACTGAGGGGGTGGTTTTGACTTCAATCACAAGCGTATTGAACCGAGTAACCCTTGCAAAGTCCTTTGGCGACATGCCCACTTGTTCCAAAAACTGTTTTTCTAACCAACGCCCACTGAGGTGAAACTTATCTTCTAAGTCTTTAATTTTTATCACACCATTTTCCTCTTGAATATAATCGGCTACAGGTGTCATATCTGTGTTTGACAATGGTATATTTAAATGGCTGAAATAGTTGAATAAATAACTTTCTGCTAATTCTATCGCTTCGTTATAAACGTGTACAGTTTGCATTTTTTCAGTTAAACCTTCAAATTGGTCATCTAAATCCAAAGTTTCAAATGAAAAGCTATGTTTCTGCGCTTTATTCGAACCATTGCGAAATAGATGATGGACACCGATAGGCGTGAAAACAACACACAACACATAAGTATTTTCGGCATTTTGAAAAAAAGTGGTCTCTTCTCCATTCTCCTCAAGCCATGACTGATGGTTATAAAATAGGGGTTTTTTATTCAATTGATGAGGATAGACATAAGAACTTGGAAAGACTTCTGGCGTAGATCCGAAATTCAATAATAAAGCGGAATAGAGTTTGGCACTTCTAAGCGTATCAAGTAACTCTCCTTTTGAGGTAGGGAGAATCATGTACAATCGTATAAAACGCTGTAAAGTGAAGTTCGAAGGGTATGTTGAATATTCTATCACTGGTTTTAAGAGTTTAAACGGGTTACTAATTTATATTGCCTCCTAATACGTTTTTACTGAGGGGGGTATCTCCATTAATGTAGAATGCCTTTTCTTATTGTTTTGCATTAACTAAGATATTATGCGCGATGCTGCTGTCTTTATCTATTTTCTTGTTATTTTTTGCGATTCCATTATCTTCAACCCTATCTCGGATTTCTGGATATGCATAACTGCCATTATCTTTTTGTATTGAACCGATATAAGTTAAATTAACATCTTCTATATATTTCGGACAGGAACCGGGCAAAGAATTCGGCTTAAAAGCAAATTGAGCGCGGTAGCCTTGTAACTCATCTACACTCCCATCTGCAAAAACGGGCATCAATAAATTGTTTCTGCTAAAACGCAAACCTCTTTTGTCTTGCAAAGACAGCGAAATATGCCTAATTTCATGAACAAATTGTGCATCACATGAGCCTTGTATTTTGACACACCTACCTTTTCCTTTCTTGATATATTGTGCGCCACCATCTCCTCCTTCTCCACCCAAATCATAGATATGTTCTTTGTCGTTGCCCAATCTTTCAATATCGGCTTTAGAGGTCAAAAGTTCTGCTATTCTACTGTCTATATCTTTTATCTCATATGCTATTTTACCTTTTTGTTTTTCTGTTAAATGACCCTCCTTAGCATTCAGAGTTGCTTGATAATGGACTTTACTTCTGCGATGTTTTTCAATGATTGCATCAATCTTTTTGATAAGGTTTTCGGCTTCTTTTGGATATCTCCAACTCTTTCCTATTGAGTTTGTCAGCTTAATAGGCTTTGTCAAAGCATTGTTCAAAGCAATGAAATTATGAACTTTAGGTGAGTTTTGCTGTTCTCTTTGCTCAGATTTGTAGGCATAGAGGTGGATAAAAGAGATCAATATTGTAAAAAATAGAAGTGTAAATGTTTTCATTATATGGTTTTTTAGACAGTAAAGGAAAATAAAAATAGGGCTAAAAAGTAGTAGATATACTGTTTAGGCATTAAACCGAAACATTTAGCCCTTTTATAAAGACAAAGCTATGCACTTCTAAAATAACAAGATTGTATAAATGCGAACAATTGTTCTGTAAAATGTTAATAGCCAATTGATTCGACATATCTCTCACAACTGTGGTCAAAAAAATCTAATCGAGCAAAGCGGCTTTATTCGTCACAGGATTGGCGTACATCTCCAAAAAGCATTGTTTTGATTGCGGAATTTGGGCATCTACCTTTTTCTCCATTCTTTCTTCAAAAGCCTGTTTATCGCTTTGCGAATACAGTGAAGCATATTTATCTGTATTGTACAATAAGTCGTAAGCAATATATTTGCTGGGCCACAACTTGTAATTGCTAATGATTTGTTTATCAATGATTTGTGCTATTGCTTTTACTAATTGATTGGCATTTTCTATGTGTGCAATGCTGTCCAATTCTGTATCAATGACATCACCTACATGAAAATGAATGTGTTTTTTTTGCCCTAAAAGACCGTTCAAAATCGAATTAAAGTCTTCTTTTTCATGTTTGACATAGACATCCTTATTTATTTTTGCCAATAATTCAGGTAATTTGAGCGAATCCGTTGGGTCATATTCGTAAGAAATAGAAACGGGAACTATGCGCATTTTTTTAAAATAATCAACCAAATTTTCCTTTTCAGCCGCCATAGAAAGCATTTTCAAAATGCCCGGATTCGTGGCATCATTGCCGTCTTTTGTCCTGCCTTCGCGTTGTGCAATCCAAACGGAACGGTTTTCAATGCTCAACAATTCTTGAATGTATTCAGACATCAGCCTTGAACTTTGCAACATCTCACGCGGCGACAAACCCCTCAGTACCAAGAAGTTGCGATTTATCTTAGCGATTGTATTCAAAAAAGGGATTTTCACTAAGTTATCTCCAATCGCAGAAGCGGTCAAAATCAAACCTTTTTCGTGCAAAATGTAGTTCAACAACGAAGTATCTAAGAAAATATCTCTGTGGTTTGAGATAAAGAGATAAGAAGTGTTTTTATCCAATTTTTCAAAACCAGAACTGGACAAACCGTCAGAACTTTGTTTCAGTATTTTTTGCAAGCCTAAATAAGCCACATTGCCTTGAAAGTCTTGTGTGCTGTGAACTTGAGTCAATATGTCCGTCCGTTCCGCTTCTGTTTCTTGGGGATATATGAATTGCATGACCGTATTCATCATGGGGTCGTGCATGATGGATTTTATAGCTTCGTTCACTTCTTCGTCATGGTAGGGACGGATGGCATCAAATTTAGAATTCATAAAAAAGGGTGTTAATTTTATAAAATGGCTTTGTTTTGGGTGCAAATATAGACACAAAATCCCTGCAAAACGGTCGTTTTACAAGGATTTTTAGGTTTTATACTGAGGGGGTGCTTACAAAATCCCTTTTTGATTCCCTCCATCAACACCTTTGATAAATTTTATCAAACCTGCTAAATACGTATCTTGGTCGTCATACATGCACATGTGTCCACCATTCGGGCAGAGTAAAAAACTGCCATTTTTGACTTCTTTTGATATCCATTCCATGTGTGCAGGGTCCATCGTATCATGTTTTGCACCAATGACCAGTGTTGGAACAGTCAAGCTTTTAAGTTGTGCTTTCACATCCCATTTTTCTAATTTCCCAGAAATACCAAACTCACTGGGTCCTTGCATGGTGACATAAAGCGATTGATTCATTTTCGCAAAAGAGCGCGTCATCGGTTCGGGCCAAGCATCTAAGGGCAAACGACAGATGTGTTTTGCATAAAAGTTAGGCATCAGCAACTCCATATATTTCGGATTTTCAAAGTCTCCTTTTGCTTCAATCATGCGTATGGTGTCCAAAACCTTAGCATCCATTTGTGGTGACAACACATCTTTGGCATATTGGGCGTATTCAGGCGCACTTGCCATCATATTTGAAATGACCAATCCTTTTAGGTTTTGCTGGTATTTTATAGCATATTCCATTGCCAAAATGCCGCCCCATGAATGTCCTAACAGATAAAAATTGTCTTTCGTAAGGTTCAAGGCTTTGCGCACTTGTTCTATTTCATCAACATAGCGTGCCAAATCCCAAAGGGCAGTGTCTTTTGGATTGTCTGAAATACCACAACCGAGTTGGTCATAATAGATGATTTCAAAACCTTCTGCGGGTAAAAAGCTTTCAAAACACTCGAAATACTCGTGTGTTGCGCCCGGTCCGCCGTTGAGTAAAAGCAGTTTTATTTTTGGATTATTGCCAAAAGATTTTGTCCAAACATTGAATTTTCCTTTGGGTGTTTCGATGGGAATCACTTTCACACCACCTGTTTTAACGCCTGTTTCAGTGCTTTTAAAATAGTTTTGAAGGGACATTGTTGTAGAAGTCTCCATGCAAGAAGTCATCAAAAAGAGGACACTCAAAGAGAGCATAAAACCGATATTTTTAAGCGTTTTCATAATGAATTGTTTTTAGAAATAAAGAATGATTATTTTCGATTATTTGAAACGAATCGTTTCGCCTAAACCTGCATAAAGATAATCGGTTTTATACATGTCCATCAATATTTTAAAGTCAAATGCCCTGTGCAATGAATAACCCTACTAAATTCATTTTTGCCATTTTTGAACACTAATTTTTTAAAAAATACTGAGGGGGTGGTTTGCACATTTGTTAGAATGAGCAAACCACTTAGTTGTCTAAAATAATGATTTACAAGTGTTTATGAAAAAGCCGAGTAAAGACCTGAAAAATCACCGGTTGCTTTCCAATCCATTGCCTCGCCTTTGTCATTGAAAATCCAATGGAAGGTCATGGCTGCGTGAAAAGGTTTATTGGTGCTCAATATAATACCATCGTGGACGACCTCATTTGTCACTTTATTGCCCTCTACACTGAAATTGGACGGCTCAAATTTGGTCGTTTGAGTCATTGACCCAAGTTTTGTGAAATACTGGATAGCCCCTTCTTTACCTTTATATTTCCCAGCAAAAGGAACTATTGAGGTATCTGCGGTATTGAAAAGTGAAACATCGTCGCTGAATTTTGCGAGTACGCCTGGTATGTCGCCTTGACCGAAACAGGCGTACATTTCTTGAACTGTTGCTAAGTTACTTGACATGATTGATTGAATTTAAATTTGATTTAATTAGATTTTAAAATGATTTCATAAAGTTTCGGATGAAAATATTGAGGGGTTACATCAAACCCAATTGCCGCATCAAAGAACCCGAATCTTGATAGTTGTGGATGCTACTGATTTTATCACCTTCATATTTGTGAATTTCACAAACCTTAAAACTAACCTGCTTACCAGTCGGCGGAATTGCGCCAGCGGGTGTTTCAAGTGCACCTGTATGGGTACCGATTCCCTCCATTTCAATGGCTACTTGGTTGCCGTTTTCAAAAACGTTTTTATGATGAATAACTAGGTCAGGGAAGGCATTTTTGAAGCCTGCCATGAATTGCCGAAACTCCTCTTGACCGTTAAAAACCTGACCTGTGGCATAGTTAACGACCTGAATATTAGGCGTTGAATAAGTGACGACTGCATCGTATTGATTGTTGCTGAATAGATTGTGGACGGTTTTTGAAATCTCTGCTTTCATTGTGTATTAGATTTTAAAAAAAATGAAAAAAAATGATGTTAAATGATTTGTTTTCAATGGTTTATGCAGGCTTATACTGAGGGGGTCATTTTTTTGAAGTCGTCATTGCCATCGGCTGATAAGTGTCAATGGTTTCTTTGAAAGAAACAACTTTTCCATTTTTCAATGTAAAATGATGAATCGGATGAACTGAATAAGATTTGTTATCACTTGTTTTTGTCAAATCCATATTCAAAAGCACAACCACATCATCACCGTCGGCAATAAAACGGGCGGGTTCAAATTTCTGGAAATTGACATATTTGGGAATGTCCATAATGAATTGGCGGGTTTCCGCTTTGCCTTTACACATCCGCATCAAAGGACTTTCAGAAGCATCCCAAGTGATATTGTCATCTAAATAAGTCAATAAACCGTCCAAATTGCCTTTGCCAAATTCGCCATAAGCTGCCATGACGACACCAACATTCGGATTTGCTAATGAACCATAACCGATTTGAGTAAAGAATTCATTTGGATTTGCGGTGCGGTGTGAAGTGGCTTTGCCCTGTTCATCAAAAGTCAAAAAGTCCACATCCATTGTTTTGACCATTTTGCCTGTGGCGGGCAACATACCCATCACCATGCCTGTGTTAGTGCCTGTTGTATTGACTTCAACAATGGCTCGGTTGCCGTCAATAGTGATGTTTTTGACCTCAAATGTCATATCAGGCGCAGCCGAAAAGTACATTTTGTAGGCTTCGAGGCAATTGTCAACGCCTTTTATGGGTTCTGGACCAGCTGTATATTCCGTAAAATCAGCAGTACACAGGGTCTTAAAAGTAGCATAATCGCGTTTGCTGAGTGACTCATAAGCCTTGTAGATGTTTTGTTTGATTTGATCGGTTGACATCATGTCAGGCATCAATTGCTTCATGAAAGAAGCATTATCAAATTGGACATTCATAGAAGCTATTTTCCCATTATTATCCAATTCAACAAGAGCTGAAAAAGGCAAAATTGCTTTTTTACCTGACGGTGGATTGCCTTGCAAACTGCCTGTGTTTGTTCCCGAAAAGAGACCTTTTACGGCGACTTTGTTGCCGTCTGCAAACCAGTCAATGACTTCATGCTTCATATCGGGAAAGGCTTGTTTGAATCCCATTGCGAGCATTTTCCAACTCTCAGTATTGAAAGGTGTTGGTGAAATGGGCGCAGTAAGCATGAAATTGGCGGCGGCTATTTTGTTAAATCCCGCAACATCGGCAGCATCAAGCGCGGTGTAATAGGCTTTTACAGCGTTTTCTGCTTTGCTTTTTTGAGCAAAAGAGACACTGTTAAAAGTGAAAAGAGTAACGAAAAGAGTGAAAAAAATACGTGACGTTTTCATTGTAATTAAAATTTTAAATTAATTGAAAAAAATGATTAAAAAATGATGGATTATGAGTTGCTAAATTATTGATTAACAATGTTTTATAATCGATATTCGTGTATATGTATTTAAATTAGAGTGTTTGAAAATACAGGTTAGTTGACATAGAAATGGCTAATAGATACAGTGCCTAATGCTCCTATTTATTAATCCTATACGTTCTAATTTAGGGGAAAAATACTGAGGGGGTCGCTTTTCAGAATGACACTTTTATTGAATTGAAAGGTTTTACTGTTTTTTTATTTTGAATAATGTAGGGAAGCCTTCCTCATTCTCTTTCAAAATGTTGTTTTTCAAAAACTTTCGATAATCTTACGTAGTAGTTTTTTTTTTGGATTTCAAGAAGTTGAAAAAAAATAAAAAATGTCTTTTTTTATAAAAAAATCCTCCACAAACAGGCTGCTTGTGGAGGATGAGAGGTTTTTACTGAGGGGGTGATTTTTTAAACCAAATACCCACCATCAGCTACAAAAACACCGCCCGTACAATAACTCGATGCTTCTGATGCTAAAAACAACGCCAAACCGACGATTTCTTCGGGCTGACCAATGCGCCCGAGAGGGACTTGCGACAACATGTGTTTCATAATTCTATCATTTGACCACAAGGCTTGACTGAATTTTGTTTGTATCAAACCCGGACAAATAACGTTTGCACGGATATTGTGTTTGCCCCATTCTGCTGCCATGACTTTTGTTAGAGAAATCAATGCCGCTTTGGAAACGGAGTAAATGCCTAACATTTGTTCTGCTTTCAAACCACCAATACTTGAAACATTTATAATCGAGCCACCACCATTTTTTTCCATCACAGGCAAACACAATTTCGCCAATTCAAACGGTGCTTTGACATTGACATTCATTATTTTATCAAAAACTGAGGCATCTGTATTTTCAACTGGACCAAAGACGGGATTGGTTGCTGCGTTATTAACAACAATATCAATGCGTCCAAAAGCGGACATCGTCGCATCAAATAATTTTTGACAATCTTCCATATTGCCGACTTGACCTGCAACGCCAATTGCAATCCCCCCCTCAGTATTTATAGCATTTGCAACGGCATCAACGGCTTCTTGTTTGCGACTGTTTATGACGACTTTTGCGCCCATATTGGCATAATTTCGAGCAATTGCTTCACCAATACCTTTCGATGCGCCTGTTATCAAAGCGACTTTTCCTTCGAGTGAAAAAGAGTTATTCATTATTTTTTATGGATATTTATAATTATTAGAATAGTAAAAAGTTAATTTTATCATTAACCTGACAATCATGAATATTATTTTTATTTAACAAAAATATCGTGACTGCGATCTTTTGCAGCTCCTTTAGTTTTATTTCCATAAAAATCAAATTCGCTTTTGTGAGTTCCTTGATGATTACAACATTCAAAACGTCCATGTTGTGTGTCAAGAGCCAAATAGATTCGGCTACCACCTTCTCCTTGTTGATAAATATCTCGATTGTTTCGTATTGAAAGTTGGCTATTATATTCATACCAATTTAGTTCTGCCACTTTCTTTGACCATGTTTTGTATATCCCAATTTTATCATTTTGGTTAAAATGACTATAATGAGCATAAAAATTAGGGCTAAAATCTTCAAATAAGAATTTTAGAATACTTGTAAAAGGCAATGGGTTTGTTACATCAAACTCAGATTCCGGTAATTGGCTTTTAAAAACTCGAGCGTGATTTTGGAGATGTTCTAAATTTGAAATGTTATGAACCAATACAATTTCTTCGCAAAAAACTTCGGATAGGTTAAAATAACTATGAGTCGCTTGAATATATAATTGTTGCCAAATTGTTTTTGTTAAAAAGCTAATGGCAATGCTATTATCTAAATAGGCAGCAAAAAGCCCCAATGTTCGACTATTTTCAAAATATAAATCGTTTTTATCGAAATTAGAAAGTAGCTTAATATTCTGCAATTCAATGATAGGTGAACGTGTAATAATGGTCTTAAAACGTCGAACAACTTCTCTATCTACATTTTTGTCATTACGCCATTGATAGACAAAATAGTTTTCTATAATTTCAAAATGATTAAGGTCTGTGCTAACACGTAAAGCATTCATGCCTATACGTTGAAGACTTGAACAACAAATAACAAATTGACGCATAATATTATAAGCATCAGAAATATTATTAACAGAGCTTAGAGATTGCTCATTTAAGTAGTAATCCATAAAATATTTGGTGCTAAATTAATTCATCTAACATATTATCCCATTCGTCAAAAAAGCCTTTGGGCCATAAATCAATTCGTCCTTGACTATCCAAGTTTAACTTTTGAATTGAAGATATTTCATCAGAAGAGCGTGTAAAAAAGTTAATACAAACATTACTTGCATCAATAAGCCCTTTTTTTGTTGCAACCCGAATACCATTTAATATATGATCGCTATGACTTTCAATTAGAATCTGCACACCTTCATTTGCGGCGCGGGCCAGTAGCATAGCTATACGTGATTGACCTTTGGGATGAACATGTGTTTCAGGATTCTCAATGATGATTAAATCACCAGATTTAGCTGACAGTAATGCAACTAATATTGGTAAAGTTGGTGTAATACCGTAACCAACATTCTGTGGTTTTCTATCTTGAGTAGGTACACCACTATCTGTCAAATAACGATAGGATAGCTCAATTTTATTTGTATTTAGGTTTTCTTTGGTTTGAATCTGAATATTTGGGCTAATATCACGCATCCAATAATTTACCTGTGCTATTAGTGTATCATCATCTTCTTCCGATTTTTCGTGCATCAGTTTTTTTAGAGCTATGGGTTTATTAGCATTTTTTTCTAAAAAATGTGGCGTAAACCGTCCATCTTTTCCTAATTGTTCGTCGCTTTCAAAACGAGGGTAATCAACTTGTGGACTAATTCTATCGGCTGCAAGAAATTGAAATCTATTTGAAAAGAGAGAAAGTGCTTCTAAATCAGGAATATTAGTTGTTAATGAGCCAGGTATAACGGGTGCGTCTTTATCACCACTATTATATGCTTGACATTTAAAGGAGAACTCTCTTTCCTTAGTATTAATGGAAATAAATAAAGATTCATTTGCTGGGGCATTTTGAGAAAAAACATCTCTATATGTACCCAAATTGATGAAAGAATCAGTATTACCTAAAAAGATACCTTTTTTTGTACGACTAAAATAGCCATTTTGGAACGATTGACGGAGCAGTAAAAGCGACTGCAGCACTGTACTTTTTCCAGATGCGTTTAAACCTGTAAATAGGTTTAAATTACTCACCGTTATATCTGCTTTACTAATGGATTTAAAATTAAGTATAGATAATTTAGTAATCATATTGTTTTTGTCATTTCTTTCATTAACTCTTCTATTTCGGTGAATCGCTTTATCAGTCCTTCTTGCGAATAAGCATAGTCATTATCCCAAAAGCGATTTCTCCGTGTTTTGAAAAAATCTACTATTTTTTGTTTTGAATGATCTTTTCTGACTAACAACTTCTTTCTATTTGAAGGGGTTAACTTTGAAAAACTGTATGTCATTAATTCAAATAAAATATTGTTATGTATATAGCTATTCTCATTATTCAAGATACTTCTACTGAAACAGGGTTCTTCAAAAATACCATATAAGCAATCTAATATGGCTTTTAAATCTTTTTCATACAAATCAATTTGATGTTGAGGAATATCATAAATATCTGTTATCGCTTCATCTAAATATTCAACTATTGAAGGGGAATACTCAATATAAGATTTACGTTGAAATGCGATATAGCGCAAAGCTGTTTCTCTATCATACATTCTATCTTTTTTAGATGCAGGTATTTTGACTTTTTCTGTAAACCAATCCGCTTCCGCTATCTTTTTTAGTAAATCTGCAGGTTTACCAGGATTAAGGGCATGTCGTATTTCTTGAGATTCGAGTCGTAAGGCACTCGTATTGATATTTTTGAAAATTTTATATTTTACACTGATAGGTGTTCCTTTTTCTAAAATATAAGCAAATACTTCATATTCTTCGATGTTTCGTTGATGTGTCCTTTCCAATTCAGAGAACTTTTTACCCGATAATTCTGAATCTAAATAATCTAATTGAGTTAATGCAAATTTGTCATTAACAAAGTCATTAATGGTACTTAACCGTTGTAACCCGTCTATGACTAACCATTTATTGTCATCAGAGCCGTCAAAATAGAAAGCTGGAATAGGAATACGAACGATAAGAGACTCTATTAACCGACATTTAGTACCCAAATCCCAAAGCCCTGGTCGTCTTTGAAATTCAGTATCTAACAGCAATTCTTCGTGTTTAATTCTTTTTAACAACTTGTCCAACGGTAGGGGTTTTTGAGTCAATCTAATCGGTAAATCATTTTTACTAAGGGGTCTTCTAATACCTATTTTTTCTGCCGTATTTGAATCATCTAACTCTCGGATATTATCCGTCATGATTTCAATATTCCCAATTGCCTCTATATCAACAACAGTGGTTTTGCTCACTTTTTCCAACTCCGTACAGAAGTATCTAATATTTCCTTCGTAACCTAAAAATTCTTTGAGTATTGAAAAATCTGTTTGAATAGCAATTAAATCGTTACCTAAAACGGTTGTCCCTCCAGGTTCTTCGTAACGAAAAATTTTAAATTTATTGTTTTTTTTATAGATGATATAATCTCCATAGTCTAAAAAAAGTCTTTCAGATGTAGGGTTTAGCTTCTTTAAATTACGCTCTGAAATGAATTTTCCACTACTTGCACCAGAAAAATTTTCAGCCGATAAAAAAGCAAAAGAATTACCTCTTAAAGGTTTTACACTCTCCAAAAAAGAAGCATTGATACTTATTCCTTTCTTTACAACAGCTAATTCACGAAGTTTCATATTTCTTAAATTCGATTTAAAGCACGAAGTTATTGAAAAGCGACAAAATTTTTAGTAGTTTGACTATACTATCTTTCAATACGATCAATTATGTGAAATTAATTTGTTGTACAAAACGATTTTGTTTAAACGCAGAGATTGACATTTATGGAAAATTTAGATGAAATTCAAAAAACAACTTGCTTAGAACCCCATTCTTTACCATCACTCACGGATGTCATTTTCATGAAATATGTACCACGAGCAACTCCTTTTAACTCTAATGTGAAGGAGAAACGGTGTCTGCCTTTCTTTTGGGTCATAATTTCAATCATTTTAAAATCTTTCAAAACACTGACACCCGCGGCGTTTACTAAATCTAATTTGACTTGCATATCTGCGGGTAATGTGTATTGAAAAACGCCTTCAATTGCCAACGGTTCAAGGGCAGATTCAGCCGTCATACCCGCCTCTTCTCGTATTTTATAATTCACTGTATAATCAGGTAGGGGTTTATTGAGAAGATGAGCAACAAAGTTGAGCAAAGTTGAATCATTAATACCATACAATCCTTGATTATCACTGACAGCCCACAAAGCAGATTGCATAGCACTCGATTCATAGCGTTTTTTCTCAAAAGCAAAGGTAGCTAAGGCAAGCAACTGGCTGGAAGCCAAAGATTTAGCTAAAAAAGCCTGATTGTCATTTGGAAAACCACGATTAGCGCGAATACACCTTGTCATCATGTAAGTTGATTGCGTAGCAAGGGCAGCCAAACCCAATTCTTTGTTTTCCAAATGGATAAAGTCTTGAGCCGTAGAGTCCAAGGATTGAAAAACAAAGCCAACGGGAATGGTGATATTGAATTCGCTTTTGGTCAAGTTTTTAATAGAAATATGCATGTTGCATCCACGGGCTGCTTCATTGCTTTGCATAGAAACAGTTGTGGACACCCATTTTTTTTGCAAAGCTTCTTGCAAAGTAACGGTTTTGCTGAAACCAAAAAAGGAGAAGGAAAGGAGGAACAGTACGAGATTGAGACGATTTTTCATTGGATAAACGGATTTTAGGTGAGACATTTTTTTTTAATGAAATGTTAACGCTGAAATAAGTCTATCTAATATTGAAATCCAATTTTTAATTGATTTCTCACCTACAAAACACCCCCCTCAGTATATCGCAGATTTTTGACTACCTTTGCGCCCTAAAAAGTCTATAAAAATGCATAAATCAGGTTTTGTCAATATTATTGGTCGTCCGAATGTCGGAAAATCTACTTTAATGAATGCGCTTGTCGGCGAGCGCATGAGCATCATAACAGCGAAACCGCAGACAACGCGGCACCGCATCATCGGTATTTTGAATGGCGATGATTTTCAAGTTGTCTTTTCAGATACCCCTGGTTTTGTTCGCAAACCGACGTATAAAATGCACGATGCGATGAATTCGTTTGTGAAAGAAACGTTTGAAGATGCGGATATTATGTTATTCGTGACTGAACCAAGCGAGGCGTTTGATGCGGAGGATTCTATTATTCAAAGACTTCAAAACGTCCCTTATCCGAAGTTTTTGGTTTTGAATAAATCTGATAAATTTGAACGTTCTGTCATGGATGCTTATGAAGCACAAATAACGCAATTAGTTGATTTTCAAAAGGTTATACGCATTTCAGCTTTGAGAAAAGAAAATACTGAGGGGTTGCTTTCTATCGTTAAAGAGACTTTGCCCGAAGGTCCAGAGTATTATCCGAAAGACCAATTGACGGACAGACCAGAACGGTTTTTCTGCGCTGAAATCATCAGAGAAAAGATTTTATTGAATTATAGAGAGGAAATTCCTTACGCCTGTGAGGTTGTTATTGAAGAATTCAAAGAAACAGAAACCAATCGTGGGGAGAAATTAGCTCGCATCAAGTCAACTATTTTTGTGGGTCGTGACAATCAAAAATTGATATTGATTGGTAAAAATGGCGCGGCGATGAAAAAATTAGGTATGGATGCCCGCAAAGATATGGAAACGTTTTTGGAAAGCAAAGTCTTTTTAGAAATGACCGTTAAGGTTAGGGAAAACTGGCGCGACGATGAGAAGATGTTGAAGCACTTTGGTTACAATATGTAAAACTAAAACGTTGAAAATCAACCATTAAGAAAACTCTAACACTTCGGAAATTGTGTTAAACTGCGGTTAAATACTTTTTAGTATTGTTCTTTTTCTTTAATTTTATAGTCAAATAAGTAAATTATAAAACTATAAAAAACATGAAAAAGATAATCATTATTGCCGTTTTCTTCTTTGGCGCGACCTTGTTTTTTACATCTTGTTCGCCTTATTACTACGACCGTTCTTATACTCGTTCGTATCAACCGCCACAGCCGCGTGCTTATGTAAGACCTGTTGTGCCGCGTTATTATTCTACACCACCACCCGTTTACCGCTACAAAAGACAACATATTCATAGGCATAATAGACGTTATTGAAAGAAAAACCCTTGTAGGCATGTTCTACAAGGGTTTTTGGTTTTTATACTGAGGGGTCTAACCAGGGTCAGATTCCGACCCAATTTTATGCCGCAACAAGCCTCTAAAGGCATCCATAGCTGTATTGCCTTCATGCACAACCTTATAGACTTCGTGGGAAATGGGCATTTCAATATTGTATTGCTTCGCTAAATCCATAACAACGCTGCACGTTTTGACACCTTCGGCAACCATAGACATATCGTTGATGATGGCATCAATTGAACGTCCTTTGCCTAATTCAACGCCTACTGAACGGTTTCTACTGAGGGGGCTGATGCAAGTCGCTATCAAGTCGCCCATACCCGCCAAACCTGCAAAAGTGGTCGGTTTGCCGCCCATTTCGATGCCCAAACGGTTCAATTCTGCCAATCCACGCGTAATAACGGCTGCACGTGTGTTGTCACCTGCACCAATGCCGTCGCCCATGCCAACGGCTATGGCTATGACGTTTTTTAAAGCACCGCCCAATTCGCAACCAATCACATCGTCGTTGGTGTAAACACGGAACAAGCCCGAGCGAAACACCTTTTGCAAAGCATTCGCAATCGTATCGTCCACCATCGCAATGACGGCGGCGGCGGCTTGCCCTGCCATGATTTCACGTGCCAAATTGGGACCCGTCAATATACCCGCAGGATGTCCGGGCATGATGCTTTCTATTATTTCAGTCATACGCATCCGTGTGCCTTGTTCCAAACCTTTTGTCAAACTGACTATTGGCACCCACGGGCGAATATGCGGTGCCGCTTCTTCTAAAACATGTCGAAAACTGTGAGAGGGAATGCCCATGATGATGACATCGGCATCTTTTACAGCTTCTTTTATAGACGTTGTGGCTTTAAGCGATTCGTTCAAAGTTGCTCCGGGCAGATATTTTTCGTTGCGGTGGTGTTTGTTGATGTCTTCGACGGAACGTGGGTCTCTTGCCCACATAGTCGTTGGGCTGTTGCGCGCCGTTAATGAAGCGACTGTTGTTCCCCAAGAGCCGCCTCCGAGTAAGCCGATGCGTAGTTTTTTATCCATGATTAATTTGATTTTTTTTATTCTGTCTGCCCTAATTCTTTCAAAAACAAACCACGCACTTCCTCAATCCGTTCATTTAAGTTGTCCAATGTCCAATCTTCAACATTAATAGGTGGCAAAACGATGACCTCAATAGCAGTCGGTTTAAATATAGACGTACCACGTGGCATTGCATCGTGCGCATTTTTGATAACGACAGGCACAATCGGCACATTTGCTTGCATAGCAAGGTGAAACGCCCCTTTTTTGAATTTGCCTAAGGTATAGTCATAACTACGTGTGCCTTCCGGAAAAATGATGACCGAAGTGCCATTTTTCAAGCTGTCAACGGCGGGTTTCATGGCTTCAATTGATTTTTCTTTATTGGTGCGGTCTAAGAATATAGTGCCTGATGCTTTGAGCATTTGACCTAAAATGGGCAGATTTTCCAATTCTTTTTTAGCAATAGCACGTGCTTGTTTGCGAATCAATTTAGCTGCAATCAAGACATCGGCACTGCTTTGATGATTAAAAATAAAGACACAAGGGCGATGTTCTACAAGGTGCTCTTCGCCTTTTACAGCCAATTGAATGCCCGCCGCAGCCGTTCCAAAATCGCCCACACCTGCCATCATGGCATCAATGCCATCGTCAAAAGACATATTCATGATGCCCTTAGTTACGCCTTGTAGGAAGGCTGGCACAAAGACCGTAGCAGCTAAACCTGTACGCAACACATTTTTCACTTGCGAATGTTTCTCATCGTCGAAACGATAAACAGGCCAGTCATTTTTGAACGCCAAACCTGATAATTTTGAATCGGGATTGGTCGGACGTGGATTGCCCACAATTTCAAGAAGCGGTAAGTCTTCCGCACTATCAGTATAGAAAAAACTCTTACTTAAATCGAGTATATACTCGCCTGCAAATTTTCGCCCAGCGTGTGCTTTCCCTTCACCCCAACAAGCTGGTTGGAGGATATTGCCTGTAAAAATACCATTTTCAACTTCCATTCGGGTGCACATAACGTGTGCGATGCCAAAATCACGTGCAATCGGCTCGACTTGATAAGGCGTGGCGGCTGAAATAATGGCAACCGTATGTCCTTTTGCAATATGTGCCGCAACAAGTTCTCTCGCTTCTGGATATATCGCAGCAGCCAGATGTTTGTGATAAACTTCTTCGCCAACCTCAATAAAAACTTGTTCCTTAACACCTTGTACGCCTTTCGCACCAATCGCTGCCATACTCGCAAAATTGCCATTGTCAGTCGCAAATGATATGACACCAGCAAATTGAGCTACGACTTCTTTGGTCGTAAATTTACCACTCAAAATGCGTTCTTTCATAAAGTCTTTGGCAGAAAAACCTTTGATAAGGGTTTTGTCTAAATCAAAAAACGCCCCGATGTGTGCGCCCGATTCACCCGCCATGATTTCATTTGTAATACTTTCCGTTCGCGAGCCTGGAACGAGTTCACGCTCCAAAGGTACTGAGGGGAGGTCTTCAAAAGGTTGCGCTAAGATGATGCCTTGTAGTTTGTTGATGTGTTGTGCCACAGCGTCCAACTGTTGGATAAAATGTGCAATTTCCGTCTTTTTTGGGTCGCTTTCTGTTGGTATCAGTTTAAGGTTTTTTGCCAACAAAATACCATTGAGTAAGAACGGTTTTGACACCGCTTCGATGCGCCGAATCCGTCCTTGCCAGTGCATTTCTTCGCCGAGGAAAAGGCAGGAGTCCATGAACTTTTTCTCGTTCCATTCGTGATGTATGTCCCAAATTTGTAATCCATGTGCCACAACACGATACGCCTCGATGTAATTGAACAACAAAACAGGCGCAACCAATATCTTTTGTTTTTCCAATAAAGCTTTAATATTGCTGTCGCTTTCCATGATATTAGTCTGCCAATTTGAATCAATAAAGTTCAAATCTGCTTCGATTTCTTCTGTAAAATGCGGTTTTCGAGAATAAAAGAACTCGAATTTAAACATATCACGCAGCAACATAATTTCTGTCCAAAACGCAATCATACGCTCTTCGGCGGGTAAACCAGCGATGCGAATCAACGCCAATTCGATAAAAGCCCGATGATAAAGATGATGCACCGCCATATTGGCATAATAAGTTGCAGACAAATAATTTTCACGCATAATCGTGAATTTGGCATTCAAACTATCGCCTTGTTGCAAAAACAGTTTTGCTTCGGTCAACATATTCAAAGCCACTTGAACACTTTCACCAATCGGGCGACCTCTGTCCACAAGCGCATCGCGTTTATGACTTTCGATGAGTTGCATCAAATCGGCAATGTCGCTTTCGACACCACGCTTTGTCAAAGCAAATTTGCTCAACAAAGACGTACAAATCAAAGAAGTCGTCGTCACAGGCGTAATGGCATTGATGCGATGCACCAATTCGAAAGCAAAATGGGAAATAGCGTTATTTGACGACGGTTGGCTTTCTTCATCGTCAGGAATAGGTGCGTTGTGAATGCTCGACGTGTCAATCGGATCGCCAATACGTAGAGAAATGCGTCCGAGATTGCCACTCATTTTGCGGACATAATTCATCAACCAAGCCAAATTTTCAGGGTTTTTCTTCTTACCACGTCCTTCTTTGGTCATTTCAGACACATCTGGAATCAAATCATAGACAATGGAAACAGGAACGTATTTTACGCTTTGAGTCGAATGTTCTTCGGCTTCCAAAATGTATTTCAGAATACCCATTTGGGGCCAAACCAATTTACCTGTTCGTGAACGCGTGCCTTCCAAAGCCCACATAAAATGGGATTGTTTATCTAAAAAAGAAGCAACAAAATGGCGTAAAGTGGCTTTATAAATCAAATTATCCTTGAAAGAACGTCGAATATAAATCACACCTGCCTTGCGTGCAAACTTGCCGATGCCATATAAATCCAAATTAATACCTGCAAACATAAACGGCAAAGGCAGTCCATGACGTGCCAAAACAAGCGACAAAACAAGCAAGTCCACATACGATTTATGGGTCAAAACAAACGCAACCGAGTTCGTCCGCATCAGTTTTGTCAGCTTTTTCATGTCCTCTGATTTCACATCTATCGTTTTGTCATAACCTCTACTCAATATATATTGAGCCGCTTCCATCATCACAACATTCGACAATGGTTGATGTTCTGAATACAGTTCTGTCAAATATTCCTCCGCTTGTTTATGCACCTCTTGAAGGCTGTCACCTATTTGCGGTACCAAACTTGCCAATGTTTTTTGAAAATCAGGGTTAATCAGCATTTTTGTTATTTCTGATGTTGCCGTCTTTTGTTCTTCCATAATTTATGATTTTGATGAAATAGAGCGATAAGTATAGTGTCAAAATACTGAGGGGGTCGAATTGGTTCAAAAGTATAGAAGATTTTGGCATTAAAGAAAGAAAGGGAAAAAAAATCAAGCCTTCTATGGCAATCTAATTCCGTAAGGGTACAAATCAATAAAAAGCCTTTAAATTCATAAAAATAAAATAAAATTTTTTTTATTTAAAGTTTGCCATATCTTAGCACGTAAATTGTGGCTTTTTGCCAAATAAACGTCTAAACTAATAAATGCAAATTTTGAAATCTTACAGTATAAATTCAAACAATATGTTCCAATTGCTAAAAAAATCAAGCCGCCCCTCTTTATTTCTTGCTGTTACAGAAGCGGGTAGAGCATTGACGGAATTGGGCATTAATTATCCCTATCAGAGTTTGGCAAAGTACGAAAATGATGCTGCGGACGGTCATCCTGTTATGATTTTACCTGGATTTATGTCCACAAAAGTCTCAACAAAAATGTTGCGTGAATATGTTGCCAAATTGGGCTATCCCGTTTACGATTGGGGCATGGGGCGCAATTATGGTAAAATGGAATACATGGCAGCTTTAGTCGAGCGATTAGAAAAGATAAAAGATAAGCATGAGCAAAAAGTCAGCCTCATCGGCTGGAGTTTGGGCGGTGTTTTTGCCAGAGAAATTGCGAAAGCGAAACCTGATTTGGTTCGTCAAGTCATTACAATGGGTTCACCTTTTCAAGACATTACGCATCCGAACAATGTGGCTTGGATATATACCCTTATTTCAGGCGGCAAAAGAGTAGAGGACACCGATTGGGCTTTGTTAGAAAATATGCCTAAACCTGCACCTGTGCCAACAACAGCTATTTATACAAAAGAAGACGGCATCGTTCCGTGGCGGGTGTGTAGAGAATTAGTAGAAGACGCTTTGCATCAAAACATTCAAGTGCGCGGTAGTCATTTTGGTTTGGGTGTCAACTCCAGCGTTTTCTGGATTATTTCAGACAGATTGAAATACGACAAGCATAATTGGCAGCATTTTAAAGCCGATAACTATATGAAGGAACTGTTGTTTTATCCTTCTTTGTAAATCAAAAAAAGCCTTGTAACGTATGTTGCGAGGCTTTTTTAGTTGAACTAGGATTCTTATGATTTCAAAAAGAACATCCCTCCCGAGCAAAGAAAAGTTAAGGATTAATCTGTTTTTTAAGTGATTCTCTAATGACGTTGCATCTTTTATAATAAGAATGTTGTGTCAAACGACCGATAAAACCATAATTTTTCTCTTTGGTGCAATCTGTTATTTCGATAAAATCTCTATCTATCTTTGTACCTTTTTTGCCAAGGCGTTTTTCTCCATTGACGAGACCCGAAAGAAAAAGAATAAGGTCTTTTTTGTTGTAATACACTTCAGTTGTCTTTCCAACACGCTCTAAAATATCCAATTTATTATTAAAAACAGGCAAGGAAACATCTGCTGCCATGAGAAAAATTTTCTCAAAAGGTTGTGTTACATCTTGCAAACTGTCTATTAATTCAAAAAAAAGATAGTTGCCCATAGAGTGACACATCAAGGATGAAGACGTATTTTCGAGGTTCAACACCCCCCTCAGTATGGGCGTGACAAAAGAGGTAGAATTGAGTGCATTTTTACGACACTTGCGTTCATTTAGCGGCTGACCTTCCCAAATGATGTGAATGATAAAATCGTTTGCTGTGCCATAATTGGTTTCAAGTTCAGGAACATTATCGTTTAAAGTCAATTTTCGATTGCCCCACATGCCATGAATGAAAACCAAAACGCGATGATTTTTAAGTGTTGAATCCAATGCATTTTTTAGAATTTGCATCACATCGTTTTCGTTGTATGTACCCATTTTTTTGGATTCTATGGCTTTGATTTTGTTGTTCTTTGTCTCAAAATGACCGAAATGGGTCATGTTTTGTTTAAGGTCAACCCTAAAAAATAGGCTTTTAGGTTGTTTTGTGTTTGCAAAAATGAAACTATGCAATAACATGAAGGATACGCACACAGTGAATGTTTTCCAAGAAAATCTCATATCGAAGTCGTTTGTTTTTTAAAAAATTAGCATATCGGTTTTATCTAACGTTTAAACAAACGCTGACGTACATTGTTTTCATTTTTTATGTTTGATTATTGGATTTCGGGTGTTTTGCGGTGCAGGACTTTCGAGGTGTCATATTGAGGGATATCAGTCTAAATCCTATCATATCCTTTTAAAGCAGTCTCTTTCTCATTCAAAAAGTCGGGTAACGTGCGTGGTGCAGGGCTTTTGTATTTTTTACTGAGGGGGAGTTAATACACAGAAATATGAGTCCGATTGAAAGTAATGAAATCAGCTCCGCCAGAGAAAGTTTTGACAATATTAGCTAAATGACTTTCAAAGAGTGTCATCAAATCGGCGTTACTGATATTGCCAAATTGTAGCATGAGCACTTTTGGCGGAACGCCATGAACCAAATAATTGTCCAAAAAATCGCTGTCTTTTGTGATGATAATAAGGTTATCACGGATAGCAATTTGCACAATTGTTTTATCATCTAAAAGATGTCCATTCGGAAAATAGGTCGTATGAATAGCTGGAAATCCTTTATCTGATAAGAATTTAGCGAGTTTTGGCGGTAGTTGGGTATCAATGATAAATTTCAACATGGTCTAAGCTGCCATTGTTAAAGAGAAAATATTTTTGGTATTGCTCAACATTGAGGCATAGGTCAAACAGGCAAGAATATCCGCTTTTTCCAAAAACGGATAATCGTCCAATATCTCTTCTTGAGACATTCCACTTGCCAACAGTTCAAGCATTTGTGTAACTGTAAAACGCATATTGCGAATCGTGGGTTTGCCTTTACAAACTTCGGGATTGATTGTTATTCTTTCCATGTTATCTATTTTTTTACAAAAATACGCTTTTTAGAAAAGAAAATAAGGTTTTGGGAAAAATACTGAGGGGGCTTTGTATAAATCCTATCAAACCCTTTTGCCCTTCATGAGAAATCAGGCATTTCTGACATTCAAAAGCCTTGCAATGTTTGTTGCAAGGCTTTTTTGTGGGTTTTACTGAGGGGGTAGGAATCTAAACCCATTTAATTTTTCCTTTTTCAAAAAAACATTTAAATTTGTCTAAGATTTTAAAACAAACTCATTAACAAACATACATTTATGGGATTCAGATTTAATGCACGAGGGTTTATTATGCCTTATCAAAGAATCGTTAGTTCGGTTGAAGAAATAGAAGAGGTATTTGTTACGCCTTTCCCTCATTCGGAAACACGGCAGGTTATTTTTGACAATTATCTGAATTATATTGATGAATTTCAAAGTTTGATAACACCTCAATTTACGCATTGGCTTGACGGAAGTTTTATGTCAAAAAAGCTCAATCCAAACGATTTAGACTTTGTAGCGTTTATTGATTACCGTATTTATCAGCAAAAAGAAGAACAGATTTTTAGAATCGTAGAAAAATATGGATATTTGAAATTGGATAATTACGTTTCACAGCTTTTTCCAAGCAATCATTCTCGGCATTCAGAAACAAATCGTTACAAAGAATATTGGACGGATTTGTTTTCATCATCTCGACGCGACCCCGAAACAAATCTTCAAGAGCCACGCGGTTTTATTGAAATTATTTTTGAACATTAATAAATCAAAAAAATGCAAACGACATATTCAGAAGAGTTTTTTAATAAAGAAATTGCCCATTTAATCCTACAAATCGGCAAAATCAATGACTTGATTACAGGTAGTAAAAAACAAGAAGATAAATTGGGCGTTTGGCAATATACCAAACATCGGCAGCAATTTGTTGACCAACTCAATAATCTTTTGACGCAATATCAATTGCATATTTCAGTGGCGGCATAACGCATACTGAGGGGTCTCTCTCTAAATCCTATCTTATCCTTCCCAATCATGGGTATCCTAATTCAAAAGCCCTGCAACATAAGGCGGGCAGGACTTTTTTTGTCATTTAGGAGAAATACTGAGGGGGTAGGTTTCGCGGGTCTGGAGACCCCATTTATAGATGAGTTCGGTCTGGAGACCGAACCCAGCAATACCGTTCTTTGATTTGCAGGTAGATGTAAAAAAGCTAACTCCCCTGCCCAGCGGGGAAAAAGAGAACGGCTACTTCTGTTTTATAACTTTAAGATAGCCGTCATTATCATTAAACGTTTCTCTCCTATGAAAAAAAACAAAAAGTTCTAAAAAAATAAAAATAATTTTTTTTTATATTCTAAAAAAGCGTAAATTTGCATCTTGAATTTAGAATTTACGGTAGGCGATGAGTAATTTGTAGCCTAATTCTGATACAAAAAACACACTAAAACAGATTAAAACGGTACAAAACCGTTATTTTTTATCCACTCGCGTAAGCGATATTCATGAATTTTTGTTGTAAAAAAAATTTGAGTAACCTCAACACGAGGTCACTCAAATTTCAGTAATTCAATCTATCGAAAGATTGAAATCGCTACACAGTAGCAAGTGGTGGCTATTGAATGAAATTTCAAGGAATGATGTTGGAAAAGCGTTTTTGAAAAGAAAAATATTTAAATTATAACAATGAGATTAAGACGGAACAGGATAAGAGGAAGCCCTAAAAAAAATCTCTTATCGGTGATTAAATTATTAATTGTGAGCAATCCGTTCACAGGAAAATTAAAAAAAGATTAATATGACAAGTGCAATTATTGTAGGGAATGGTAGAGTCAACCATTTGATTAAAGAAATTACTAGCACCTCAATTATGGATGAGGTTTTTCCTATTGTAGCGTTTAAGTCCGAAAGAAGAAGAAACAAAATGAAAAAAGAGGTCGAAAATCAAGAATTAGAATGGAAAACGGGAAAAATACCCTATATAGAGCCAGCACAGCTAGAAAACAATATAGACATGGAGAAAATCAAAATCGATATATATAATTTACACGATAAACGGTTAGAACTAAAAAACCTTCCTGAACGCAAAAGAGATTTATTTATGGTTCCCAAAAAAATAATAGAATTAGTCATTCAAACTACAGGAGTAGACTTATATGGGTATAAGGTGAGTATTGATAAGGATGAGATTATTCACACATTAAAAAAGCATGGTGATCCAATTGTTGAAGCAAAGCGCGGTCAAATAGCTGTCGAAAGAGAAGATTTTATCCGATTTTTAGATGTTTTATTAGACCCTCATGAAGTGACGAAATCAGTAACTAATACTTTACATACAAATAAACCATGTTTACAATTTGAAAAAACAATAGACTACAAAACAATAGTTACACTAGAGATAAGAACTGTTACAAGCACTAAAAAAAAGAAACTGAGTACTTTGGCTTTTAAAACCATGTACAAAAAAAATTAGTTTTCTGAGAATTTTTGTGATACACGACTAAGTTCGGGACGTTTTAAAGCACCTGAGCTTAGTCGTGCTTTTTTTCTTCACCATGACCTCACAACTATCGCAAAACGAGAAAATCCAACAAGTGATTACAACTTATTGGATTTTTACCCATGAATTATGCAGTGCGAAACTATCCTATCCGATACGTCCGAAACGTTTGGGCAATACAAAGGTACGATATTTTTAGAAATTATACATCTAAATCAGAAAAAAATGAGTTTCAACAAGACGAAACCCAGCAATGCCATTCTTTGATTAACTTTTGAATGTTTTTTAAATAAACTCATTACTATTGACAAGATTTAATAACTACATTTGAAAACGTATAACTATCACAAAGTATAGTCTTGTTGGTATTCAAATTTGGATTATTTAATGTGCATAAATCAGTAAAGCTAAATTCTAAACTACCAGATTGATAATTTACAATGTTAAACTTTAGTGTTTCAGTAGTGATTTTTACACCTTGAGAAAGACGTACAGTACATTGAACTGTTGAAGTATAATATTGTGATGAATGTATAGAGGTAAGTCCTACATTATTAGTTAAGACTCTATCTTCCGTAGGTACAACCATGTCTTGATTGCATGAAGCAAGACCTATAACTAAAAAAAATAGACACAATAAATTATTCATAATTAATTGATTTTAAAATTATTAAATATTAAGCTTTATAAAAGAAAACTAATTCACCGTTTGGCTATTCTTAGCCATCGCCACTTAAAGGCGGAAAGAATTGAATTCTGCAATGCTGTTCTTTGATGAGCGTTTGAATATTTTTTTTTAATGAACCCTTGCCTAACGGTTTTATTAACTTTTTTTTGAAATAAAATCCTTTAGAGGTTCAATAATTTCTTTCGGTGAACTGTAATCATTCTCATAACTCGTAGATTGATTTATGAAAATAGTATTGAATACAGAATTTAGCATAGATTTTTTGGCTTCATTGTCTGTACTTGCGCTAATAAAATAATCATAGGTACACAAAGCGTTATATCTATGGGTGTTTATCAACATATTGTGCTGATGTGCTTTATAATTTTTCATACAAACAGAAAGTGCATAAAAAAGAACTACGAATAATATTATTTTAGAAGAAATATAAATATACAAAGTGTCCATAGTACTAGAATTAGGCGGATTAAATAAGAAAAATAAACCAATACAAAACACTGTTACTAAAATAGATATAGATGCAATTAACCAATTTTTACTTTGCTCACTATGATAAATACTTTGTTTATCAAAATTGTTAGCATGATGAGCAGTAGCTGCAGACGCTTTAAGTTCTTCTGCCTTTTTTATATTTTCACTCCATGATTTTTCTAATGTTTGTATTGAAGGGTTCTTGATATTCCAAAAATCAGATATTATTTTTTCTAATTCTTGCTGTTTGTTTAATAAATCGTTCCATATCAAATATCTTCCACCCTTTTCTTGCATTAAATTGAATAAATTACCCAATTTTTTAAGAGTTTCTTTAGAATTTTCTTTGCTTTTAATCTCTGTAAAAAAAGTATCGACTTCATTAAGATACCAACTTAAATTTTTAATTAAGGTTATTGGATAGGAAGAAAAGCTTGTTTTATCAAATTCTTTGACATACGCCAAAATTTCAGTAATGAGATAAGTCGCTTCTCCATTTTCGTGTTCATAATGTTGAAAATGACCTTCTTCAACTTCATCTTCTCCACTATCTGTACAGAATAAAGAAAAGTCTTTTATATCGTACTTTAACAATTTTTGAGTTTTGCTATTTATACTCTTGATAATATTATCAAAATCGGGATAATTATTAAAATAGGTTTCTTTGTAAAACAACATTGCTATATATTATTTAATTTATTATTAATCATATTGATTTCACATTATTTTCACCAAACTTTATCTAAACTCATTATAGAGGTACTTGTAAATAAGTGTTGTATAATTCAGCATAAACAAAATTGTTTTAAAAATGAATTCTCACAAGAAGCAAATCAGAAAGGAAAATCGTTTTTTGCGTTCAAAATATATGTTCGGAACTTACACGACAAAAGTAGCTTTATGTTCTTACTAAAAAAATACAATTGACATTTTATTAACATAAAAAAAACGTTCATTTCATTCTTCAATTTTTCAAGCCGCGCTTCAAGAGCCGCTTTTGGGTTATCAAAATAAGTATTCCAATCTGTGATGTTTTGAATCGTTTCAAACGTCTCGTGCGTCCGCAAACCGTGTAGGGCATCGAGTAATTGCGCTCGATGGCTTCGCAAACGGTCAATCACGGTGCGTAAATGCCGTTTTTCATTCAAGGCGGTGTGTTCCGCTTGATACGGTTTACCGTGTTTGAGATAGTCCAATATCTCCGTCACGCGCCCCAAATTGTTCTCGTCGTAAGCCTGTTCCCCTTCGATTGAACACGGCTTGTGCCTTTTCTTTGAACGCCTCCGCCACGGTATCGGGATGACACAATTTTGTCGCTTCTCTAAATCGGCTTTTCAAGAGGTGTTTTTCATCGGTTGTCAAGGTACTGAGGGGTTTCGTCCGCGTCGCTTCGTAGGTTTTATGGTACGATTGATAATCGTTTTCGGTTTCTTCTTGTCGTTCTTTGGCTTCGGAGTCGTCGGGATGCGCGGCGGCGTGTGCTTCTGCAATCTTGCGGCGCAAAGCCAAAATGTCCATCAACAATTGCCCCAAAGCACGATTGTATTGAATTTCAAAGTCATAAATCGTCTTTTCGACCTCCGATTTTTCATTTTCGAGATTGCTGATGTCCAATTCGAGTGCGTGCATTTCGAGTTGCAAAGCTGCAATTTCGGGGTCAACAAATACCCTGATTTGACGGAATCGCGCAATAAAATCCGTGATACGCGCCACCGCATCGCCATACCGTTGCACCTCCAAAAGCGTGAGCAGCGACCCAATTTCGGACGGCAAATGGAGGCTTTTGAGCTTCCGATACTGAGGGGGTAAATCTTCTGTGTCGCCGAGTTCAATCATAGACCGAATCAGTTCCAAACGTTTCACAATGGCACTAAAATCAGTGTTAGTCTCTTGTTTTTCGCCAAAATGCCGTTCCACAATGCGGTTAAATTCTTGCACAAATTGCAGGGCAAAAAACGGGTCGCCTGTCGTAATCGTTATGTTTTCGTAGTTGCCTTTCCGTGCTTTATTTGTCCAATTATACGAACCCGAAATCACCACTTCACGGTCAATCACACAAAACTTGTTGTGCATCAATTTCTCACTGATGCGAAACACTTTGCCGCCACAAGCGGCTAAATCTTGGAAAGATAGGTATTGATTGATGTCGTCATCAAACAGCATAAGGCGCACATGTACGCCCGTTTTTGCCTTCTGACACACCGTATCGAACAATAAACGGTCTGTAAACCATGCCACAGCGAGGTTAATATCGTGTTCGGCAGCTAACAAACGGGTTTGGATATGTGCTTGGATATTTTCAAAAAATGCTTGGGTCTCCATATTTGAATTTTAGAAAGACAAATATAGGAAAGTGTTTATGATTTGTAAGCAGAAAAGTACCTCGTCAGTAAAAGGTTGTACTTTTTAGAAAAAAGTGTATTTTTGTAAAAAAATTAAAAATGACTGCAACAGCGATACAACAACCATTTAGCAACATACAATTGGAATTGCTAAAACTCTATTCGAGGGATATACCAGAAAGCGATTTGATACAAATCAAGTCGTTTCTTGCACGTTATTTTGCTGAAAAAGCGATGGACGAAGCAGACCGTATTTGGGAAGAAAAAGAATATACGGCTGAAAAAATCCTAAACACGCACCGTCGGACACCTTATCCTAAAAAAAAGTAAGTGAAATACGTCATTGATACCAACGTCCTTTTAGCTGCCTTTTCTCGTAAATCTCCCTGTCATTGGATTTGGGAAAGTCTATTAGCACAAGAGTTTACACTTTGTGTTACAACTGATATTTTAGAAGAATACGAAGAGCAGTTTGGTTGGTTTTATAGTGTTAAAACAGCCGATTTTGTTATGCAAACGCTTGAAAATATGCCTAATATTGAGTTTGTTACCTATTATTATCGGTGGCAACTCATCATAGCAGACCCTGACGATGATATATTTGTAGATTGTGCAGTAGCTGCGAATACTCAATTTGTCGTTTCCGAAGATAAGCATTTCAAAGTTTTGAAAAAAATCCCCTTTCCAAAAATTGAGGTTTTAAAAATTAAAGATTTTGAAAAGATATTGAAAAGTCGTGTCTGAAACATTCCATCATAATGGGAAAAACTGTGATTGCTGTGGATATGAACATGTTGAAAATCACCGCCTATCCCAATGCGCCAAATGCCAAAAAGGAATATCCCAACTCACATTCACATTAAACCGAAATTCAAACTTTTTCAAGAAAATGGTTTCTTCTTTAATATCGTACAAACGCGGTTGGGCTTGATAGCCGAGACCGATGTTTAAAGGACTGTTGAACAAACGCCCAAACATCACAAAGAGTCCTGGCGAAAAGATATTGCTCAATTTTATTTTCGGAATGCTGTCCGTTGTGTTCGTGAAACGAAAACCAGCGATGGCACCTACGTCCACCAAACTCGCAAAAAACTGAACGGTGTGTGGGGTTATAAAATCAGCAAATTTCTGTTTTTTACTGAGGGGGTAGTGCCGTTGGTTTTTTAAGCCATAACTGAGGTTGATGCCGATGGGCGCAGCGATACTGAAATAACCTGCACTGTCTTTTTGTCTAAATGTGTTTTGCAAACCAATATAACTGTTGACACTCAACAACCAGCCTTTTTCTTTGATATGTGTACCACCAGACGGTGTCATCGTACTTTCCAAAAGTTCGGCGACCGCATCACTGCTTTGCGCCAGCACCATTGAGGCAGCGAAAGAACTGTATTTGATGAATTTTTGAATGCCCGTATATTCCAAAGGCTTTTTTCCAAGCGAATCGTCGTCCACATACAGTTTTTCGATGACCATTGGTTTTTTATCCTTCATAATGTATGTGCCAGAAAAGGATTTATACTCCCGCACAGGCACCATCTTGTCAGCGATATTGGGCTGAAAAAAAGTATTCAAGGTGTCAATTCGGATATAGTTTTTACCTTCTTTCACATACATTGGTCTTGCGTCAAAGGCTTGCACCAATTCTGCAATATGTTGTACGGCGGCGTGGTACTCGCGTCCTTTCATTTCGGCATAAATACGGGGCAGCATTTCAGCGACATAAATGCCTTTGTACCACGTGCGGGGCAAAGCGGATTCAGGTTCTAAAATCTCTTTAATGGTCGGTGCAAATTTGACTAATGCCAATATGTTTTCATAAGAAGACACCATTTTGTCCCAATAGAATTTCTCATCATTGTTTTGCGCCAAACGCATGTCTTTATTCGACATTTCTATCATATTGACACGACTAATTAGACCTTGCACATAGTTGCGCATATTGTAAAAATTGTCTTTTTTGTCGTACAAACCATTGATATAATGCCGCAAAGTCTGTCCATTTTCAAATGTTATCGGTTTTTTATTGTCGTCAACGGCTAATTGATAGACAGAACCCAACCAAATTTGAGCCCCCAAAGCATCGCCTTTGACAAGCAGATTTAAACTGTCTAAACCATTTATCCAATAATGTGTCGAATCCGCAGGGTTTGAAGACCTAAAACTTGTGGAAATAAGTTGAATCGTTTGCAGTCCTGCCCTTAAATCCAGTCCTTCGCCTTCATCAAAAGCATCGCTAAAATGTAGGTTTTCGATGATGTGACCCGGATGTTGATTGCGAATTAAGCCATCGGCAAATTGTGTGGCTGTTGTCAAAAAGTCACGTCCTGTTTGATTGCCTTTGAAGGCTTTGGCGTATTTTTCTGTTTCTAAAAGTTGGGTTGTATTGGCAAACACATTGGCTAAATCTTCTTCCATTTTTTGGCGCAAACCTGCAATGTATTGTTCAAACACATAAATATCTTTATCCATCAAAGCCAAGCCGCTGCTGGTGTTTGGAAACAGCGTTTTCAGTTCGAGACTGCTGTCCATTTCCTTTTTCATTTTTTGAAAAAACACTACATTTAAATCTTGTTTGAAACGTTTGACAATGATTTTGGCAAAAGCATCGGCATAAATAGTGGCGTTTAAATTGCCTACTTTTGACAAAAAAGACTTTTTGCCCGCCCCTCCAATATCTCTATCGCCACTCGACATACTGATGGGTTCAGCAAATTCCCAAAAGTTATTTTCTTTAAGGGTTTCCCTGATAAATATATTGCCTCTAAATGCCCGTTGAATATCTATGGTCGAATTAATTGTCTTTAATTGATTGGTTTCGAGCAGGTAATTACCTAAGTTTTCATACATTCTTAGTTGTTGCCCACCCGTCGGTTCTTTTATTTTGAGATAAACCCTTATCGAATCCGTCAATTTTAGGGAAGCATTGTAAACAGGCACAAAGGGCGGCTGTTGTGCCCCCATTTTAAAACATAAAAGGAAAAAGCTGAATAGAAATAAATGTTTCATCATAGTTGTTTGTTTAATGAGAGTGTAATGTTTTTCTTTTTAAAGGCATCAAGGACTTCTGTTATCGGCATCACAAACGTACTTGTAAAACTGTTGGCGAACACAACGCCCACGAGTGCATTGTCAGAAACACGCAACAACCACGAACCACTATCGCCTTCATCGGAAATGCGCTCACAGTTTTCATCGTCTAAAACGGTCGAAACGAATATCGTATTTTCGTATTTACCCAAACGCCAATTGCCTTTTTGATTCACTTTTCTAATGACACCGTTGGCTTTCTTTTTGATTCTATCATTTAAAAAATAGACCTCTGTACCTGCTTGAAGGTCATGGATTTCAACAAACTTAGTCGGTGAACCTATCTTTTCATTGTCGAATTTATCAATCAATTCTATCAATGCAATGTCTAATTTGCTGTTGATAAACGCGGTTTCTGCATTAAAAACACCGATTTTATCGCCTTTTTCAGAAATCACAGTGACCGATTCTTCGGGCAAAAAAGTATTGAAATTTTGATTGTTTTGTTTGACCACATGGAAACACGTAACGCCATAGTGAATGCCTTTGTCAGATACCAAAACGCCGCCCAGAGTGCCTTTATCGTCCTTTCTATGTTCATTGGCAATGAGAATACCCGCATATCTATGTTCATTAACTGCTGCTGATAGACTCACAATGGGTGTTTCCGACAGACTTATATTGGGTAATGCTTCAATACTTCGAGATGCGCTCACTTGAGGCATAGGCATGGGTAAGTTTTCCATTGCTTTTCTAGCTTTTTTCATTTTCTTTTTAAGTTTTCTTGGTAACCGTTTTCTTTTAGTCATTTTAAAATTCGTTTAAAAATTAAAGATTCTAATGGAAATAGTGATTTCGTGAGTTAATTTAATTAAAAACAAATATACAATTAATTGAAAAAAAGTCGTCTTTTCAAGCGTTTTTTAAAAAACAGGCTTTTATACTGAGGGGGTATGCCCTGGTAGAGGTAAACATAGATTCTATGAAGTTAGTGAAACTAAAAATGATTTTAGTCATATAAATTCCTTATTTTGTACTCTATCTTGCATCTCGTTATGATTCATAACCGAATGGGCAATGAATTTTAAATTATTCCTTAGTATAAAACTGAAACGATAATGGAGATAAAATACCCTATTGAAAATCCTCATACCCTGTCAGTAGAGGACGTTTTGCAAGTGTTTCAAACGGATGCCGTTGCGGGTATTAGTCAATCCGAAGTTGCAAAACGAACTAAAGAGTTTGGTTTGAATGTCTATCAAGCCCAAAAATTAAAGCCTATTTGGTTGATGATTATTCAGCAATTCAACAGTCCCATTGTTTATTTATTGCTTGTTGGCACAGGTGTTTCGGTCTATTTTCAAGATTATATTGAAGCGATTGCCATTGGCGTAGTTATTTTACTCAATGCCATAATAGGTTTTTCGATGGAGTTGCAAGCGCGTAGTTCCATGAACGCCTTAAAGGAAATGGATGTGATATTGTCAAAAGTTATTCGAGAAGGCAAAACAGAAGAAATTCCTTCCGAACAATTGACTGTTGGTGACATCATCGTGCTTGAAGCGGGCAATGTCGTTCCCGGAGATGGGCGTTTGGTCGCTCTCAATCAATTGCAATGCGACGAATCTTCTTTGACGGGCGAGTCGCTGCCGGCGCAAAAAGGTTTAGAAAAATTAGAAAAAGATACGGTTCTTGGCGACAGACATAATATGGTATTTAAAGGAACTTCTGTCATTAATGGCAATGGAATAGCCGTTATTACTGGTATTGCACACCATACGGAGCTGGGTACGATTACGTCTTTAGTTGAAAATGCAGAAGAAACCATCACGCCTTTAGAAAAAAAACTAAATGTTCTAAGCACAAAACTTATCGGGCTTACCCTGATTCTTATCTTCATCTTTGCTTTAACAGGCTTTTTGGAAGGTAAAGAATGGGTGTCTATTATCAAAACTTCCATTGCGTTAGCCGTTGCTGCTTTTCCTGAGGGTTTGCCGATTGTCGCAACGGTGGCTTTGTCTTATGGTATGTTGCACATGGCAAGGCGACATGTCATTGTTAAAGACCTTTCTTCTGTTGAAACACTGGGTAGTACAACGGTCATTTTGACCGATAAGACAGGTACATTAACCGAAAACAAGATTTATGTAGATACTTTTTCTTTTCCAGAAGAAAACCTAAAAGTGCATATCCAAAAAGGCGCTTTGATATTCGATGATGGCGGGTTGAAGCACAGTAAAGAGAATTTTGACAAATTGAAACGCATCGGCGCGCTCTGTAACGATGCAACTGTAAAAAAATCAAAAGAAAAAAAGAAAGTATTGGGTGACCCTATAGAAATTGCGTTGATATACTTAGCCAATTCTTCAGGCTCTTCTGCCGAAGATTTTAAAACTCAATATGAACGCATTGCAGAAGTACCTTTTAATTCTGATATTAAAATAATGGGTACTTTACATAAAAATACTGAGGGGGGGTATTTTGTCGCCGCAAAAGGGTCGGTAGAACATTTATTAGAAAAATGTGAACGGATACAATCGGGTAAAACGATGAAAACAATAAATGAAACCGAAAGAAAAACCGTCTTAGCAGAGTCTGAAAAAATGGCGGCTCAAGGACTTCGGGTTTTGGCATTTGCTTATAAAGAAGACAAAGATATTAAGGAAAATGATTTTTTGGACGATTTAGTCTATGTCGGTATGATCGGTTTCTTAGACCCACCTCGATTGGATATTAAACAAGCGATTCTTAATTGTCGGAATGCAGGCATTAAAATCGTGATGATAACAGGTGACCACCCCTTGACAGCCCTTAATATTGCCCAAAAAACAGGTTTAGTAGATGAAAATGTGCAAAATGTGTTGACTGGGAAAGATTTGCCGTCCATGAAATCACTGTCAAAAGAATGGGAACAAAAGATTCTTTCTACATCCATATTTGCCCGAACCACGCCTAAACAAAAATTAGACATTGCCGATATTTATCAAAAACAAGGAAATATCGTTGCCATGACAGGCGACGGGGTCAACGATGCGCCCGCCTTAAAGAAAGCGGATGTGGGTATCGCTATGGGACTGAGGGGGACGCAAGTGGCTAAAGAAACGGCAAATATTGTTGTAAAAGACGATTCTTTTGCCTCCATTGTCAAAGCGGTTGCACAAGGCAGAGTGATTTTTCAGAATATACAAAAGTTTGTTATTTACCTTGTTTCTTGCAATTTGAGTGAGATATTTGTCGTAACAACAATGGGATTTATGGCACCGGCTTCTTCATTACTTCCTTTACAAATTTTGTTTTTAAATATGGTGACAGACGTATTTCCAGCATTGGCATTGGGTCTTGGTAAAGGAGATAAATCAGTGATGCAAGAAGCACCTAAAGATACAACGGCGGACATTATTTCTAATCGAAAATGGATAGATATTGTGTTATACGCGCTTATCATGACCCTTTCTGTTATGGCAGCCGTCATTTATTGTCAAAAAAACATGACCTTGGATAGTCAAGTCGTAAACAATATTGCCTTTGTCACTTTGGCTTTTGCACAACTATTTCATGTGTTCAATATGTCTTCGGTACATTCAAAACTGTTCGTCAATGACGTTACCAAAAACAAATTTGTTTGGCTTGCTCTGTTGATTTGCACGGGCTTTATGGTACTTATTTATGTATTACCCACAATGTCCGTGGTTTTGGGCTTAGCAGAACTGCCAATTAAGGTATGGGTCGTGTGTATCTTAGCGAGTTTGTTGCCCCTTGTGTTTGTACAGATTTATAAAAGAATTTGGGAAAGGTAAAAATGCGTTTTATACCCCCCTCAGTATTTTCAATTGGTTAGCAAAGTACAACAAGTTGATTTATACAACTTTTTTCATCATCATCGTTTGTGGCTTAATTTATAGAATGGCATGACTGTAATCATTTGATACACTGATTGTTGTCATTATCCCCCCCTCAGTATTTTACTACTTTTGGTCAATTATTGAATCACTGGTATATTAACCATAAAAATGAAAAATATGACAACCATACTCGTCACAACCGATTTCTCTACAAATTCAAAAGCAGGTATCCGCTTTGCATTACAATTAGCTGCGCAAACGCCTTGTAAATTGGTTTTTTACCATGCCTTAGAACTCCTGACACCGACAGCCTGGCGCAAAGAAGATGCTATCAAGTTTGTAGAAAATGCTGTCAAAAAGGTCAATAAAGAATTAGATAGTTTTATCAAACCAATCTTCAAACAGACCAAAATTCAACCGAATACTTATGAAAACGTTGTTGATATAGGCATAGGTGTAGATAGTATGATTGTCAATTACGCAAAGGAAATTCAGGCAGATTACATCTGTATGTGTACCAGAGGTGCGGGTATTTTGAAAAAAATCATTGGAACGAATGCTTCAACTTTGGTCAATACATCGCCTATTCCTGTGATTGTTGTGCCGCATAATTATCGCATAAAACCTATCACAAAAGTAGGTTATGCTTCAGATTTTGAAAATATTGATAAGGAATTGAAAGCTGTCACAACCTTTGCAACTGCCCTAAATGCACCCGTTGAAGTCTATCATTTTTATTATCAATTGCATAAAACGGATAATAAAGAAGCTTTTGAAGCCATCAAAACAAAATATGAATCAGAAAAAGTAACTTTTCTTGTTCCAAAACTGCAATTAGCGGATTCTCTTGTCAAAAACCTACAACACGCAGTTGAAAACAAGAAACCAACGCTATTGGTCATGTTCACAAAACATAAAACGAACTGGTTTGAGCGTTTCTTTTTTGAAAGCAAAACGGCTGAAATGACTTACGACATTAAGATTCCTTTGCTTGCCATTAGAAAGTAAAAAACATAAAAAAAGGCTCAATATACTGAGGGGTCCCATTTTTCTATTATTTTTGGAATATGAATGAAAATGCAACCAATATCTCATCCCTGACTATCCGACAGTTGGCTTTCATATTAATGATTGCCGTAATCGGAAGCCTTATTTTTTGGCAATTAAACAACTTCATCCCTGCTTTTTTGGGTGCTTACACTTTGTATGTATTATCCCGAAAATGGATGTTTAAGTTAACAAAAAAGCTCAAAGGACGTGCTGTTTTGGCAGCGTCTCTCTTGATGATAATGTCTTTTATCATCATACTTTTGCCTATTAATGGCTTGTTGAGTATTCTTTCTTCGCGCATTTTGCCAGAGATAAAACATTCGAATGATGTATGGGCTTCTGTCCAATCACTGATTCATAATTTGGAACAGCAATATGGTTTTATCATTCTCAATGAAAAAAACCTCCATAACTTAGGAGAATGGGGTATGACTGAAATGCAAAAAGTGGTTGGTGCAACTTTCAATGGTTTGATAACGGTCATTGTCATGTATTTTATCTTGTTTTTTATGCTTACCGAAGCCCGAACGCTTGAAAAAGTCCTATACAAGTGGTTGCCTTTGAAAGAACAAAGCGCCCTTCATTTAAAAAAAGAACTCAATAATTTAGTTGTTTCTAACGCCATTGGCATCCCACTTGTCGCTTTGATACAAGGCATATTTGCCCTCATTGGCTATTGGATTGCGGGTGTTGGAGAACCGTTTATTTGGTTTATCGCAACGTGTGTGGCAGCCGTTATACCTATTTTAGGTTCTGCTTTGGTCTATGTGCCGCTTGGCATCATGCTTATCGCACAAGGTCAGACAACATGGGGCATTTTTTTACTTTTGTATGGTTTTCTTGTTATTGGTTCTGTTGATAATATTTTTCGGTTTTGGTTACAAGAAAAGATTGGCAATATTCATCCTTTGATAACCATTTTTGGGGTCATTATAGGTCTCAATCTTTTTGGTTTCATTGGTTTGATTTTTGGGCCAATTTTGATTTCACTCTTTTTATTATTGGTTGAAATATACCGTAAAGAGTTTAATGAAAAACCTATCGAAGAAATCGAAACCTGATATGCGCCCTTGTATTTGAATGATAAATGGGCGAATTTTGTACTTTTAATAATCATTTTCACTAAAAACGCATCTTATGAAAACTGTAAAAGAACTCAACGACGACATCCTAAAAATGACAATGACGATAAACGAGCATCATCCTGAATTGTCGAAATACCTTGAAGAAATGCCCGACACCATTCCAAATGTTGCTGACCCACACATGGATCAGGAAACGCTTCTTAAATATCACGAATCTTTGGTGACTTTAATGAAACAATATGAGGTCAATCATCACGAATAATTGAGGGTAAAAAACATTTAAAAAAACTATGAAAGTAGCTGTATTCAGTACTAAACCCTACGACCGCACGTACCTCGACAAATTCAATATAGACCATCAACATGAACTCACTTATTTTGATGCTTCGTTGAATGTCAACACCACAAATTTAGCTATCGGTTTTGAAGCCGTTTGTGTCTTTGTCAGTGACAAAATTGATAGAGAAACCATTGAGAAATTGGCAAATAATGGCATAAAACTCATTGATTTGCGCTGTGCAGGTTTCAATAATGTGGATTTAGAAGCGGCTGCAGAACACCACATAAAAGTATTGCGCGTGCCAGCTTATTCGCCGCAAGCCGTAGCTGAACACGCTGTGGCTATTATTTTAACGCTCAACAGAAAAACCCATAAAACCTACAATCGTGTAAGAGAAGGGAACTTTTCATTAGAAAACCTCATGGGTTTTAATCTCTATGGCAAAACGGTTGGTGTTATCGGAACAGGGAAAATAGGGGAGGCTTTTTGCCACATCATGCAAGGTTTTGGTTGTAAAGTGTTGGCTTATGACATCCATGAATCTTTAAGTTTGAAAGAAATAGGCATCGAATACACGTCTTTGGAAGCTATTTTAAGCGATTCTGATATTATTTCGCTGCATTGTCCACTCACACCGCAAACGCATTATCTCTTTAACAGCGAGACATTTTCTAAAATGAAGCAAGGTGCTATGCTCATTAACACCAGTCGAGGCGGTTTAATCAACACTAAAGACGCTATTAAAGCCTTAAAAAAGGGTCAATTAGGTTATTTGGGCATTGATGTCTATGAACAAGAGGAAAATTTGTTCTTTAATGATTTATCAGAAAGTATCATCAAAGATGATTTGATTCAACGTTTGGTGTCTTTTCACAATGTCCTCATCACACCACATCAAGGTTTTTTCACACACGAAGCCTTGAGCCAAATTGGGACAACGACGATGAAAAACTTTACTGATTTTGAAAACGGTGTGGCTTCTGAAAATGAGGTCAGTTTTGAAAAAGTGAAGGCATAAAAAAAACGGCGATAAGAGTAAGTAATGATGAACGATGAATGGACGTAAAGTGTTGACTATCAAGTTGTTGCAAGAGATTGTTTCCCGTTTGTTTTCATTCATCATTCATCATTTCTTAAAAGCTATTACTTTTCAGAATAAGCCTTCTTATAATTCTCAAAAGTTTGACTTTTAAAGGCTTCTTCTACCGTAAAACGCAATTCAGGCAGCAATTGTCCAGGCGTTTTGTAACCAGGAGAAATCGCCGTGCGCTCAAACTTTTCGGTCAAATAAACAAGACTTGGATAACCCATATTGCCATCGAGCAAGGCATAAGCCAATGTATGAACACCATTCCGTCCACCACCTTTTTCAGGAGAAATAAAAACAAAATCTTTATTATCCCAACGAATCGTATCGTGTCCTTCGGCATCGAGTTTTACGCAGTAGTAATATTTATTAAGATAATCGGCAATCGTGTCATTCGTAAACGTTTGTTTATCCATGACTTTGCACCAACCACACCATGATGTATAAACATCAACAAGTATCTTTTTCGGTTGCGTTTTATTGGCTTCGGTGGCTTGCTCCCAAGACAACCACTTGATTTTCTCAACAGTGTTACTTGGTTTAGGCGTCGTTTGTTTGTATGTAAATGCCGCAATTGCAAAACAACCAACAAGCAAAAGGACAGGCAAAAGAATTTTTTTCATGTATGAAACAGCGATTAAATGATGATAAAAAAGGATTTTACTGAGGGGGAGGTTTAGATTTTTACTCAATTTTGCAACAAAGTTACTTCGATATTTGTCAAGGTGTTTGGTAATTAAAACAACCTTAACACCTAAAATTCAAAAACAGTCAAAATAACCACCTATAAACGTATAAATCTGTGAAAAAGAAAGTCGTTGTCGCCATTGGCGGCTCAAGTGGTGCCATTTACGCCAAAGTATTACTCGATAAATTGACACAACTCAAAAACCAGACCGAAGCGGTGGGTATCGTCATGAGTGACAATGCCCGCTACAATTGGCTGCATGAATTGGGCAGCGAAGGCTGGCATGACTATGATTTTTCTTTTTATGGAAAAATGGATTTCATGGCACCTTTCGCAAGCGGTTCAGCGCGCTATGATACGATGATTGTCTGTCCCTGTTCGATGGGTCTTTTGGCGCGTTTGGCAACAGGTCTTTCAAATGATTTGGTGACTCGAGCAGCTGATGTCATCCTCAAAGAACGTCGTCGGCTTATTATTGTACCGCGTGAGACCCCCCTCAGTATTATCCACATTAATAACATGAAAACGCTGACAGAAGCGGGTGCAATCATTTGTCCCGCAACGCCCAGTTTTTACAGCCGCCCTAAAACCTTAGAAGAAATAGCCGCAACGGTTGTTGACCGCATCTTGGATTTGGCAGGCTTCGATTTAGATACTTATCGTTGGAGTGAATAAGTAAGTGCAAAGTTGAAAGTGAACAACAAAAAGTCAGGACGCACTTACTATTCGTTTTTCACTTTCAACTTTTCACTTCTCAATTTGTCCCTTAAAAAGCCGCAAAGGGCATCCAAACCAAGATTGAAATTCTGATTGTTGTTGATAATCAAATCTGCATCCTGCATATATGGTTCGATGTATTTTTTGTAAGATGGCATCACATGGCGTTCATAGCGATATAGAACATCATCAATCGGATAACCCCGTTCTACTTGGTCACGTAGGATGCGCCGAATCACTTTCAAGTGGTCAGCCGCATAAAAAAACACTTTCATATCCAGCAAACGATATATTTTTTTGTAATGAAATACAAAAAGCCCTTCCACGATGACGATGGGTGCTGGTTTAAATATCTTGATAATCGGTTCTGCTTCTTTGTTGTTAAAAACATATTCGACACGCTCCACAACCTCTCCTTTTAGCAATTTCTCCACGTCTGCATGAAATGCTTTTTTGTCAATAGATTTCGGTAAATCGAAATTATGGACGCCATTTTCGTCTGTTTCCTGCTCATGTCTCGGGAAATAGTAATCGTCTTGCGAGATAATACACAATTCTTCGTCTGAAAACTGTTTTCTAATATCTTTGATAAAAGTCGTTTTGCCGCTACCCGAGCCGCCTGTAATACCTATGATGAATGGTTTTTGCATATTTTTTTAATGATGAATGATAAAGGATGAATGATGAATATTGAGGTGTTAAAATGCCCCCTTCAGTAATTCGACCACAAAAAGCATAAAATTTACAAACACAACAATATTTTTATAATTAAAAATCATTTTCTACATTTGACCGACAAGTATAATGATGAATGATAAATGATGAATGATGAAACCCAATCATTCATCATTTATCATTCATCATTCATCGTTTTTTATTCATACTTCATCATTCATATTTCATTTGCATGGAAAGATTTACTGGTATTTTCGGCATATTGCTGATTCTGGGCATTGCGTATTTGATGTCGAACAACCGCAAAGCTATTAATTTTCGCACTGTTGGCATGGGCTTGTTGCTACAATTTGCCTTAGCTTTATTTATTTTAAAAACGGCTGTCGGCAAAGGTATTTTCAACACGATTGGCGGTGGCGTGACAAAAGTGATAGATTTTTCGCAAGAAGGCGCGGCTTTTGTTTTTGGTCCGCTCATCAATGTGCCGGCTGTGAGTCAGGCATTTGGCGGTGGTGGCTTCATTTTCTTCTTCAAAATCATTCCAACTATCTTGTTTGTGGCGGTTTTGGTCAATATTGGTTATCATTTTGGCATTATTCAACGTCTTGTTCAAGTCTTAGCAAAAGGCTTATTTTGGTTGATGCGGGTGAGTGGGGCAGAGGCTTTGTCAAATATCGCCAGTGCTTTCGTTGGTCAAGTTGAAGCACAAATTATGATTCAACCATATCTGAAAGGTATGACTAAAAGTGAGCTATTGGCTTCCATGTCAGGCAGTTTTGCGTGTATTTCAGGCGGTGTGATGGCTGCTTATATTGGTTTGGGCGTTCCTGCCGAGTACCTTTTGGCGGCAAGTATCATGGCAGCACCTGGTGCATTAGCCATTTCAAAAATTATTTATCCTGAAACAGAAGTATCGGAAACGACGGGTACGGTGAGCATTGAAATCAAAAAAATACACTCCAATCTCATTGATGCTATTTCGGCGGGTTGTAGCGAAGGTCTGAAAATCGGTTTCAATGTAGCTGCCATGTTAATTGGTTTTTTAGCATTAATTGCTTTGATTAACTACAGTTTGAACGGTTTAGGCGGTCTTTGGGGCAACCCTACATTCAGTCTTGATACGGTTTTAGGCTTCCTTTTTTCAGGTTTTGCTTGGTGTATGGGCGTACAATACGACGAGATTTTCCAAGCAGGTTCACTGATGGGAACAAAATTGGTTGCCAATGAATTTGTGGCTTACAACACCTTGTCGTCGTTTTTGCCGTCCACCGACCCCTCAGTAATCAAAGAAGTTGCACTCATAAACGGTCATGCCATGTCGGCTAAAACGATAGCGATTGTCAGTTTTGCCCTCTGCGGTTTTGCCAATTTTGGTTCGTTGGGTATTCAAATTGGTGGCATCGGTGCATTAGAGCCGAGCCGTCGTTCCGATTTGACGAAAATCGTTTTCCGTGCGCTCATCGCAGGTACTTTGGCATCTTATATGTCGGCGACTTTGGCGGGTATATTACTTTAATATCTTGATTTTGAAGTAATTATGAAATTACTGGTTTCATGATTTATTAATAAAAATATGTTTTTTAAAAGCCGTTACACCATTTTTGGGTAACGGCTTTTAACATTAAATCAATATTTTATGCTAAAAAAAAACATTTTTCGGGTTAAATATTAAGATTTACTTTTGAGGTTTCTTAACAAAAATCAGGTGACAACTATGGCAAAATCTACTAAAACCCGCAACCGGGACCACGACATTTTTATCAAAGGCATTTTAAGCCTCAATGAATTGGTTTTGCTACTTTTATATCGGTATTTACCTCAAAGTTTACAGCAATACGTTGATTTTTTTACCCTAAAACTATTGTCAGATACCCATATTGACAACAAACTGTTGGCGCAATATTCAGACAGTATCCATGAATGTGCTTTGCTCAAAGACCGATTACCTGAATCCGTACGCCATGATGCAGATTTGCCGACTTTCCGTTTTTGTTTTTTGTGGGAACATAAAAGTCATAAACCTTATGAACCCATAGAAAGCCAAAAAGAGCGTTATCGTTATGCCATCATTGGTTCTGATATAAAAAATAAAAAGCATCCGAGCATTGTCATTCCCATACTTTTGTATCATGGTGCGACTCAATGGGATAAAAAAATGCTGTATGATAAATTTGAACCCTATTTGCCGCCCGAAATATTAGATTTTATACCACAACACCTTAGCCAAAGCACAGGCATTAAAATAAAATCAATGTATAAATATAAGTGTTTGAAACTCAAGCTGCTTTATTGACAATATAAGTCAAATTATCCCAATTGACCCCGCCTAAATTGGCTACAAAATGAGCCACATTTGGGTCTAAAATATTAGGTATTGCAG
>JAYVFS010000046.1:0-17565 GCA_043772905.1 Saprospiraceae bacterium | reverse complement strand
TTTCTCTTTCCAACTATGTCAATCAACTTTTTTTTTATAAAAAATTTGTTTTAAAAAATTTTCAAACTAATCAACTTTTAATTTGTAGGGTTTTAAAGAAAATTAATAAAAAAAGGGCTTTCTGGCGGTTCAGAAAGCCCTTTTTTAAGATCTTTTAAAGCCTATGAATCGCAAAAAATTAATATTATTTCTCTGCGATTGTTACTATGACCTAATTAATTTCGATGCTTTTGTAAATTCTATTTTATGATCAGCTTTTGGTTTCCCGTAAATTCTGGCGATTTAATCGAAACGACATAAGTTCCTGTGCTTAAATCGCGGACATTCATCACCTTAATGTTTTCGCTAAACCGTTCAACCTTTACAAGTGTACCTAAAATGTTGTAAATCTTAATTTCTAAATCTTCATGGAGCAAATTTTCAATATTCAGGGTAACAAAATCGGAAGCAGGGTTCGGATAAAGCTCCAAGTTTCTTTTGACAATGTCCCCACATGCTTTTAATGAAATGATTGAAGTGTATTTTGACTCCCCACTAAAATCAGTTTGTTTCAAACGGAAATAAGAAGCGGCATCATAGGGGTTCGTATCTTTCCAAAAGTAGTCCTTTTTAGTAGAAGAATTGCCAGAACCAGCAGTTGTACTCAAGATTTTCCAGTTTTTACCATCCTTTGAATTTTCAATAGTAAAAAAACTATTATTAGATTCAGATGCTGTCGTCCATTTTAGGATTCTATTCTTTCCATCACATTCTCCTGTAAAAGACACCAATTCTATGGGTACAGTTGAAAGAATTGTAAATGTTTTATTGCAAGTAATACCGTTGAAAGTTCCTTCAAAAGTATAAACGCCTGGTAGGGTAGGCAGTGTCCTACTCCATCCAATAACACTGGTGGTTCTATTGGAAATGCTTGTATAATCCCACGAATCAAAGACAGAATTATTAGGATTTAGGATTCTAAAATTCCATGTCATGCCAGATGTAACATGTTTTGTGCAAACATGAAATATGCCGTTGGCACCTGGATTGGACACATAACTATCTACAATATAGGGTGTATCGTAAGTATTTGGGCAAGATGCAAAAACGGGCCAATCAGAATGGGTTGATAATTTTACAATTTGAGGTTCTACATAAGGTTTTTGAGCAGCCCACCATGAAGAACCGATACCCAGTATTACAAGTGCCAAAATTTGGGTCAATATAACTGGCGAAAGTGCCTAAACTTCTTATTTCAAAATGTAAATGGACTCCTGTTGATTGTCCCGCACTACCCGGAATACCTAGGAATTCGCCCTTTGCAACGGTTTGTCCAACTATTTTAGATGTCATAGCACCTGTTTTTAAATGGACGTAAAGCGCTTGAGACCCGTCGGCATGTTGAATAGTGATATAATTATTAGAATTGCTGCCGCCGCCAACACCGTTACAAACTCTGTCGGGATTTCCATCCACCTTTGCGACTATCGTACCCGCTGCCGCAGCAATGACTTCTATGGCATTATGATCCATTTTATCCCATCCAAAAGGCCAAGCAGCGATATCTATACCTCTATGTCCATCGTAAGTCCTTGAACCACAGTTCCAATCATTGATAGCACCCGTTGTTGTATTTAAATCAACAAATGCAGAGACATAATAATAACTGCAATCATTTAGATTCACGGAGGGTCTTAATGGCCAATCAAGGGAAGTGGCTGCTTCCGTTTGATACAGCACTTTATCTAGACCTAAAACCTTTTTGTTTTTTGCAATTTCTTTATCAATGCTTTCATATTCCTGTTGACTGATACAGGGATGTTCTGCATTGTATAAATCGTTGTTATTCAGGACGATAGAATTCTTTTCAACGCCTGCAAATGGTGTTTGAGCAGATGTTGTTAGAACGCTAATCATAAACATCAGCAGTATCGCTGTGGTAGTTTTTTTTATCATTTTCAAAGGTCAAATTAGTAATAGATTTATTTCATAAAGGGTTTGAAGAGGAGAGGTAATAATACGAATAAACTAAAACCGAGCCAAGGAAAAACAGTACTTCAAACCATGAAAATCTGAATATATATACAATCATTTTGTCTTTTAAACCTTAACTAATGTATGGATTCTACTGGATTCATGGAACATGAGAGCGTTATTTAATCTACAAACGTGCAAATTCTCACGGATTTGTAAAGTTTTTGAGCAAAAAAAATCCCGAATCTCCTTGTTTGGGAATTCGGGATGTCTCATGTTAAGGTATCACAATAAATACCCGTTATTGCATAAGTCTAAAATCAAAAAATTCACAGCCATTTTTACCCTCAAATACTGAGGGGGGTATTTTTATTACAAAGTTGTAGTAGCAATTTTAAGACTGTTCTTTTTATTGTCTTTCTTTACTTCATGTGCTATAAGTAATTGATTATCAATAATCAAACCCGTGGAATTGGTCGCACTTTCTGAACCTGCAACTGATATAGTTTCTGAAACTTTATCACCATTAATTTTTCTGAAAACGAGTTGAGTTTTATCATTGCCTTGTTCCCAAAGCATAGCCGATATTTTTGATGAGGACATCAAAGTTGGATTTTTTACTGAGGGGTCATCTAAAACAAACAGTTTTTTGCCTTCTTGCGTCACCAATCTGATGCCTGATTCCGTTTCAGCGCCCGAATACCATGCGACCAATGCACTTTTGCCATGAGTGATTGATGTAGCACCACTGTGCGGACAACCATTAATTTTCCAGCCGTCATTGTGGACGATTTGTGGTTTTGAAAAAGTTGCGCCATTATCTGTTGATGTCATTTTGGCAATGTCCCGAATATCATCATTGTTGTCCCGATAATAGACATTCAATGCGCCATTTGCGTCAACTAAAAAATTAATATTACAACAATCGCACACCACAGGGTCAATGACTCTTTCGGGTTGAAATACGCCGTTTTTCGTAATAACAAGGCGTAAATCGCGTTCTTCATGCTTAGTACTGCCTTTTACATCTTTCAAATAAGCTACTGCAACTTCATCGTTCGACATTAAAACAGCATCAAAAAAGCCCCTGACAATGCCTTTTGTAGGATCTGAGTCAACAGATTGAGGGCTTGACCAAGTAGCACCACCGTCTTTTGACTCACAGTAAACAAGGTCAGCAGAACGCCCGCCACGACCACGCCCTCCACCTTGTTGGTTACCTGCAGTCTCTGCAGGAGCTTCAGCCCGATTAGAAAAAACAGCAACTAAGCTACCATCTTTTTTTACCAATACTTTTGCCCGCATCAAACGGCTGTTTCCGACACCTGTTCCCGAATAAATAACCTTTTTCTCTGAAAAGGTTTTGCCTTTATCTTTTGAAAAAGCGAGGCAAAATGAAGTCTTTCCTTGCTCATCTTTTTCTGTCCAAGATAGCAAAATCTCACCTTTAGGCGTCTGTGTGAGCAAAGGCATGGAATAGGTTTTTGTATCCTCGGTTGCAAATACTGAGGGGGTCGTTTTTACAGTTTGAAAATTGGGGAAAAGGGCGTTGCCTGTCCATTGATTTATGCCTTCTGCTTGCACTGTGCTACACATGGGCATGTCAGAATTGGATTTGGTTTTGTCCGATTCGTTTGAACCAAAAAATGCCAGAACACTGAATAATAAGGCATTAAAAGAGATAATGAGCTTTATCATTGAATTTTTTTAGTTGAGTGAAAATAAAATAAAATACGATTCTTTCAAAAGTGGTAAAGGGTTTTCTATTACGGTTATTACATTAAGTTTTAATTGGAAAAACCTTAATGGTGGTATAAAAGTAAAAAAAAACAAACTTTATAATTTTTAAAAGACGACTACTACGACAATTGTGAAGATGAAAAGGTGGATTGTGGTGGTTTGTTTCGTTTAGGAAGAGTCCTGCACGTTAATTGTGTTTGTTTTGTTAATTTGAAAACATTGAAAAACGACATGAGCAGTCCGTATTTCAATGAGATGAGACTGCATAAAAAGAGTGTTTAGATAAGGAAAAATAACCTTTGGTATATGAAAAAAAGGCTTCTCGCATATCGCAAGAAGCCCTTTTTATACCATATATTTGAATAGTCAAATCTAAACGTTAAACAAAAAGTGCAGCACATCGCCATCTTTCACGATATATTCTTTACCTTCTGAACGCAATTTACCGACTTCACGCGCTTGTTTTTCACCACCAAGTGTCACATAATCATTGTACGCAATCGTTTCAGCACGGATAAAACCACGCTCGAAATCGGTGTGAATCACACCCGCCGCTTGTGGTGCTGTCCAACCTTTACCAATCGTCCAAGCACGTACTTCTTTAACACCTGCTGTGAAATAAGTAATCAAATTCAGAATCCGATAGCACGAATGAATGACTTTATTGACACCCGCTTCGTCCAAACCCATCGCTTCGATGTATTCCAAACGTTCTTCTTTTGATTCTAATTCCGCAATTTCTGCTTCAATTTGTGCCGAAATCAAGATAATTTCTGCCCCCTCAGTAGCGACAGCCTTTTTGAAGGTTTCAGTCAGTTCATTACCCGTCAAAACCGCTGCTTCGTCCACATTACAGATATAAACAATCGGTTTTGCTGTCAACAAAAACATCTCTTCAATGACGGCTTTGGCATCTGGATCATCCGCTTTAAAGCTGCGAGCAGGTTGCCCCTCGTATAAATGGTCATAAACTTTTTGGCAAACTTCAATCGCACTCAAAGCAGATTTGTCTCCACCTTTTGTACTTTTTTTATAACGGTCAAGACGTTTTTCAATCGTTTCTAAATCTTTGAGAATCAATTCGTTGTCAATAATCGTTTTGTCACGAACAGGGTCAACAGAACCTTCAACGTGGACAATATTATCGTCTTCAAAACAACGAACAACATAGACAATCGCATTGACCTCACGAATCGTTGCCAAAAACTGATTGCCCAAACCTTCGCCTTTTGAGGCACCTTTGATAAGTCCTGCGATGTCCACAATCTCTACCGTTGTCGGTAAAATGCGCTGTGGATTGACGAGTTCTGCTAATTTATCGAGCCGTGCATCTGGCACCGTTATCATACCCACATTAGGGTCTTTTGTTGCAAAAGGATAGTTCGCCGCCAATGCTTTTGCAGAGGTCAACGCATTAAAAAGAGTGGATTTTCCGACGTTTGGCAAGCCAACGATGCCGCATTTCAAAGCCATAATTATATATTATTGAGTGATAAATTCTAAAAAGCGGCGCAAAGGTACTTATTTATGGTAAAATTTACCACCTATTTTCAAATACTACATGATAATTGTCTTTTATTATAAAAAAATAGTTTTAAAAAATAGTTTTGTTTTTACTTTTTTGTTTATAGTTTTGTCAAATAGATTGAACGTCCTTTTAAGAAAACCGAAAGCAACATGGCAAAAAGCAAAAAAGAACAAACCAAAGGGAATGATAAAAAGCCCCTCAATAATCCACACGATAGATTTTTTAAAACTCTTTTTACAATGCACGTTGTCGTGAAAGAGTATTTCACCCATTTTTTTTCAAAGGATTTATTAGCGAAATTGGATATTGAAACCCTCGAATATCACTCAACAAGCTATATTAATGACGAATTAGAAGAGTTTTATTCTGATATTGTTTGGCGATGTCGTTTCAAAAATAAGAAAGAATTTGCTCAACTCTGTTTCATTTTTGAGCATAAAAGCTATGTGCCTAAATATCCAAATGTGCAGATTGGAGATTATAAACAAGGTGCATATAACAAGCAAATTAAGACAGAACAGCCGCTTCAAGTTGTCCTGCCCATCATTGTTTTTCATGGTGAAAAGAAATGGGTCGTTAAGCCCTTTTCGAGCTACTTTGGCGATATTGACCCTGCTTTTCACCCCTACATTGACCCTTTGACTTATCATTTAACGAATTTAGCGGACTATTCCGACGAAATGATAAAGGCTTTTAATACCATTTTTATTGGCAGAGCGTTTTTAGCATACAAACATTTTAAAGAGAAAAATTATCTCAAAGAACATTTTGTTGAACTGGTTTTTTCGGATTTTGATACCAAAAATTTTGAAAAAAATCAAGGCTTTATCCGTTCTTTTTCTATATATTTGTACGGTATTTCGGGTGGGATTTCTGTTGAGGAGATAATGAGACAAAAAGAGTTACTTGAAAAAAAATCAAATCAAAATCAAAATTCACAAACAATGGTAGATATAATAGAATTACTTCAAGAAGAATTTAAGAAAAGAGGTCGTGAAGAAGGTATTGAAAAAGGTAAGAAAATAGCTGTTTTCGACGCATGGGAAAGAGGCTATGAAATTACATTATTATCCAATGTTTTTTCATTGTCAACTGACCAAATCATTGCTATTATTGATGAAATGAAAAAAGAAAAGGAATAATTCATTTTGAAATAAAACGCAAAAGGCAATCGGTTTCATAAGCGGTTGCCTTTTGTATTTTTAAAATCTAAAAATTTTATTGTTGAAAACGCTTCCAGACTTTATATACATTTAGCCTTTCATTTTTTTATAACAAACACACCCCTCAGTACGTTAGGTTTAGAGACTTAAAAAACGCTTTTTCGTTTATAAAAAACTTCAGACTATGCGCCAATTTTTATCCATAACTGCCTTGTTGTCAATGTTTTGCTTTGCTTTTAATGGTTGTACTTATACATTAAAGGTAAAAGACAGCAAAACCGCTTTTGATTTAAAACAGTATGCCAATGCTGCCACTTTTGGTCAAAAGGAATTTGCGAAAGCCAAAACCAAAGTAGAAAAAGGTAAAATTGCCTTTCTCATCGCCGACTCATATCGTGAATTGCACAACGATTTGAAGGCGCAAACGTGGTACAAAACGGCTTATGACAATGGCTCAAACCTCGATGCACTGCGTGAATACACCTACTGCCTCAAACGTTCTGAAAACTACAAAGAAGCTGCCGATGCCTTCAAAACCTTAGGTTTAGAAATCGGTGCGCCTTATGAATATCGGCGTGAAATCACCGCTTGCAACGTCGCACAGGGTTGGATTGACGACCAAAAATATTCGGGTTTTACCGTCGAACCTGCAACATTTAATACGCTCGCTGCCGATTATGCCCCCTCAGTATTGAACGACGGACAAGTTGTTTTTACGAGCGACCGCACGGCTGCGACGGGTGATGCGCTGTATGCTTGGACAGGAAACAAATTCAGCGACCTTTTTATAGTTGAAAATAATAATGCAAGAAGCTTTGATAAACAATTGAATACAAAAGATAATGAAGCAACGGCTTCATTTACAGCCAATGGCAACGAAATGTATTTTACGAAATCGGGCAACGATACGACTGTTTATTTTTCAAAAATATTCTATTCAAAAAAGATAAGCGGCACTTGGACAACGCCCGAAGTTCTGCCTTTTTGTAAAGAAAAAATTCGCTATTCGACCCCCTCAGTATCTACCGATGGAAAGACCCTCATTTTTGCTTCAAATGACCCCGAAGGTTGGGGAGGTTTTGACCTTTACGAATGTCGTTTGACTTCCGAAGGTTTTGTTGTGCCTAAACTGATGCCCCGCACACTCAATTCGCAAGGCAACGAAGCTTATCCTCTTATAGATGGCGATACCTTATATTTTGCGTCTGATTTTCATACGGGCATGGGCGGATATGATATTTTTAAGAGTTATAAACTCAAAGATGGCTCTTGGTCAAGCCCTTGGAATATGAAGCCGCCCATCAATTCAGGTTCTGATGATTTCGGGTTTGTCATTGACAATCAATCTGTTAAGAAAGACGATGTGTTTCAACAAGGCTATTTTTCATCAAATAGGATAGGAGGGAAGGGCAACGACGATATATATCGTTTTGAACGCCGCACGCCGCCGCCACGCCCTGTTGTTATTGTGCCAGAGAAGCCAAAAGAGGCTAAAATTGTGTATAAAAACACGCTTGATATTATTGTTTTAGAAAAAGTATTTCAAGCCAACGACAATCCAAACTCTAAGGTTTTAGGTCGTAAACCGTTGGCAGATTCTAAAGTGAGCATCACAATCAATGGTAAAAAGCGTGAAATGAACGTCAATACTGAGGGGGTCGCTTCGCTCGATTTGGACGAGAATACGGACTATGCTTTCATCGCTTCGCATGACGGCTACTTGAATAATTCAGAAAAATTCTCTTCAAAAGGTTTAGGCAAAGACCCTGCTAATCCTATTCAGAAATTTGAAGTAGAGATTGTTTTGGATAAAATCTATAAAAACAAAGAAATTACCCTTGACAATATCTACTACAACTACGACAAATGGGACATTCGGACAGATGCAGAACCAACGTTGATAAAATTGGCGCAGACTTTATCAGAAAACCCAACCATCAAAATTCAATTATCCAGTCATACAGACTGTCGCGGTAAGGAAGATTACAATGCGACATTAAGCCAAAAACGTGCTGAATCTGCGGTCAATTTCCTTATTTCAAAAGGTATTGCAACCGAGCGTTTGGTGGCTAAAGGCTATGGAGAGTCACAACCTGCGGTGGTTTGCGATTGTGCAAAATGTACAGAAGACCAACATCAGGCAAATCGTAGGACGACGTTTAAGGTATTAGAATAATCGTTTTTGTCATTCTGAACGTAGTGAAAGAATCTAAATGATTGATTATCAGATTCTTTCACTGCGTTCAGAATGACAAAAAAAAGCAATTAATGGTCGTATTGAATGATAAATTTGGACAAATTGGGTTTCACTTTGCGTTTTCGTTTAACTTCAAAATCATAAATCGTTTTTCCTAAATTTGCCATAAAAGGATAGCCAACGGTGTCATAATCGTATTTATCATCATTAAAAATGCCATCAGAATTGCAATAAATGACGGCTGTCAGCATAAATTCTATCTTTTTTTCAAAGTCAACGATATAGGCATTGTCGAGTAAAAAACCGTAAGCATCGCCTACCTTATTGAAAATCCGAATTGAACTCGGTATCGGCTTTTTAGAATCGCCAAACATCAAAAATTTGCAATAGCTGTCATACATCGCTGTGTCTTTTTTATAAGGAGGATTGCTCGTTCCTGTTGGAAATTGCGACATATACTTGTAAATGAGCTGATAATCGTCTTGGGTTAGGTCGAAACGTTGTTCTTTTGGCACGCTTTCTGGGAAAAGTACCCCCCTCAGTATCGCTTGTTGATTTTCGAGTGGAAAGCAGTTTTTGTAAGTAAAATCAAAAGGTTCTTCTACAACTTTACCGTTCTGCATATAACCTGAGCCTATTTTTATAGGCGCAATGGGTTCATAAACTTTTGGATTTACAAGCATTGGTTGCCGATAAAGGTCGGTCAACATCCATTCATCTCCTTCTGTTTTATTTCTAAAAATAATGGGATTTGACCGCCTGTTTTGTTCCCTTGACATCGGTATTTGCAAACGATGAACGATGCGCAAGTCCTGATAGCCTTTTTGGTAAAGCGTTTCGTTAAATGCCTCTTGCCCCATGAATTCATAAAGGCGATTGAACGCATCATTGTCACTAACCAAAAGGATTTTTTTGATATAATGCTCAATCGTAGGTATACCACCGTTTTCAAGATTCGTTTCATCGGTCGTTTGTTTGATTTGACCGTCAAAAGCAGAATCTGACAACATCCATGATTGCCTTGTTAAACCTTTGATATTCAATTGATTGAGTTTTTCTAGTGCCAATAAACATGCAGGGAATTTAACCGTCGAAGCAGGATAAAAGTATTCGTCTTTGTTGATGCGATAAGCATAACTTTTGAAAGTAGGTGTATTGTTTTTATCTCGATCAATTTGAGTATAAAGGATTTGAACGTGATATTTCGACGGTTCTGCAAGGATTTTGCCAAACAGTTCAGGCTTTTTTTTGAGAATATTAGTAAGTAATTTATCCGTTTTTTCTTGCGAAAAAGCAGTGTTTATACAAAAGAGCAACATCAAAACGAGTCCTTTTTTCATTTTTTAAATAGTTAGGTTAGAGAAATTTTTCAACAAAGTAAAAAAAAGAAGTGCTGCACGACGAATCACACAACACTTCTTTTGTATTCACTGACTAAATTAGGCAGTCTGAAGTTTAATATCGGATTTTAGACCTAAAACATCTTCCAATTTTTGTGCTAAATGAGTGTCAACATTTTTTTTACCTGCAAGGACTTCTGTTAATTCAGATACTGAAATATCGAGCCGATTAGCGGTTTCAGCAATTGTCCAGCGTTCTGCCATCATGAAAATTAATATTAATTTTTCAAAAGGCATATTGGGTTCAGGTGGAAAAACGGGAATAGAGTCCTCGTAGTCAGCTACCAAATGAGCTAAGGTATCATACTCATCTTCTTCTTCGGTAGTGAACTTGTCGAAATTTCCTAAAAGCGTCACTTTTTGAGAGTATTTTTCAAGAATGTTCATTGCAGCAACAAACTCATCGTGAGAATTAATAGATTTTATCATTATTAGTTGTTTGTATCCACAAATCTAATCCTTTTTTCTTTAAAGAAAAATTAAAAACAGGGCATTAACAAATGAAAAAAATAACTCTTTTTCTAATTATTTTAAACATTTGGGCTTGTGAAAACACACCCAAAGCGCCCCCTCAGTATAAAACAGTAAAAACGGGGGGTGCGACTGAAAATATTGATTTACAACAAGTTAAAGATATTTCAGTGCCTCGTGGCTATGAAAGGGTGTCTCATACAGAGGGGGCGTTTGGGAGATTTTTAAGTCACCAAAAACTGAAAAAAGATAAGACCGTTTACCTTTTCGATGGACGAAAAAAAGGCAATCAAATGGCTCAATATGCGGTGCTGGATGTCTCGGTCGGCAATCGAGATTTGCAGCAATGTGCGGATGCTGTTATGCGGTTGCGTGGCGAGTATTTATATGAGCAAAAGGCTTATGATAAAATAGCTTTTCATGCTGTTAGTGGTGAGTTGATGCGGTTTCTAGATTGGGCAAATGGGAGTCATAATTTATTGAATAGCAATAATTTATCTCAAAGTTTAAAACCCAGCGCTGATATATCTTATTCCAATTTTTTGAAATACATGAATTTTGTTTTTGCTTATGCTTCGACTTTGTCTTTGGAAAAGGAATTAATACCCCTCAGTAAAATCAGTGATATCCAAGCGGGTGATGTGTTTATAAAAGGAGGTGCGCCTGGTCATGCGATTATCGTCATGGATGTTGCAACAAACAAGGCACATGGCAAAAAGATATTCTTATTGGCTCAAAGTTATATGCCTGCACAGGATATTCATATTTTGAAAAACGGGAATGACAATATTTTGTCGCCTTGGTACAGCGCGGATTTTGGGTCTGTTTTGCATACGCCTGAATGGGATTTTGATAAGAATTCGTTGCGTCGTTTCGTTAATTGACATATTTGTTTTTTACACGCAATGATTTTAATATTTATAAAAAATTCAAAAATAGCTGTTTAAAAAATAAGAGAAAAAATATGTTAAGGTCGTTTACGCAACCCTTTTGTTTTGGCTAATGATTTGCCTACCTATGCACAGCGAGCTTACGAAAACGAATCTTACAATTTTAATCCATGACAGAAGAAACTAAAACACAAACTATTGAATGGGGCGTTGTGCGACTGAATTATGCCGAGCCATTTGAACATTTTTTAACCAAATCACTAAAACCTTTCGTCAACAGCCTCGTTCAAGCAGGCATTGTTGAACGCTATTTTTGGCAACGGGGTTATGATAGAGGTGCACATATTCAATTGTGTATGCGCGCAGAAATGCGGACATTGAATGAACTCGTTTTACCGAGTTTGAATGAACATTTTAACCACTATGTTGAAGATTTGCCTTCTTTACGTCCTTTTGAAAATCCAGACTTTGAACCCAATGACTCGATACAAACGGCTGTTTATCAACCTGTTATGGAGGAGTGGGGGGGCTTGATTGCGATGCCAATTATTGAGCGTTTTCAACAGGCATCGAGTGAAGCTGTTTTGAGTTTTATGGCTGCCAAAGCGGATAAATGGTCGCCTGTAGAAACCTTAGCAACAGCAATTGAATTGCATTTGGGGTTTGCAGATGCTTCGGGTATGAAAAAAGAGGAAGCGATTCAGTTTTTTGATTTTTGCCTTATGCGGCATGTTAAAGAGCCGTTTTCATTGCAGTTGTTTGAGTATATTTTCAAAAAACAAGAAAAACCTTTGGTTGAGTTTACCGAAAAGTTGTGGACATCTTTGAAAAAAGGGACTTTGTTCAAAGAGCGTTATTACAATCAGTATCTTGAACATTCTTATTATACGTCCGAAGATTTGAAGTTGACTTTTCGCAAAAGAAGTCTCGATGTTGAACCCACATTTTCGTCGGTTTGGGTCATATTCTCTAAACTTCTTGAGGACAGTAATAAGCGTTTGGGCTTACAAGGACGGCATGAGTTGCTGCTTTATTATGCCATTTTACGGTCTTTGGAGAAGGTGGATTTCGTTGAAAAGTATTGATTTGTAATTGTTTAGAAAAAAAAAGATATTAAGAGTGGCAAACTCTTAATATCTTTTTTTTTAACCCACCCCATGTTACTTTAGCAAAACCTGCTTTTTAATATTCAAAATATTAATGATGACAATTATGGACATCAATATCATTCCAACCAATATGACAGGTGAATCATAGCCCTTTGTGACTGTAAAATCCTGTTTTTCTAACCAACCAACGACGCTTATTCTCGTAAGCGTTAGGACGGCGATTACGGCTACAAAAATGCCACTCAATAAGCGCAAAAGTGACCCCCTCAGTATCTTGGCTATATCGCTTGGGCGGTAACCAATTTGGCGCAAAAGGGTGATGTCTGCGGCTGCTTTTGAGATAATCAGTTGATAATTAAGGATAAATACAAGTGTTGATAATAACATGAGTAAAATGCCAATGACCGCAAGTGCAACAATTGTTGCGTTTAGAATTGAGCCGAGTTTGCCGCCGATAAGTCTGCCTGTGCTCAGTTCATAGCCATGTTCGTTGAGGTAATTACCAAGCGTTTTATCGTAAGGATTAGCCACTTTTAGAAGGGCGCGACTTGTGCCATAATCGGGTTGGTCGCCATATTGAGAGTTGGCAAAAGCCATAAAACTTTCGGGAACGAGTATGGAATTGATGCGATTGCTGAAGCCAATAATGCGCCCAGTAAATGTTTTTTCAACACCTTTTCCTCGAATATTGATGTCAAAATTGACTTTTCGAATGGTCGAAGGCGTAAATTGAGGTAAGCCTTGACTGATGGCGAAGCCGAAATTATAGAGCGCCAAATAGTCTTTGGACATGATAATAGGTACTTCTGCCTGTCCTTCGTGCCAACGAAAATCGGGGTCTTGAATGTCGAGGTGTTCCTGTGGAACAGATTCAAAAAAAAGTTCGGTATATAAATTTATGGCACTACTTGAAGCACTGACCTTGAAACGATTGGCAGTGAAAGGGACAATTGATTTTGTAAAAGATTGATTACCAATGTCTTTCAACTCATCTGGTTTGAAAACAGATTTGCCAAAAATGGTATTTGCCAAACTGACAGGTTTGTTGAGAATGACGTAGTTATCGCCTTCCGACGACCCCCTCAGTATTTTATGTAAATCAAACCACGTTTGTAGGGAAAACAAGAGGAGTGTCAAACCTATGAATGCACCGATGGCGGCACCGATGACTTGCCCAATATTTCGGTTTTGCGTAAGGAGTTTTTTTAAAATATTAAAAGGCATATATAATGGTGAATAGTGAATATGATAATGGTGAATCGGTCGAATCGCATTGGTTATACTTTTCAGCGTGCAATATTGCCACTTTTATTTGTGTTGACAAAAAAAGGACTTTGGTTAATTGAAAAAAAGGTGTTGTCCGAATACAGACAACACCTTTAATCAACTTACTTTTTCATCTAAATCTTGAATAATAATTATTGTGCTTTAAAAAAAGCCTTATATTCTTTGTTAAACTCCATTTTTTCTTTTGAGGCTAAGTTGTACGAAATTGTTACACCACCGTAATAATAAAAGTCATGCTTAATTTTATTACCTCTGGGCTGCCCTTGCGGATTTTCAAGTTTTTGATTGAAATAGGCAGGCATGCGGTAGGAATACTCTGCACTAAGCTCGCTTTGCTTTGATAATTCTTCTAAATTCGGATAATTACCGCTTACATCGTCGAGATAATCCGTAAAAGCATAGCGTAAACCAAGTTCAAAACCGAGGTTTATACGTTTTGTTGCTGACAATTTAAATCCGATTCCTGCGGGAATAGCGAGTGCAAAGCGACTATAAGGTTTGCCGCCTTCCAGAAACTGCCCCTCAGTACCGAGTGGTTGTAGATCAATTAATTTACCTTCATATTTAACTTGTGGATTGAAATACATACCTGCTACACCTGCAAATAGGTATGGTGTGCTGATATGACCATCCAAGATGTCAAATTTTGAGAGATTCACTTCGCCTGTTACAGCGACCTCATATATGGTCGTTATAGATTCTAAATTGCGACTGATGCGTGAACCCTTTGCGTATTTGTCGGAAGCCGTAAAACCAGCATATAAAGCAGACCCTTTTACTGCAAAAACGGGTGAATAATTCCAACGTAAAAACGCTCCTGCTGATTTCCCAAATGAGCGTGTATCTGGTTTGTCGGCTTGAAGGTCGCCAATATAGCTTGTTGCACCACCTGTTAGTCCGGCTTCAAAATATTGTGCTTTCGATTGAAGTGAAAAAAGGATAATAAACGCTAGCGTAATCAGTTTTCTCATGCTTTGAGTTTTTTATTAAAAATAAATGCAAATATGATTTAAATTCAGTTTTTCCATATTTATCAAAAACGATTCCAAATTTGACTAAGGCTCAATTTTTTTTATATTTTTTGCTTTTTTAATATCGTTTTTGGTCGAATACGATTTTGTTGAACCCTTTGCAACCTATTCTTCGATTTTTTATCATTAAATTCGGCTATTTTTCAAATAGTGGAGACTTCGTCCAACCTTTAATAAATAATGGGTTTGGTTTTTGCGTTAAAATGGTAATTTTGGCGCAAATATTTAAACCAAAATATAATATCACTTTTCAATTTAAAAAAAATCATAGTAAAAATGAGATTAAAGAATTTATTGTTTGTGGGGATTATCCTCGTTTTTAGTACATCAATTGACGCACAAACTAAAGCACCCGATAACTGGTTCAACCTTGACCCATCAGAAAACAATGTAAATGGTGTGAGTACCGAGAAAGTTTATTCCGATCTTTTAAGGGAAAAAAAAGGACAAACAGTCATTGTGGCTGTTATTGATGGCGGCGTTGACTATATGCACCCAGACTTAAAAGATGTTATGTGGCATAACCCAGGCGAAATACCCGGAAACGGCATTGATGATGACAAAAACGGATATATTGATGACGTCTATGGTTGGAATTTTTTAGGTGGTAAAGATGGTCGCAGTGTGAACCATGAAACACTGGAAATTACACGTATATATGGCAAATTGAAACCTAAATACGACAGTGCAGACCCAGCAAAACTGTCTAAATCAGAGAAGGTTGAATTTGAGCAGTATCAAGTTGCCAAAAAAGAAGTGGAAACAAAACTTCAAGAAGGTCAAGAAGCTTTGGCAGAATATGAGGGTATGAAAACGACCTATTCTAATGCACTCGATGCTGTGGAAGGCTCATTGAATGGCAAGGCAATTACTAAAGCTAATGTGGATGCTATAAAAGTAGGAACTGACCAAAACCTCATTATTGGTAAAAATATTTTATCTAAAATGATGAGTTTAGGCAAAGATGTTTCGAGTTTTCAAGCCATCAAAACAGAGTTGATAGACCCGATTCAGGAAGGTGTAGAATATTATGAAACGAAAGTTAAATATCAATATAATCCAGAATTTAATCCTCGTGCAGATATTGTTAAAGATAATTATGCCAATAGCTATGAGCGTAATTACGGCAATAATGATATAAAAGGACCTGATGCCATGCACGGCACACACGTTGCGGGTATCATTGGTGCAGTGCGTAACAATAATGTGGGCATGAAAGGCGTAGCTGATAATGTGCGGATCATGGGCGTTCGTTGTGTACCTGATGGCGATGAGCGTGATAAAGACGTGGCAAATGCCATCATTTATGCTGTTGACAATGGTGCATCTGTTATCAATATGTCATTTGGCAAAAGCCAATCTTGGGACAAAGTAGCGGTTGATAAAGCTGTTAAATATGCGCAATCTAAAGACGTTCTCCTTGTACATGCTGCAGGTAACGATGCAAAGGACAACGATGCGGGTGATACCAATTTCCCGAATGCGCGTTTTGAAAAAAAGGGTTGTTTCCGTCCTAAAAAAGCAAAAAACTGGATAGAAGTAGGCGCATTGTCTTGGAAAAAGAACGAAGATGCTGTGGCAGACTTTTCAAATTATGGTAAAAACAATGTAGATGTGTTTGCACCAGGCGTTGATATTTATTCGACATTGCCTGACAATCAATATAAAAACTTGTCTGGTACGTCTATGGCTTCGCCTGTTTGTGCGGGTGTTGCAGCAGTCATTCGCTCATATTATCCTGCATTGACAGCTGAACAAGTTAAAGAATGTATCGAAAAATCAGTTGTAAAACAGGATTATAAAGTAAAAAAACCAGGCACTGAAGAGAAAGTTTCTTTCAGCAGTTTGAGCCGTACAGGTGGCGTTATTAATGTATATAACGCTGTGAAATTGGCAGGACAGATGAAAGGTAAAAAGAAAAATGTGACAAGGGCATAATTGAGCAAAGCGCAAAGCTCAATAGGCAATCGGGGTAACTCGGTTGCCTTTTGTATTTTATACCCCCTCAGTAAAAAAAAATTTCAGGATAACTTGAAAAAAAAATCATGTAATTTGTTGAATCCGTATGGACTCAAACTATTTTATGAGCATTATTTAACGATATTTATTACATTTGTAAACAAAAATAAGCAAAGCATTTTGACATAATAAAAATTAACAAAATGACAGAAACAGTTGTCGAACCTAAAATAACAATTGAAAAAAAGGTCGCTACAAAAGAGAAACTTTACTCCGTGGCTGAATATTTTGAGTTGGAAAAACACTCAAGCATTCGGCACGAATATCATTATGGTAAACTAATAGCTATGCCTGGAGAATCAAAAAATGCGAATGAGATTGCTGGTAATTGTTACGTCGCTTTCCGTCAAACGCTTAGAAAACGAGGTTTTCGTGTGTTCATTCAAGATGTCCGCACCATCGTAAAGGACAATGAAATCTACCGCTATCCCGATGTTGTTGTCGCCGATGAAAATGATGATAACCATACGCATAACATCACAAAACCACGCATTTTAGTCGAAGTAATCAGTGAAAGCTCAAAATATAGAGACCGTGTGACTAAGCTCCAAGAGTATTCAAAAGTGCCCAGTTTAGATTATTATGTTGTCATTGACCAAGATGAAATCAATGTGGAAGTATATAGTCGCAAGGAAAATGGTTGGCATTATACATTATTAGAAAATCTATCGGATACAGTTGAATTATCCTTGTTTGATACGGCTCTATCGTTAGAAACGATTTATGAAAATATTGTATTTCCAGTGGGTGTGCCAAAGTCTGATGTGGATACCCCCT
>JAYVFS010000045.1:0-5539 GCA_043772905.1 Saprospiraceae bacterium | reverse complement strand
AAACGAGGAAAAGTAATTTTTTTTTCATGTCATATTATTTTTAAAAAAGTGAAGTTAGAGCTTTTTTTAAAAAATTAGAAAAGAGTTTTTATCTTTACATATAGAAAGTTATATATTTTCACAAATAATTGACAGTCATTCTATTAAAAAGATAACTAAATTTAATCAAATAAATTTTAAGAATAAAAATGAGCGATTTTTCTTACGTAGCCAATGCACATCCGCAATATATCGAGGGTCTTTACAATGAATATTTGAAAGATCCAAACTCCGTTGACCCTTCGTGGTCTATGTTTTTCAGAGGTTTTGATTACTATTCCGACAATAACGGAAACGGTAATGGAAACGCTTCACCAAAGAACAAAACAGCCACAGCAACAGCGAGTTTAGGGACTATTCCAGAAAAAGAATTAGCCGTGATGATGGTCATTGACGGTTATCGGCATCGTGGGCATTTGCTTTCGACTACGAACCCGATTAAACCGCGTTTAGACCGTGCGCCACATCTCGAATTGAGCGATTATGGTTTAGAGGAGAGTGATTGGGGCAAACCGTTTATCGCTGGCGAAACGTTGGGCATGAAAAACGCCACTTTGCGTCAGATTTTTGACCGCTTACATGCCATTTATTGTGAAAATATCGGTTACGAATACAGCCATATTGACAAACATGAGCAACGCCTTTGGTTGCGTGAACGCATCGAAAAGCACTCACATAAAGAGGGATTCGGTTTGAGCCTTGATAAAAAAAGGCGTATCCTTGAAAAACTCAATGAAGCCGTTGGTTTTGATGAGTTTTTGGGTAAAAAATTCGTCGGTAAAAAACGGTTTTCAATTGAAGGAGCCGAAACGACAATTGCTGCACTCGATGCCTTGATTAATGAAGGCGCAGACGACCGTGTTGAAGAGGTTGTAATCGGCATGGCACATCGTGGACGTTTGAGCGTTTTGGCGAATACGATGTGCAAAACGTATGAGAGTATTTTCAATGAATTTGAGGAAAATGTAGGCGAATTGAGCTACGGTAGTGGTGATGTAAAATACCATTTGGGCTACTCATCACAAGCACAGACGCTTAATGGTAAAACGGTTTATCTGAAACTGTTGCCCAATCCTTCACATCTTGAAGCCGTTGACCCTGTTATGGTCGGTTATGCACGTGCCAAAGCAGATATTTTGTACGAACACGATTACGACCGTATTTTGCCGATTATGATTCATGGCGACGCGGCAGTGGCTGGTCAAGGCATCGTATATGAAGTGTTGCAAATGAGTAATCTGCGTGGCTACGATGCGGGTGGTTCGATTCACTTTGTTATCAACAATCAAATTGGTTTTACGACCAATTTTGAAGACGCACGGACATCAACTTACTCCACAAGCGTCGGCAACACGATACAAGCACCGACTTTCCATGTCAATGGCGACGACCCTGAAGCAGTGGTTTTTGTCTGCGAAATGGCGGTTGCTTATCGCCAAAGGTTCAACACAGACGTTTTTATAGATATGGTTTGTTATCGTCGTTGGGGTCACAACGAAAGCGATAATCCCGCTTTTACGCAGCCTTTGATGTGGAAATTGATTGAAAAACACAAAAATCCACGTGAAATATATGTCGAGCAATTGTCCAAACGCAGTGATGTCAGCCGCGAATTGGCTGAAAAAATGGCGAATGAATATTATGAAAAATTGCAAGACCGACTCGATGAAGTCAAACAAAAAAACGCGCCTTATACTTATCAAGAGCCTGACCTCGCTTGGCGAAGCCTCAAACGCGGCAAAGAGGTGACAGGCGACATGTATGAAACATCACCCGAAACAGGTATTAATCGTGAGAGTATTGATAAAATCATCAATCATCTCAATACCATTCCAAATGGTTTTGTTCCTATAAAAGACGTTTTGCGCTACCTCAACGGCAAGCAAAAACTTTTGGCAGACAATAATATTGACTGGGGTTACGGTGAGTTACTGGCTTATGCTTCTATTTTGTTAGAAGGCAGAAACGTCCGTTTAAGTGGTGAAGACGTGAAACGTGGCACATTCAGCCACCGTCATGCGTGCTTTTTTGATGCCGATACAAATGGTGAATTCAACCGTTTGAGTACGATTGCAGAAACACAAGGCGAATTTTATATCTACAATTCACTCCTTTCAGAGTATGCCGTTTTGGGTTTTGAATACGGCTACGGTTTGGCATATCCTGAAAATTTAGTGATTTGGGAAGCCCAATTTGGCGATTTCAACAACGGAGCACAAACGATTATTGACCAATTCATCGCTTCTGGCGAGTCAAAATGGAGTCGTCAAAATGGTTTGGTCATGTTATTGCCACATGGTTTTGAAGGCCAAGGCCCTGAACATTCATCGGCACGTATCGAAAGGTTTTTGCAGTTGTGCGCTGAAAACAATATAACAGTAGCTAACTGTACGACTCCTGCCAATTTTTTCCACTTGATGCGCCGCCAGTTAGCACGTCCGTTCCGCAAGCCGTTGATTCATATTTCACCAAAATCCTTGTTGCGCCACCCTGAATGTGTATCCTCAATAGCCGATTTTGAAACAGGCAGCTGTTTCCAAGAGGTCATTGACGACCCCTCAGTAAAAGACGTTAAAAAAGTGCTTTTTTGTTCCGGTAAAGTCTATTACGATTTATTGGTAAAAAAACGGGCTGATAACCGTGAAGATGTAGCGATTGTACGTGTCGAGCAATTATATCCTTTCCCTGAAAAGCAAATCAAGGCGATTTTGGATAAGCATAAAAATGCGACACGTCTTTGGGTTCAAGAAGAGCCTATGAACAATGGCGCATGGTCTCATATTGCTGTTTTCCACAGTGATTTGGGCTTAAAATATGTCGGTCGCACTGCTTCTGCGTCACCTGCTACAGGTTACTCGAAAGTACATACGAAAGAACAGGACAAAATTGTTGCGACAGCGTTTGAATAGGTTTTGAGTTTATAGGACATTAAGTAGTTCGCTTTAAATAAACGGGAATACTATTTTATATAAGTCATTGATTTTAAATAAAGTAGGAAGCCCTTGCCTTTTGCCTATTGCCTTTTGCCTACTTACTGCTGTTTCGTCACCTTATCCACAAAATAAACCGTCTCACCACGCCAATCAAATTGTTTAAGATATTGCGTATAATGCAGCGTCACACGTGCATTAGTGGCTTCTGCATCTTGCAAATCTTTGACAACTTGGTCTTCTCCTCGTTTGACAGAAAACAACCAAATATTGCCGCCCGTTACCATTTCATGTCCATCAGCAGCTGACGTGATGCCAGGCATTTGCAACTCGCCTTCCCATGTTTTATAAACAAATCCTTTGTTACTCAACTTGCGCATATAGCCTGTCCGAGTGCCTTCGCTATAAGGATAATAGACATAAAACGCCACATAAACGGCAAAACCAAGCAGTGCGATGCCCAAAATCCAAAAGAGTTTGCGCTTCAAATGCCATGACGAAACGCGGTCTTTTACGCCTGATTGATATTCTTGAATACTCATTTTCTTTTTTAAAATTTACGTAGTGATAGAATAATGAAATTTTATCTGAATTTTCCGACAAAGATAATAGGGATTTTATAATTCTAAGATTTCAAACTTAAACAGGCAACAATGAAATTTTGAAATTTTTACCCCCCCTCAGTATCGAAGGCTGTACAAAAATATTTATCTTTCGCATTATCTTTTTTTACAAAACGCAGACTAATCTTTCAACAATCTTATCATGCAAAAAAAACATGAAAACAAGAAGGAATTTAGTCGCTCCATAAACACCCATTATTTACATTTTGATAACAATAGGAATTTGCCTAATTTTGCTCAACACTAAAACAGCAAACACAGGCAGAAGCCTACTAAGTTTGCCTTTTACAACTTAACAAAAAACAAAAATAATAAGTGAAAATGGAATACTCAAATGTCTTTCACTCTTCACTTTTCAATTATCACTTTTCAAACATCCAGCACTATGAAGCTTTCTACAAAAATTGCCCTCGTCGTTTCGCTTTTTGCGTTAAAAGCGACCCCCTCAGTAGCACAACTGCCTATTTCGCACGTTTATTCCTTCAATATGGAGCGTGACGGTGCAGGCATAAACGTCAAAAATGCCCGTTTTTTAACTGCTTTCAACCTCTATGGCTACAACAATCAGCCACAATGGGTCAACAACAATGAGCTTTACATCGCAGTTCAAACGCCGTATGACACCAGCCAAACGGAAATTTTGTCGCTCTCTCTGCTCAACAACACTGTGACTCGCGTTACAGCAACAGCTGAATCAGAGTATTCGCCAACCGTTACGCCTGACCCGCGTTCTTTCTCCTGCGTGCGGGTGGACGTGGCTTCCCGTGGCGGCGCACAACGCCTTTGGTCTTATCCTTATGACCGTTCAGATGGTGGACGAGATTTGTTGTCTTTACATCAAGGCGTCGGCTATCATTGTTGGTTGTCGAATGATAAGGTCGCGATGTTTATCGTCAATGGGCAAGAGAATTACCTCAAAATTGTCAATGTCAAAGACCAGTCTTCTATCCAGTTAGGTGGTGGCATCGGGCGTTGCCTCGAACGTATGAGCGATGGCAAATTGGCTTTTGTTCAAAAAGCAACGGCGCAAACGTGGTATATCAAGTCGCTCGACCCGATTACTTATAACAGCAATATTTTGATTGAAACCCTACCCGGTTCAGAGGATTTTGACCTCATGCCCGACGGCACTTTCATCATGGGTTATGGTTCAAAACTCTATGGCTTCAATCCTCTTGACCTTGAAAAACGTTGGAAAGAGCTTGTAGATTTATCAAAATATGGCTTAACAAACATCAAACGTATATCGATTAGCCGTGAGTTGGATAAAATTGCGGTTGTGAATGATGTGCCAAGACGTTAAAAAGTCGTTTTTTACTGAGGGGGGCAATGGCAACTGTTTCTGATTGGTTAAAACATTTTGTCATAAAAAAAAAAGCCCATAGCATCTAAAACTATGGGCTTTTTCTCTAATAGCATTTACAAATCGGATAAACTTTATTTTTGATGTAGCAATTTTCGAGAATAAACACCACCCATTTTATCCCTTATGACAAACAAATACATACCTTCTGTTAAGAAATTTTTGTCTATCATTATCTGATTACTATTTGTGCCTTTATTGATTACGATTTCTCTACTATCGATTTTTACACCTAATGTGTTAAAGATTTCTATTGTTACATCCGTATTTAGTGCTGCTTCTGTTATAAAATTAATCTGATTGCTGAATGGATTAGGAGATATACTTATTATTTTATAAGGTAGATCCGAAGGTGTTTTTTGTTTAGCATTAAAATTTATCGTACTATCTTCTTGTTGTGGGCTTGCAAAACAATTTTTTATGCCTTTGCCATTAACCCTAACTGAACCTAAAAAAGGGTGGGTGAAAACACAATCAACATTCCATATACAGTTGTTGCCAACATCACCTAACCATCTTTCTATTCCATTATAAAAGGTAGAACCATCCTGTAAATCTAAGCGTCCATTGATCCCTATTATATC
>JAYVFS010000044.1:0-5560 GCA_043772905.1 Saprospiraceae bacterium | reverse complement strand
ATTTCCTTTCTGATGGTCTTATTGACGACCTTGTTGATGCCTTTAATCATCACAGCTTCGTCGAGTGGCTACTTCTCAAATCGCTTCTACGCCCTTGTGTTTTTGATGCAAATGGCACTTATTGGCGTATTTACAGCCATGGATGGCTTCCTTTTCTACATTTTCTGGGAATTGGCTTTGATTCCGATATACTTTATCTGTCTTGTGTGGGGCGGTGAACATCGTGGACGTATTACATTTAAGTTTTTTGTTTATACATTGGCGGGTTCACTCATCATGTTGGCGGGTCTGTTGTTTGTCTATCTTCAAACACCTGATACACATTCTTTCCTCATCAAAGACCTTTATGCCGCAGGACAACAAATGACCCGTGAGCAACAAGGTTGGGTTTTTTGGGCAATTTTCATCGCATTTGCTATCAAAATGCCTGTTTTTCCTTTTCATACTTGGCAACCTGATACTTATGTGACCGCACCAACGGCTGGTACGATGCTGTTGTCGGGTATCATGCTCAAAATGGGTACTTATGGTCTTTTGCGTTGGTTGATGCCGCTTGTGCCGAAGGGCTGGGATTCATGGGGGAATACAGCTATGATTTTATCTATTATCGGTATCGTCTATGCGTCATTGATAGCGTTGTCGCAAAAAGACTATAAACGATTGATTGCGTACAGTTCTATCGCGCACGTTGGTTTGATTTCGGCAGGTATTTTTGCGATGAATACTGAGGGGATAACGGGCGGTCTGATTCAGATGTTTGCTCATGGTTTTAATGTCGTCGGTTTATTTTTTGTCGCTGAAATTTTGATGGAACGTACAAAAACGCATGATATAACGGCTATGGGCGGCATACGTGGCGTGGCGCCAAAGTTCGCTTTGTTGTTCCTCATCATTATGCTCGGTTCAGTGGCTTTGCCTTTGACAAATGGTTTTGTCGGTGAATTTTTGTTGCTAAATGGCATTTATCAATACAATTTCTGGATGGCAGCTTTTGCGGGTACAACGGTTATTCTTGGTGCGGTTTATATGTTGCGCAGTTATCAAAACATTATGTTGGGCGAAACGAATCCGCTTACTGAGGGGTTCACAGATTTGGATACAAACGAAACGACTGTTTTATTAACAGTGTCGGCTTTGGTTATCATTCTCGGTGTCTATCCTAAACCGCTTTTAGATATTGTTGCGCCTGCTGTTGAACAACTTTTGATGGTTTTTCAAGGTGGCCTGATTGGTTAGTTAAAAATAAATTGGGTTTAGAACGACCAAGTCAATATTAAAATAAAAAACAATAGCAAATGCACTGCTTAAAATTTGGCTCTTATTCAATAGAAATACAACCAAAGATATTGATTTTCAATGTTTTAATACTTATTTTGACATTGAGCATAGAAGCACAAAATGCTAAACCCGAAGTCGCGGGTTTTCCCATTCCTCAAATACAATTTCCACAAATTACAACACCCCATGCTCCTACTTTGCAAGAAATGGTGATGGAGTCACAGCAACGTGTTCAACAACAAAACAACGCTATCATTCAAGCGGATATGTTGCAGTATGAACAAAGGCAGCAACAAGCGAAAGGTATAATTGACGAAGCATCAAGAGAATTTCAAACAGTTTCTTACGAATTTCCCGACAATAGCCATTTTCACGCAACAAAATATTTCAGAGAAAGCCTTGCAGAAATAACGGAAATGCTTGAAGGCAAAAAAGAAATGAGTTTAAAAAGGGCTGTCTTTTTGACTGAAAACGCCTATTTGGAAAACTCACGGAGTTATGAATGGTTTTGTAGCGATTTGAATACAAATGTAGATTTGATACAATCCTTTATGAAAAAAGAGGGATTGTCAATTGATGATGATATTTCTAAAAAGTATATGCTCCAACGCTTTTTAGCCGATACTTTGACCATGAAAGATGATAAAGGCAACCATCAATTGACACATTTACCATTCAAATATGATTTTGATGACCCGTTTGGTAAAAAAGATTGGTCAAAGATGTTTGTAACAAAACTTTTATCTGATAAAACGGGTCAATGTCATTCGATGCCGCTTTTATATTTGATATTAGCTGATGAATTGAAAATTAAGGCGTGGATGTCGTATTCACCGCAACACAGTTATATCAAAGTGCAAGGCGACAAAGAAATTTGGTACAGTTACGAAACAACAAACGGCAATTATTCGACAGATTCGTGGGTACAAAGTTCGGGGCTTATCAAATCAGAAGCCTTAAAAAGTGGGATTTATATGGACACTTTGAGCCGTAAAGAAACAATTGCAGCAACTTTAGCAGATTTGGCAAAAGGCTATGCGATAAAATTTGGCTTTGATAAATTTGTTTTGGATTGTGTAAATAAGGCATTAGAATATCACCCAAACAATACTTATGCACTACAAATCAAGGCTGATTATTATACTTTGTTATTTGGACACGTTCGCAAACAATTGAATTTTCCACCAAAAGAACGAATACATTTATACCCAAAAGCGAATGAGATTTTACAGAAAATGTACGCCAATTATGACCATTTAGACCGAATAGGTTTTGAGACGATGAGCGAAGAAGCCTATAAATCTTGGATTAAATCTTTTGAAACCGAAAAGGGCAAACAGTCTGCAAAAATAATAAGACCATAAAAATAGTTTTAAAAACATTAAAAAACATTGACAAAATGAAAAAGACAGTTCTTTTTATGACATTTTTCGCTCTCATACTGAGGGGGGTAACAATTGCTCAAAACCCGTATGAAAGTATCGGAAAGAAAGCCAAAGTATTGACATTGAGCAACGGTAAATATCAAGAAATTTTCACGAATGATACTATTGTGCCGATTGGGTCAGTTATGTACAATAGGGTGACAGGCGATATTGTCGCTTTTTTGACGAGAGATACGATGTACGCAGAGTATAACCTTGAACCTGAAGTTGTTAGTCGGTGGTTGTCACCCGACCCGCTTGGAGCTAAGCACCCAGAGTTATCCCCATATACTTATGTTAATAACAACCCAATAATTTACGTTGACCCTGATGGACAAGATTACGTTTTAGTGATAAATCACGATACAAGAACAATAACCGTTCAAGCAACATATTATACGAAAAAGGGAGATGCAGACTCTTATTCATCAGCACAAGCCGCTGTTAGTTTCTGGAACGGGCAAAACGGCAATTATCAGTATAATGTTGGAAAAGGAGATGCCAAAACGAGTTATGCTGTCAATTTTAGCCTGAATGTGCAAGAAGTTGATAATCCTTTGAGAGAAGCAAATAAGGATAGAGAAGATTTTACCCCTGCGTCAGAGAAATTGACACCCGATAAGTCAAGTAATACTTATGGCGTTTTACCTGATTCAGATAAAAAATTTGAAAGTGGAGAGGAAGGTAAAAGTACAAATGGTGTAACCTCTGGTGGTAGTGTTATAAACCTAAAAGATTCACGAAAAAGTACGGATACTGGGGCTCACGAAGTAGGACATACGCTTGGATTAGAGCATTATTCTAAGGGTGTTTTAACCGCTACAAGTAACGACCCCAACAGGAGTAGTAACATTACAGGAGCGTATGTTAAAGACTTAGTTAAGAATGGTCTTACTGGAAAACCAGAAGCGGGAAATGTCTATTTGCAACAGACAGGAACGTCACCAGATAACTTCAAAAAGGGTAAAGTTGAAGAAATTAAAAAATAATATCATGGAAAAGTTCATCATCGCAAGTTTCTTATTTATGTTGAGTAGTTGTAGTCAAAGAACCTTTAACTTCAAAGTAAAAGGTTCATACTCAATTGTAAAGCGAGAAATTTCTTCTATAAAAGATAGTGTGGTAATAAAGGGGATGATTAAAGATAAAAAAAATCTTACTCCTATTGCTTACGGAGTACTTAATCTAAGTGGTACTAAAATAGGGGTTTCTTCGGACTCTCTTGGTTTTTTTAATTTAAAAATTCCATCTGGTAATTATAAAATTCACGCATCATGTGTCGGTTATACCGATTTATATACGAAAGCAATGGGTTTTAAACCAAACGAAATCGTAACAATTGACTTTTATCTTGGAACAACAATAATTGAATAATGAAAAAGATGCTATTCGTATTTTCAGTATTAGCCCTAATCGGTAATTTAGAAACTGTAAATGCTCAACAAACTGATGAGAAGATTTACTCTGAGTGCGTCATAAAACTAAACATGATGCTTAAAGAAGATGACCCAATCTTTAAAGATGCAGTATTTATGGTTGAAAATGCTTATTTTGGTAATACACTTGATGTTGACCTTTTTAATGAAAACTTAAAGGGGCTATACAATTTGTCAGTAGCATATTCTTTAACCAATAAATTAAATTATAAATATGCTGATTCTGAAAAAGTTGAAAAATGGGCAAGTTTGTTCAAAATAATGACTGATACGATTAAAATTATTCATAATAAAGATGTTAAAGTACATCTTCCATTCCGCTACGATTTTGAAGATGTTTTTGGAGATAAAAAATGGGAAAATATGTTTGTTACTAAACTTTTACAATCAAGGAAAGGAAATTGTCACTCATTACCATATCTCTATAAAATATTATGCGATGAATTAGAAGTTCCTTGCCATTTGGCACTTGCACCTAATCATATTTATGTCAAACATCAAAGTAAGAAAGTGGGTTGGTACAATACAGAATTAACTTCTGCATCATTTCCAATAGATGCGTGGCTTATGGCTTCTGGCTACATTACGCTCGAAGCCATACAAAACGGTATATACATGGATGCTTTAGACGACAAAAAATGTATTGCTCTTTGTCTTCTCGACCTTGCAAAAGGCTTTGATAAAAAGTATTCAGACAATGACGGTTCATTTATCATCAAATGTTGCGACTTGACATTACAGCATTTTCCCGATTGTGTCAATGCGCTATTATTCAAGGCAGAGACAAAGAAAAGACAGTTTGAAAGATTGATGAAGCAAAGAGGAATAAATAACCCAACAATGTTAAGGCAACAAAAAGACGGTAAACTACTTTGGGAAGAAATGGCAGGACTTTATGGCAAAATACATAAATTAGGCTATCGTACCATGCCCGAAAAGATGTATGTAGATTGGCTTGTTTCGCTTAACAAGGAGCGTGAAAAGTATAGTAATAAACAAGTAACAAACATAAATAAGAATTGAAGCGATACTAATACGAATATTAAAAAATTACAAAAAATACTGAGGGGTCCTTTTAGTCTCTCTTTTGATGAACACGTTATGAAAGAATTATTGACGCTTGCGCTTACGGGCGTTTTTACGATGCTCGCTGATATGTTTAACCTTCGGAAACTGGTCTTTCCGTTGGCTCTTTTTGGTATAGCGATGACGATTTCATGGAGCATTTTTGATTGGGGATACAATCAACGTGTCTTCAATATGATGCAAATGGACAATTATGCCTTGGCATTTACCATTGCGATGTCGGGTATTGCTTTGCTTTGGTTTGTGATGTCTGAAGAATACTTCAGCAAAATGAAAGCATTAACTGACCGTTATTCGCTGATATTTTTTGCTTTGACGGGCGCATTGGTCATGGTT
>JAYVFS010000043.1:0-17703 GCA_043772905.1 Saprospiraceae bacterium | reverse complement strand
GCATAAATGGTCGTCATAAACGTCATTTTGCTTCTGTGGGCAAATCTAACTTTTTTTACACTTTTTTCGCTTTTTTATTGGTTTTCTACACAGCACCTTTCATTCCCTTAATGCTAATTTTTCACAATCGTAAAACTATTCTGTCCGTGTTGTACCAAGTTTTTTCTCGTCAAAACGATGCGTTGTACTTGATGTCCATCCCATTTTGTCTTAAAACTGCTGTATTCCATACCTTCTGTTGATGGAAACTCGGATTGAGCGACAGTTCATTGAATGACATAGAAAACAAATAGTTCTTTGCTGCATTAAATCTGCGGAAACTGGCATCGGTTACTAAAAGGAAACTGTCTGCTATAATTTTAACCGTTGTGGCTGTCCCTAATTCTGATATAAAGTAGAAATTGCTTCTATAAGGCGGTGTTTGTGAAAGAACACCTAAGCCAATCGGTATGAGAAACCTCCAATGATGAAAATAATGCCCGAAAAGCGGACAAAAACGAGTAAAAACTTCATTTAAGGTGAATTTTATTTTTCGCGTTGTGTACCCAATGCGCCGATGCTTACATTATCACCTTATTCAATTCTTCAGTCTGCTTGGCGATCCGTTTTATTTGTGCATCAAAAGTCTTGACGACTTGTTTAAAATCGTCGGGGTGCATAAGCTCAATTTGTCTGATAACTGCATCTCGCAACACTTTGTTATTGCGCCATTCATCCATACCCAAACCTTCCAAAGGGTGACCTATTTTTTGTTCCAAGGAAAGCTTGACCATTTTGATAGTGGGAATCTTTGAAATCGCTTCGCCTGCTAAAAATGGGTCAGCTTGGGTCAATTTTTGAATCACTTTATTGGCTTCTCCACTCCTATCCAGTGATAATTAATGTAATTTATTTTCTAAGAGTATGATGTCTTGCTATGTTTGTTCTTTTTGCAAAGTCAATTTCTGCTTTTTTTGCTCCGCAGAGAGCTGCTTAAGTTGCTCATTACTTTTCCAACCTTCTTCAACAGCTTTGATGAAAAACCCACCTATATTCTCCTTTATTTTTTGATGTTTGATACTGTCTAAAGTACAAATCAAGCCATCATTTATGCTCTTTTAACAATATATTTAGAGTCGTTTCAGTTATTCCCCAATGCCCTACTTGCTCAAAAAAATTTGTTGAAAAGCCCCCCTCAGTATTTCCGCCGTTTGTTTGCTATCTGGCTCCTGTTCTGGCTGTATTTGTTGATTCCGTTTAACATTTTTGCTTATGCGAAAGATGATGGCATCTATTTTTTTCCTTGTTTTTCTTCATCAAAAGAAAATTTGATGTCAGTAGAGGTTTCTAAATCTTTCTGTGCCTTCAAGGTAACCTTCTGCTTAAAATTAGCATACAATGGATACCCCCTTGTGTTAAACCCAAAATCAATCGTAAATCATCAATTTTAAACTTTCTTTTGCCAATTTTTTCATATTGTTTCAATAACTCATATAACTTTACTGAATACACACTGCTTAGACCCCATAGATTTCTAATATCATAGACCAAATATCGCGCTTTCAACTCCCATAAAATAAGGTTTCAGATTAGGATGAAACTGCATCTCCATAAGTTGCTATCTTTCGGATCTCAAAAAGAAAAACAACTTGAAAATTAAAATGTCGGTCTGTTTCTTCTTAGTTTGTGATTGTATAGGTTTTTTGTTTCTTACCACACAAAAATTTCGCGGGGCCCCTCTCCTACTTTTGCATTTAAAATGTCAAATGTCTTAGGGATTCACGACGTTGGTTTCAATTATTGTTAGAACTTATTTAATGTATTACTGAGGGGGGGGCGTTTCGAAAGATTTAGTAAATTTTTAGAATTTACTAAATCTGGTGTGCCGAATCAATTGATTAATGTGGGTTATTAAACTGAAACTCATAATTCCTTGCACGAGAGATTGACTTGCTATGGTATCTTTACCACTAAAAAACTTTTCTTTTACAAACTTGCATTGCATTTTTTATAGCATTTACAATATTTATAGCAAAAACTATTTTTACTATTAATATTATAATTATAGTATTAATAGTAAAAATAGTAAATATCATAAACACAATCAGAATAGTTTTTTTGTCTCTAATTCTGCCTTGTTTTTTATAACTGCATCTTTTGTTGTCATTATTAAGTCTCAAATAAGGCGCTTATTTGGCTTGTGAGCCGTTATTGTGCATAGGAAGCTGATTTTCCAATGCACGATTTCCGATTCGATGTGAATCAACGATTTGGAGTTGAGAGCTAAGCGTATCTCGGCGCTACTAATTTACTATATTTATAGCATTTATAGTAAAAATAGTTTTTAAAATAAAAATCACTTTTATTGTTTTTACTATAAAAACAATAATACCTTTGCGAAAAATCGAAAATTATGGATGCTAAAATTATTTCAGTGGCACACCGAAAAGGTGGTATAGGTAAAACATCTATCACGTTACATCTTGCGACAGCCCTTGCGACCCAAAAAAATCTTCGGGTTATCGTGTTGGATACGGATAGCCAACAGAGCGCATTTAAATACAGAGCGTTTGAACGCAAGAATATTTACGATGACAGCGAGCCACCGTATGTCATCGAGCGCGTGCAACCCAAATATCTGTTCGATGAATTGCGACACTTGCGTTCAAAGTATGACGTGATTTTCATTGATGTACCGCGTTTGACTGAGGGGAGTGAGGACAGCCAGCTTTCGACGGCAATTACGTATTGCGATTATGTATTGATTCCAATTGTTGCGGGCGATTTAGAGGGTTTAAGCACAACCGAATTTGTGAAACTCATACAAGGTATTGATGAATATAAAAAACAAAAAGATTTTTCATTCACCTATTTTGGTTTTTTGAACAAGCGTAACCAACGCACAGAAAATCAAGAAGCAGTGGAATTTATGAAAAAACTGAAAGTACCCATGTTCGAGAATACGCTGTCTGATGTAAAGTCTTTGTCGAAGCCATATACTTATGAGAGCGTTTTAGATACCAAAGAGGGGAGGAGTAGATTCGAACCTTTTTTTAATGAATTCATCAAAAAATTTGAACTTTAATCATGGCAAAGAACAAGAGATCCATTTGGGATATACCACAAGATGAAGTGGTGCAAGCCGCTAAACAAGTGCAACAAGAATCAATTCATCATATTCCAGAAAGAGAAGAAGAACCGATTGCTGTAGCAGAACCCACTGTAGAATCAGAACCTTTAGCTGCTTTGGAAACACCCAAAACAGAGAAGCCGGAGAAATTGCAAATCATTTATGTCGATACATCACACCATACACAAGCCAAAATCAATGCGGCTATGCGTGGTATGAAATTGGGTAAATACATTGAATATTTGATTAATCAAGACAAAAATAATTTATAGTATTCTTAATTTTATAGTAAAAATAGTATTTATAATAAAAATAGTATTTGTGGTAAACATGGTATTTATTATGAAAAATTTGGATCCTGACGCGGTGCGGAAAACAATTTTCGATTTTCCCGTTTCGCTTTATCGCTCTATGAAAATTCGGCTCGCTGAGGATGGTGTTTCGATGCGTGATTATGTGATTGGTTTGATTCAAGATAAGATGAATAATCGTTAAATAAAACGGTATTTCAGGTTTTATATAAACAGCTGTATAACTAAGTGTATTTCAGTTTACTAACGAGGGCAGGGTTTAAAACCCTGCCCTCGTTTAAGGTTATGAAACTGCCATTCTTAAAATCTGCGCCCGCCCAATTTTAAACAGACAAAATTTTCAAAAAAAAGACAGAAAGACACACGAATCCTTTTTGTTTGTTTTTTAATACTTTTTTTAAACGGTTTTTTAATACTTTTTAGCACCGCACTAACTTATTGATTGTCAATTAATTATAAAGGTATTATACAAGCGTATTGGGGTGGTTATACAAGTGTATTGGGGTGGTTATACAAGTGTATTGGGGTGATATACAAGCGTGTTGGGGTGATTATACAAGTGTATTGGGGTAGCTGTAATAATATGCAAGTTTTGATTTAATCACTTGTATATGCTGCTAAACAGTTTGATTTCACACTATTGAAGCACTATTTTAATGCAAAATGAAGCTTTAATGAAGGCATATACAAGTGTATTGGGGTAGTTGTTAAAACTGTAAATTGTTGTTAATCAGCGAATTACTAAAATTTACTATTTTATTTTTTACAAAAAAATCATTTTTATAAAAGAAAGATTATAGTTTCTTGTATAAATTTTCAGATATTGCCGACAAATTCTGCGTGATGGCTAAAAAAACACTTGAAAATATCATTGATGACTTGCAAAACAACCCCGATTACGTTGTTTTGAACAACCCTTTGGCAGTGCCGAAGTTTATCCGCAAAATCAGTCGGGGCAAAGAACGTACCTTGAGTGAAGTTTATACGCCAAAGATTTTTTTTGAAATCGTCTCGCGATTGACCCCAATACACTTAGATACTGAGGGGGGGGATTATGTGAAAATTGATTTTTCAATCAGTGAATTTCTGACGGCATCAGGTGCTAAAAACTCAAAAAACTTTTATCGCCACATCTTGGATTGCATTGATTTATTGCAAACAACGCAGGTCAAATGGGAGGATACCGAACACAATTACGGTATGTCCGTCATCCCTTATTACAAGCATGAAAAGAACAGTGGGGTGGTGGAGATACACGTCAATAAGGAGCTTGTGCGCACCGTTTTGGCGGTGACGCAGCATGAGCATTTTAGTTTTTTGAAGAAATATTTGTTCCGTTTGGACAATGCACAAGCCATAAAAATTTTCCCTTTCCTATTGAGTTGGCGTAATCGGGGCATGGTTGAGATGAAATTGGAGGCTTTTAAGAAGAAGTTTGGCTACGATACTGAGGGGTATAAAAATTTTAGCAACCTTGAAAAATATGTTATTCAACCCGCAGTCAACGAAATTAATGGAAAAACCGATTTGACGGTTTCGTATGAAAAATTGGGCGAAAACTTAGCGGGTAAACGTCCACGTATAACAGGTTTGCGCTTTTTTATTGTCGAAAGAAAAGCGCAAAAACAGTTGCCTCAACAGACGATTACTATTGAAAATCAACAACTTATCATTGAGCCACCTCAAGAAGATGCGGCATATTGGGACGATATATTGCGCGTTTTCCGTTTCTTTGAACACAATGTGAGCGAAGAAGAAGTGCGAATTTTGGTCAAAGGTTTGAGCAGTTTAGGCAGTCCATTAGCGGTTTTAGAAGCCGTTTTGTTTGCCGAAGCGGAACAGGAGAAACGGCGCAAACAAGGCAAACCGCTGATTGAAAATTTCAGAGGTTTTATCATCGCGGGCATTCCTCGCGGCTTAGGTAAAGGCATTTTGGAGCAAAAAGAACTGAAACACAAACAAGTAGTCAATCAAAAAGCCCGCGAAGCCCAAGCATTACAACTTGCGGAGTGGAAAGCCCAAGCCGATGCGCTTATCGAACAATATCGTGTGGCGGTCAATGAAGTGATCAGAACGACGGCAACCGATGCGGAAAAGGAAAATGTGGCAGAAATACTGAGGGGTCAATCGTCTATATATTATGGCAAAACGGTGGACGATTTTCGGAATAAAATGTTTATTCATGCTTTTATTTCTAAATTCATGGAAGTTTATTCAGATAGATTTAGCGGTGTAAAGCCGGAGTTTGAGACTGAATTTGACGCTATTTCAACGAAAATCAATACAATTGAACCTTCTTTCCGCAAGAAATTGGTTTATTGAACATTCTCAAGCATTTCATCTTGTCGTAATAGAATCTATTATTTGCTTTTATTTTTTTACTTTTACTTTATAGGTAAAGATTCAATCAAAACCTTAACCCCTCAGTATATCCGTAAATATTTTGTACAGACGTTACTAACAAATATGAAATTCATCTTTTCTATACTATTCTTATGCCTCAATATGGTGCTGTCGGCTCAAATACGGATTGAAGTCGTTAAACATCCTGATTTTCTGAAGGAGGAGAAGCGTTTGTTTTTGGCGGCAGATTTCAATAATTGGGACCCCAGTGACCCTAAATATGAGTTGAAAAAAGACGCAAACGGCGTTTTTTCCATTACGATACCCGATACTTTTCGTTATTTTGAATATAAATTTACGCAAGGTTCTTGGATGTCGTCAGAGGGAGGACCCGACGGGAAAGCCCGCCCGAATCGCATTTTTGAACAAGAATCTCCCAAAAACATTCGCGTCGTCATCGAAACTTGGGAAGCGATGCCGAACTATGAGTTTGTTGTTACAAGCCTACCTCAAAACACACCTCATGATGCCCAAATCTACATTTCTGGTAATTTTAATAATTGGAATTCTGAAGATCCTGCCTATTGTATGAAAAAATTAGTTGACGGGACTTATCACATCGTCGTCTATTCGTTATTGCCTAAATTGGAGTACAAATTTACGCGCGGATCTTGGGAATCCGTGGAAGGGCGGGAGAGTGGCAAAGCACGTCCAAACCGTATTTTCTTTAAGACCAATTCAATGAGTAATAAAATTTCGGATATTGAAATATTGAGCTGGGAGGATTTGACAGGGACATTCAATTTTTATTCAATTTACGATATTTTAATGCTTTTTGCCGTTTTACAAGGTGTTTTGTTCATTATTGCGATACCGGGCATCCAAGATTATAACCGTATTGCCAATCGGTGGCTGCTCATTCTGATTGGTTTTGTGTCTGCTATGATATTGATTCGCGTGATGTGGACGCATCGAGAAATCGCCCAAGAATACCCTAAAATACAGTTGTTGCCTGATTTTATATTACTAATTTATGCGCCATTGTTCTATTTTTATTTGCAAAAACTGTTGTTTCAATCCGAAAAATTGGTCGTTCGGCGCGCGTTTCATTTCATCCCTGCCGTCTTACAGTTTTTAATTTATTTGCCTTACTTTTTGATGGATTCGAATATCTTAAAGCTGAAAATGGTGAACCAAGATGCGGATTTACAAATCATTTTTGGCGCAGTCGGTGCATTGAGCCTAATCGTCAACGCCTATTATTGGTGGTTGTGTTATAAAGCCATCGATATTTATAAAACACAATATCAGACCCGCTACTCGTACGAACAAAATTTACATTATCTCAATACCGTTCTTTTTATCCAAGCGGCGTGCCTTGTTTTGTGGCTGTTTACGGGCTTTTTGTTTCTTTTTGGTGGTTATATTTTTTCTGGGAATGCCGACATTCGGGAGAAAAGTGTAGATGTGATTTGGTTGGTTTTCTCTACGATTACGTACTTTTTGGGGTATTATGCCATCCATCAGCCCGAAGTTTTTAAAGTGCCACAACATGAAGATGGTTTTGATGAAGATGATACCTCTGTCACCGAAGCGGTTTCGGATAAAGTGACCCTCCTTCCAAAGGAATCCTTTGGATCCGTACCAACGCCAAAAGACAATGTCCACCGCGAAAAACTCTTTGACGAGCAGTTTTTGCAACAAAGAGAGAAAATAAAGGAATATTTGCAAAAAAGTCGGGCGTATTCCAATCCCAATTTGTCGCTCAATGAATTGGCAGCAAAGGTTAAAATACCGCCGCATGTCTTGTCTAAAGTCATCAATGACGGCTTTGGTGTCAATTTTTTCGATTTCATCAATGGGTATCGCATTGACGAATTTAAAAAACTCGTGCGCGACCCGCGTTTCAAAAATCAAACGTTTCTGGCAGTCGCTTTTGAAGTGGGTTTTAACTCTAAAACGGCTTTTAATCGGTCTTTTAAAAAAATAACAAATCAAACACCGCGCGATTATTTCGCTGGGGTAGGAGAGCGGTTGAATGATGAATAAAGATTGATTAACTAATGTGGGAAAGTGGATCCCCCCCCTCAGTATTTTCAAGCAAATATTACCATTTTCATTAAAATCATGGACAATTTCCAAAATGTTCTATGATGGTTTCAAGTTACTGAAACCATCATAGAGCCTAAAAATTCACAAATGAAAAAGTATTCCTTCCAAACTCAACTTTACCCGCTACTGTTACTCTTCATTTGTGTCACTGTAGGCAACGCACAACCGAAAATGATACGCACACAAGGCAAAGAGTCTGGTAATATGGGTTGTGAATTGCAGGATAAAACGGCAACCTTTGGTTCGGCACAAGAGGTTTTGGCTTGAGTCGTTTCGATGGAAAAACCTTTACCAGTTTTTCGGAATAAAAGAAGCGAAGTATGCGTCATATTTAAAGAAGTATTCAGCGTTTCACCTACGGTTACGCTCGAAATCTGCAATCTCCTCAATCCAGCCATCTATAACAGGCTTGAGCAAGCCATTTGAAAGGGCTTCATGGTTATTAAGGTCAATTTCATAGACATTCCATTCATGGACGCTGGGGTCAATCATGCCTTCCGAGCGTACTTTTTTTTCGCGTAAAATGAGAAGTGGCAGCCCCAATTGATAAGCCATTGCTGCCTCGATATGCGTCCAAGCAGTGGTAAAGAAAATCTCTGGAACGTGCTCTTCTTTTGGGCTGTCTTTTCTGAAAAACCCATCTGTTGTTGTGAATCGTTCCGTTGCCAAGACCACACAACCCGAAACCGCTTCCAATTTTTGTTTAATGGGAATGAGGGGTTTGCGTGAAGAATAGCTCGTTGCACCGATTGTTTCCAGTTGCACGCCTTTTAACCTGAAATAATTGCGCAAAAAATCCAAAAACTGTGCTTGTTTCTCCTCATGTGGCGTGCCAACACTGAGATAGGCGCGCAGCATAGGGCTTTTTTGTTGTTGGGTCGAAGTGTTAGGTAGAAACTTAATGGCTTGTTTTTCGAGTTCGTCAATCAAAGAGATGAGTGCGTTCACAATTTGGTTCTGCTCCTGTTTGCTACTGGCGGAGTCGTCAGTGCCATGCATTTGCTGACGTTTTAATTGGGAAAAACGAAAGGAAAGTGAAGTGACCAGATTGAGTTGATCCGTATCAATGACGTTTTCGCGAAGGTTTTCGAGCACTTTGCCGAGTTCGCCTTCGCCGAGGAGTTGGCGGAGTTCTTTAGTTACCATTTAAAAGACTGTTTTTATTGGCGAAAATATTAAATTTAGTAGCGAAAAGGTATGTTTTCAACAAATAATTCAAGCAATCACAGCGATGAGACTGAATAAAACCTAAAATGACGTTTCGGCAGTGGGTTTTAGATAAAAATCAAAAGGGCGTAAACCTCATTACGAATGTCTTTAGGCGTAAAATACTGAGGGGGGGTATAGATGTCAGAGTTGTAAATATAAAAAAGGCGTAAGTCTTGGATAATGCATTTTAGGTGATACTTTTGCAAAGAAGTATGTTGCAAGCCAACAATATAAAAAGTAAGATTATAGGCAACCCTAAAAGAGGGCTAACTATAAATTAAATTCAACGACAAACAAGCACATATTTTGAAATACATTACAAGAACCGTTTGGATTCTATCATGGATAAGTCTGTTTACTGACACAGCAAGTGAAATGTTGTATCCGATTATGCCCATTTACTTAAAGTCAATTGGTTTTTCTGTTGTATTGATAGGCATACTTGAAGGGGTTGCCGAAGCAACGGCAGGATTGAGTAAAGGGTATTTCGGCAAATTGTCTGATGTTTCGGGCAGACGCGTGCCTTTTGTGCAAATTGGGTATGCCTTCAGCGCGATTTCAAAGCCCATGATGGCAATTTTTACATTTCCATTATGGATATTTTTTGCACGAACCATTGACCGCTTCGGCAAAGGTATTCGGACAGGCGCAAGAGATGCCATTCTTTCCGATGAAGCAACACCGAGCACAAAAGGAAAAGTTTTTGGGTTTCACCGCTCGATGGACACTTTTGGCGCTGTTCTCGGACCTTCATTGGCGTTGCTTTATTTGTATGTCTATCCAGAAGACTACAAAACACTGTTTTTCATTGCCTTTATTCCTGGAGTATTTGCCGTCTTTACCTCATTTTATCTTAAGGACAAAGGAGGAAATGAACATAAAATAAACGTCAAAACGCCCTTTTTCTCATTCTTAAAGTATTGGAAAACAAGTCCGAAAGCATATAGAAAAGTTGTGATAGGACTTTTAATATTCACACTGTTCAACAGTTCAGATGTTTTTCTTTTACTGCAAGCGAAGCAATCGGGATTGGGCGACACAATGGTTATCGGCGTTTATATTTTTTACAATCTTATTTATGCTTTGTTTGCGTTTCCCATCGGTATTCTCGCCGACAAAGTGGGGCTGAAAACAATTTTCATCATCGGACTTGCGCTGTTTTCGACCGTGTATTTTGGTATGTCAGTCAACACAAACCTTTACGCCTTTTTTGGGCTGTTTTTCCTCTATGGCATTTATGCCTCGGCGACAGAAGGCATTTCAAAAGCATGGATTTCGAACATCACCGACAAAAAAGATACAGCAACCGCCATTGGGACTTTTTCAGGACTTCAAAGTATCTGCACCATGTTGGCAAGTTCGTTGACGGGACTGATTTGGTTCCAGTTTGGTGCGGCAACGGCATTTTTGACAACGGCGACGGTCACGGTGTTTGTTATGGTTTACTTTCTGATGATGCCTAAACCGATTGCTGTTGAGAATGGCACACATTAGCAGAACTATATACTTTGGTTGGTAAACCTTTCAGACCAAAAGACGTAAAAAAAACGATGAGTAGATTTTAACTATTAAATACAATCATGACAACAACAAAACCGACCTCATTCAGAATTTTTATTGCTGTAATTTCTATTACAGTTTTTGTTTTCTTGACAGCTACAGTATTTTCTTTTTATAGAGTTGATACGAAATACGCTATGATTTTAGCTTTTTTAATGTTCGTAGCTTTATCCTTTACGACTGTTGGGATATACACGGGCTTTACATACAGGACAGACGATGATAAAGCTAAAATGTTTAACCGTATTGGGCTTATTGGCAACTTAATCATTTGCCTTTTCACTATTGGGTTAATGGCATTTGCCGCAATGACAACTGCAAGCTGATGGTGAAAGAATTAGCAATGTAAACATATGGAAATCTTGGAAAGTATGAGTTAATATATTTAGGCAGGGTTCTACAAGGAATTTATGGCTAAAGCATTGCTTCCATCCCCCCCGTCAAATTCCAAAGATTATCAAATCCCAAAGCTTCTAATTGTGCAATTGCTTTGGCACTTCGCGCACCACTTTTACAATGCACGACGACTTGTTTGTCTTTTGCAATCAAATCCGTTTTTTCAGTCAATATACTGAGGGGTATCAAAGTGCCGCCTAAGTTTGCGATGTCATATTCATAAGGCTCACGCACGTCAATGAGTTGAAAATCAACTTTTTCGCCAATCATTTCTTTTAATTCTGTGGCGGAAACTTCTTTTATGCCCCCCTCAGTACCAAGAGCGGTTTTAGGTTTAAAACCACAAAACATATCGTAATCAATGAGTTCTGTAATGGGTTCATACTTGGGGTTTTTACTGATTTTCAAAACCCGCGTTGTAAAACTCGCCGCATCAAAAATGAATAAACGCCCTGCCAATGGTTCGCCAATGCCTGTCAAAACTTTAATCACTTCCGATGCTTGCATCGAGCCAATGATGCCAGGCAAAACACCCAAAACACCGCCTTCGGCACAATCAGGCACTAAGCCAGGTGGGGGAGGAGCAGGGAATAAATCGCGGTAATTAACGCCCCGTTCTCCATTTTTAGATAAATTAAAAACAGAAACCTGTCCTTCAAACCTGAAAATAGAGGCATAAACATTGACTTTACCCCTCAAAACACAAGCATCATTGACCAAATAGCGTGTTTGGAAATTATCTGTTCCATCGGCAACAATATCATATTTTGATACCAAATCGAGTGCATTATCTCTTGTCAAAGGCTGAACAAAAGCCTCAATATCAATATCTGGATTCATGGCTAACAACTTCTCACGTGCTGTTTCTGCCTTAGATTTGCCAATATCAGCGACATTATAAAGGATTTGACGTTGTAAATTGGACATATCCACCACATCAGGGTCAATGATGCCGATGCGCCCAACGCCCGCCGCCGCCAAATACAATAACATCGGACTACCCAAGCCACCTGCACCCACCACCAAAACTGAACTGTTTTTCAAGCGTTTCTGTCCTTCCATACCAAAATCAGGCAGCGCAAAGTGCCGAGCATAACGAGCTAATTCTTGTTTTGAAAAATCCAATTTCATTAATGATGAATGATAAATTATGAATGATGAATGTGGGGTTGTAGTTGGTTGAACAACGCTGAACGTTCTTCGGGTGTATTGACATTCATCAAAGCTGTTTTTACTGAGGGGGTCAATAATTCGATTTCCGAATTGATTAAAACCTTGCGCGGACAACTGATGCCTTGTGCCAAAAACTGCAAAAGGGTAGGGTAGGCGCGCGGCTCCCAAATGGCAATCAAAGGCTCTGGAAAACCTTCTTTTGATTCAGGACTTTGGAATGACGTTGCGGTCAAATGTGGGTTTCTATTTTCGATTAAAAACTGCAAAGTCTCCGCATCTAAAAGCGGTAAATCGCAAGCAACGACGAGCCAAGCCGCATTTGGGTCGTGTCTAAAAGCCGAAAGAATCGCACCGAAAGGACCGAGTTCTAAAAAGGTATCAGTTATAATTGGGTGATTATCATTGAATTGTGCCGCTTGTTCTTCTCGACAACTGATATAAGGCTCAACGTTTAGACCCCTCAGTATATCGGCTGTAATGGCGTATTGAGGCTTGCCATGATAGTCCAAAAAGGCTTTATCAGAACCCATACGTGTACTTTTACCACCGACCAAAACTAAACCTTTAAGCGGCGGTATTTGCATTTTAGCGTTTATAAAATCTGCTATTTTATCTATTTCAGAAATATCAAAAACAGGGATAGAAGCCCAATTTGGTAAATGATTTTTTAGAAAATCAGGCATAGTCGTTTCACCAACCCTCAAAAACAAATCAACAGCCGTCAAGCGGTCGAGCTTGCGGCTTAAACTCTCCATTTTCTTAGGATCAAGCACCACAATTTGGCATTTGGCTTCAAAATGATTGCCATTGACTAAAGCAACATCAGCATCATTGAGCAAAGAACGGAATTGAAAAGACGTTAATTTAGAAGCAAAATCAAGGCGATGAAAGCCAATTTTATCGGTGTATTCAAGCGCAAACGGTAAGTTTTCACCGTCGTCACCTGCTTTGTGATCAGCATCTATGTAGGCAATTTTATATTTAGATGTTTGGGACATCTTTTCGGTCAAATCCTTAGCTAATTTTTGAATATTGCCGCAGGGCGTACCGATGATCGCCCATTCGTTTCTGGAAAAATGACCGACGAGCGGTTTTGTCAATTTGGCGTGTTTTTGATGTCTTTCCATGTTTTTAATATTTAATGTCATTTTCAATATCGTTTTCAAACTAATGATTCTGACTTGAAAAGTAAAAACCTAAGGCTTGTCGCAAATCAGCGGGCAAAGATGGCAATTCTGAACGAGGAATCAATAAAGTCGAAAGATTGTGAAAATCGCCAAAAATGGTGTGTTTTGAAGCCGTTGCTGCCAAATAGTCGAAGCCCGACGAGCCACCTGTGCCTATTTTTTGACCCAACATCCGCCGCACCATTTGGGCATGACGATATCGCCACGTTGTTAAATTTTCATCAATTTCAGTCAGTCTTTTAAGCAAATTAAAAGGCATTTGTAAAATTGGTTCATCGTGATAAAGCGTGATGAGCAAGGCGGCAATCGTTGCTTTATAAGTCAATTTCAGTTTTCCCGACCCCCTCAGTATATCGTGTTGTTTTTCATCAAAAACGGATTGAAAATAAGAATTCGTTGAGCCGAGCATCTTCAAACGCATTTCCTTTTCTGTATCGCTCAAATAGCTACTTTCAATGATAGCCGCTTTTTCCTTTTCCAACATGATGGAAACAGCTTTTTGGTAGTTTTCTAAAAACTTAAAACCACTAAAATCTAAAAAAGGTGTCCGTTCCAACCAAGCTTCAACAACGCGTAACAGCGTTTTACCATTTTCAATACCCCTCAGTATATCGCGCTGTTTTTCAGGAAAAACACTCTCGTAAGGGATATTATTGTAGGTCAACCGAGTATCACTTTCTAAACCCAGCATGGTTTCAATGAGCCGAAATTGAAAACTTTGGAAACCAGAGGCAGGAAAAAGGTAATTTCTAAAATCGAGAAAATCCAAAGGCGTCATCGTTTCCATGACCCTAATTTGTTCTATCAATAGCTTTTGTATTTCGATAATACGGTCAAGTCTTGAAACGGCAGTGCCTATGTTGCGTTCATCCACTTCGTCATTGGCAAACATCGAAGCAACAGAATTTAACTCGTGAATAATCTGTTTAAACCACAATTCATAGACTTGATGCACGATGATGAACAACATCTCTTCATGGGCAGGTGCGCCGACTTGCTCGCTTCTTAGGTTTTGGCTCGACAATAATTTTTCGAGTTCGAGGTAGTTTTGGTAATGTATAGTCGTGTATTTCATGCCGCTTTTTGTTTCTTTTTTTCGGCATAAGCCATGGCTGCTTCACGTACCCAAGCCCCGTCTGCATCGGCTTTAACACGGGCTTCGAGCCGTTGCTTGTTGCATTGTCCGTGTCCCTTGATGACTGCCCAAAATTCCTCCCAGTCCAGTTCACCGAAGTCATAATGTCCGCGTTCTTCATTCCAAACAACATCGGGTAAAGTCATATTCAAAAACTTCACTTGCTCGATTGCCGAATCAGCAAAACGTTGGCGCAAAGCATCGTTTGACTCGCGTTTTATCTTCCATTTTGTACTCATTTCGGAGTTTGTGGATTCGGCATCGGGTGGTCCAAACATCATCAAAGCGGGTTTCCACCAGCGATTGATGGACTCTTGCGCCATTTTTCGTTGCGTTTCCGTACCGCTTGAAAGCGTCATAAGGATTTCAAAACCTTGACGATGATGAAAACTTTCCTCTTTGCAAATCCGCACCATCGCCCGCGCATAAGGCCCATAACTGGCTCGGCACAACATGACTTGATTCATAATCGCCGCCCCGTCCACGAGCCAACCGATAGAGCCAATATCTGCCCAAGTGAGCGTTGGATAATTGAAAATGGAGCTGTATTTGGCTTTGCCAATATGTAAATCATGCAGCAATTCGTCACGACCGATGCCCAGCGTTTCGGCTGCGGCATAGAGGTACAAACCATGCCCCGCTTCGTCTTGAACTTTGGCTAAAAGAGCGACTTTTCGCCTCAAATTGGGCGCACGTGTAATCCAATTCCCTTCGGGCAACATACCGACGATTTCGCTGTGGGCGTGTTGCGATATTTGCCGAATGAGGGTCTTGCGATAGGCTTCGGGCATCCAATCTTTTGGTTCGATTTTAATCTCTGCGTCCAATTTTGATTGGAATATCGCTTGTAAATTGACTATTTCTGACATTTTTGTTTGATTTTATTTGAAAAAATACTGAGGGGGTTAAAAATTTACTTTTTCGATTTTCTTTTCATTTGTTCGTCGAATTTTACCATTATAAAACTCGACTTCCATTTCTATATTATCTATTTTGTCAAAATCCTTTTTATGGATTTTCAATTGATAAGCACCACTATTCATAATCCCGCCTTTAAAAATTGTTCTAATACTATAATTTTTGACAAGGCTATAATCAATTACAATAGGCACTATATCCAAAATAATGCTGTCTCGCACTTTCTTGCAATAAAGCAGGGCATACGGCAACGGATAATCCGCCAATTCTAACATATCCATGCCCAATCCACGAAGAGTATCGTATGAATCTTGTTTCTCTTCCCAAAAAACATGTCTTTTTCTATCTTCCTCTTTCGCTGACACATCATAATGATTTGAGTCTGTATCATAATTTTCTTTCCCTATACCATAGCACCAAAAATTAGACTCTTCAAACTTCTTTTTGATAGACTGCCATTCAATTAAGTCTAAGTTTTTCTCACTTATATCGTACATCGTATCTTGGCTTCCCCTTTTTCTTAAAAGTTGAACTTTATACTGAGGGGTATCGAGTTGCTTATAAATGGAACAGATATAATCAAATGTACCCCATCCGCCATGACCTCGATAGCGATAAATTGTATCAAAGGCATTCATATCAACCACTTTATTGAGATTACCACGTTCCAAGTAAGAACCGTCCAGCCCTTGTCTCATACTATCTTGCAGATATTCACGACTCCCTTTTTCATATTGTGGACAGGTCTTTTCTTTGTTTTCAACAACATTACGACAAGCAACAAAAATTAAAAAAGGGAAAAACAAAATGAGGTTTTTCATGTGTTTTAGGTTGAAAGTTAAAAATACTGAGGGGTAGAAGTTAAATCAAGACATTGATTTTGAATAACTTACAACTTAACGCAAGTTTGTATCGAATACCGCTATTTTTTAAAATAACTCTCCGCCATAAACACTTTTCCACCATCATCTGAATGTGTAACGGAATAGTTAAAACCATGATGAATCGAATACGCGCCATATTCTCCCGCCTTGTTGATAGCGATAAAACCGACCTGAAAATCTTTCGCTTTTTCAGGATTGATTTTGATAAGGCGTTCAATGGCGATTTTACAGGCTTCTTCGGGTGTTTTACCCATACGCATCATTTCGACGACCAAGTGCGTACCGCAAATCCGAATCACTTCCTCGCCTTGTCCTGATGAGGTGGCTGCGCCTACTTCATTGTCAACGAACAGACCTGCACCAATAATCGGCGAATCGCCCACTCTGCCCCGCATTTTGAAACCCATACCGCTTGTGGTACAAGCACCCGACAAATTGCCCGAAGCGTCCATCGCGATTGTGCCCATTGTGTCGTGGTTGAAAGTGCCATCTTCAAGGTAATTGGGGGCGAAAGGGCCATGCCCTTGTTTGCCCTTTTTAGCCTTGATTTGTTGTTGTTCGATATTGATAATAGGCTTATATTCAGACTTTTTGAGCCATTGTTTATACGTCTTTTTGGCATCGTCTGACAATTCACCCGACTCCAATTTAAAACCATTGGCTAAGGCAAATTGTTGCGCCCCTTCACCCACAAGCATCACATGGGGCGTTGTTTCCATCAATTTTCGAGCGACTGAAATAGGGTTTTTGATGCGCTCCAAAAAAGCGACGGAGCCGCAATTGGCTTTTTCGTCCATAATACACGCATCGAGCGTTACTTTGCCGTCTCTATCGGGATTGCCGCCCAAGCCGACGCAGCAACTAATGGCGTCTTCGATGGAATTTGCGGCAGCTTCAACGGCATCTAAGGCTTTGCCATTGGGTTCACGAAGCGTTTTCCAAGCGACTTTATTGACAGGCAAACCGCTGTCCCAAGTCGAAACGACGATGGGTTTGTTGCCGATATTTACTTTTTTAGGCGTTGCAAAAGCTTTTACGGCGGATAAAAATGGTAGGCTGATTGCTGACCATTGGAGAAAATTTCTTCTTGATTGCATGTATTGGTTTGATTTATTTGATGAAATAATGCGTCTTTTACGATGGGTGACGATATTGGGTAAAAGTCTAAAATATTTATAGTTTTTGCTATTGTTTTTCAATATTTACTATTGTTTTGTTCAAAAAATGCTTGGTTTTTAGACAAATCCGCAGAATTAACTCTTATTTTCCTTACAGTTAACCCTTTTTGTCATGCTGAGCGCCGCGAAAGCATCTAAATAGTCTGTTATATTCAGATGCTTTCGCTGCGCTCAGCATGACAAAAAAA
>JAYVFS010000042.1:0-17715 GCA_043772905.1 Saprospiraceae bacterium | reverse complement strand
CTTCATTGCCTACTTTCACATTGCCTGCTACGGCACCTACTTTTTCGTCTTGAAAATAAGGCATCATTTTCCGAACGGCATCGGTTTTTAGTTGTGTATCGGCATCAATGCAAACGACAAATTCGCCTGTTGCCCGTTCAATGCCGAAATTCAAAGCGGAGGCTTTTCCACCATTTGGTTTGTCAAATACTTGAACATTTAGATGATTTTTAAACGCTTCATAAACCACCGAAAACGTTGTATCTTTTGAACCATCATTGACAAAAATGATGTCAAAATTCGGATAATCCTGTTTCAAAAGGTTTTGAATCGTTTTCACAGCATTCACTTCCTCGTTGTATGCGGGAACGATGATGGATACTGAGGGGGTCGGTTTTTGCTTAGAATTTGCGAGTAAAAGGGCTGCTTCATCTAATTCTGCTTGTTCATTTTTGCGTTTTGCGTACTGAATGGTTGCCATAACTGCAATCGCTAAAATCCGCAAAATGCCTAAAATCAATGCAACAATAAACAAACCCAACAGCAAACTACTTGCCCAAAAAGCACCTTCTGCAATCCAATTATTGGCGGCAAAAAGCGAACTTTGAACGGTTGGCATCACTTCTTCTGGCGTTTTGCCTAACAAATTGGCAATCGTTGAAAACTGTACACCTTTATCTTTAAAATAATGGATAATACGAGGCAATGCTTCAACAGTCGCTTGTCGGTTGCCGCCCGAATCGTGAAAAAGAATAATGCCTTTTGCAGGATTGACTTCGTAAGCACGGATTGTTCGGGCATAAATAGAATCTGCCGAAACGCCTTCTTCCCAATCTTCGGGGTCAATACTTTCACCTATTGAGTAGTAATTCAGCTCTTTGCCTATGCCCAAAGGCACGAGTTCTTCCATTTTTGTCGGCTCCGAGTCCGCATTAAAAGGCGCACGAAAAAGGACAGTTGAGCGACCTAAAACGCTTTCTATCAACAATCTCGTAGCTTCAATTTCAGCATAAGCCCGTTTTCTACCGACTTTTGCAATGTTCGGATGTGTGAACGTATGGTTGCCAATTTCATGTCCTTCCCTTAAAATGCGCTTCAAAATAGGCAAATTGCCTTCCGCCATAACGCCGACGACAAAAAAAGCGGCGGGTACTTTTTCTTGTTTTAAAATGTCGAGAATCTTAGGCGTATAATCGGGGTCTGGTCCATCATCAAAGGTCAAAATGACTTGATTGTGGACTTTTCCGTACTTTTTAATGACGTATTTGGTCGGCAAAGTGTTATAAACTTCTTCTTGAATGACATGCTCTACCGAATCAACGTCTATTCTAATATTGCCATTTTGTGGTTGACTGACAACATCCAAAACCTCACCATCGCCTGTATAATTGGGTTTTTCAAAATTGGATTTAATATTTTTTAAAATCGAAAAATCGAAAGGCGTTTTTTGCAAAGTCTCGTTGGATAAATTTCTATCATAAAAACTCCAAATCCGATGGTCTTCCGAACCAAGCCGCCACAATGCTACACCTGCTACGCCATATTCATCTGCAAAACGCATGGTATTAAAATTGGTTGCTGCATCGCAAAACTGAACTTCATGGTGCGTGCCACGTCCATCTTTATAGGTATATTTACAATTATACGTATCATCATCAAAATCAATGACTGTGTGCATTTCATCAGCCGTTGCAAGGGCTTCTTGATAGGTGACGGTAACACCGACTTCGCCATCTGCCCAATCATAACCATAACCAGCGATGCACAGAACAATTTTTTGTTCAGGAATATTCGCTGCGTTTTGATCAAGCATTTTTTCAATCCACCGTTGATCACATACAGGACCCGCCGTACTTGTCGTCCAATGTTGATCGTAAGCCATTAGGAAGATGTAATCGTTGTATTCAGCGAGTTTTTTATTATTAAAGTTTTCATTCGATGCCATCACGTCCTGCGTCACCAAATACCCCCCCTCCGTCCCGATGCCATCGGGATTTCGTTTCTCAATATGCAGCCGTCTATAAACCTCCCGTTGAAAGTTTTCCAGTGCTACAGCTGTCTGTGCATCGTCCACCGCTTCAAAGTCAATATTGACCCCTTGAAAATTGTATTTTTTCAAAACCTTAATCAAATCATCAATCAAACGACGGCTTTTGGTAGGGCTTTTCAAAACACGGGTCAAAAGTGCTGGGTCGAAATCGCCGTCTTTGGTGTCATTGACATTATTCAAAATCGGGAGAACCGCCACTTTATGCTCACGCATAACCGTCAAGGCATCGTCATCAATATTGATAGCCAAAGTATCCGTTTTAGGGTCAATGCTCAACCATTCGGGGATGACCATATTCAGTTTGTCAATATTCGATTCAAGGGAAAACAAGGACTGGGCATCCCAATTGACATAAAAACCCGCCCGTATTGATTGTGCTTCTGGCAGCCTTTGGGCATTTTTTAAGGCATTTTTGGCATCCATAAAGCTGTTAAAACCCTTGTACTTTCTGTTGTCCGAAGCCGAAAATGCATGAGGCAATTCTGGGTTATTGAGTTTTTTCGTGGAAAATTCATCATTTGTCAATTGTGGCATATTGGGCTTATAACCCCGCGACATTGCAATCCAAACGATAGGAATTGCCAATAATAAACTGAATAAAAAAAGACGCGTTGACCACTGAAACACACGCCAACGACGAGACGAATTTGCTTGAAAAACTTGCTTTTCTGACATAATATTTATTGTTTTTTCATCACATTTTAAAGAAATACGGATTCAAAGAGGCGGGTTCTTTCTTTTTTAAAATATGCTACAAATTTACAGCGTGAAAGGGAGGTTATCTATGCAAAATACCGTGAACAGGACAAAAGAAGGGTTGAAACAGGCATATATGAGGTGAGTTTTCTTTTGTTTCTTACAAATACTGAGGGGGTCTATTTTTGGGCAAAAAAAACGCTCATTTTCATATTGAAATTGAGCGACCCTTATTCTCTAAAACTAAATATCGGATGAAAAAACTAAAACAAGTACATCACCTAAATCTCTTAAAACATGTGTTATTCATTTTTTTGTTGATGTAAATGTAGGTTAAAGGTCCCGATATGACCAACATCATTCCTTGTGAAACGGGCAAAAAAGGGGCTTAAACGGGCAGAGTTAGGCGTGAAGAGAGTTTAAAGGGTTTTATACTGAGGGGGTTCATCTACGACATTGAACAAATGATTATGGACGCTTCGCCTTCCAAATTGCCCGTTTCGCCTTGAAATATGCACCCTTCATAAGGGTTTTAGAAGAAATAACAAGGTGGCAACACTACTTTTGTAGCATAAAACATCAAGAGGACAGCAATAATTCACCATTAAATTATTCACCATTCACCATTAAATTATCGTTTGCTGTCCAACCATTTTGTAAAATCAGTGGCTTTGGCTTTGCTAACAATAATGTGTTCGGGGGCAGGTGTATGTGTTTTGACCAACAACTTGCGGGCAAAATATTGCTCTACTTCTTTGATAATGCGACGGCTTATTAGAAACTGCCGATTGGCACGATAAAAATCATGCGGATTAACGGTTTCTTCAAGGTTTTCTAAGCTATAATCCGTCATATAGGTATCGCCTTTGACGGTGTAAAGCATGGTTATTTCATTTTTGATATAAAAAAAAGCGACATTACTAATGTCAACAGGAATGAGTTTGCCGCCTTTGGAGACTAAAAAGCTGGATTTATATTCCTCTTTGCTGCTCAATATTTTTGCCAAAGCCTCTAAATCAAAGGGCAAATAAGTGGCTGATACTGAGGGGGTCTGCGTGGAAAAACTAAACAGCGTTTTCACTTTATGAAGGGCAGCGCCGACGGTTTCTTCATCAAAAGGCTTCAAAATATAGGCAATGCCATTGGTTTTAAAGGCTTCGATGGCGTATTCATCGTAGGCGGTGCAAAAAACGATGGGGCTTTTGACCTCAACTTTATTGAAAATATCGAAACAACTGCCGTCAGCGAGGTGAATGTCCGAAAAAATGAGGTCGGGTTGGGTGGTTTTGAGAAACTCAATACTGCCTTCGACGCTGTCAATCGTATCTAAAATATTGACATCAGGCATAATTTTTCGCAATATAAATTTCAGTTCTCGGGCGGTAATCGGCTCGTCTTCGATGATGAGTATTTTCATAAATTAAAGATGTTGACGTTTTGAAAACGCTATTTTAAAACCTAAATTTAATTAACATTCATCAAAAATAGGATGGTGACACATATAAAAAGGGTAACTTTTCGTTTTTTTTTCTTCAAAAACGAAATAGTAGATATGTTGAATTTAAAACAACAAAAAATCGAAATCAGCTTAATGCTGTGTTTTGGTTTGAGTATTATATCATTGATACAACAATACTTTGACTCCGACCGTCAAAAGTGGACTTTTTTTATTATTCCATTTTGTATTATTTTCCTCAGCTTGCTTTTTATGTGGTTTTTGGTCTTTCGTTTTTTAAAACCTAAATCCGCAAATGCGCTTTTGTACGAAAAACGTGATATTGCTTTAACGCTTGGACTTTCGCTATTTCTCCTTTTTTTGCTTGCCTTTTTGGGTTTCAATCTTGAAGAACATTTTTTTGGAGAGGTCGAAGGCATCACCTTTCAACGGTATCAATTGATTTATATTTTCAGAGGTTTTTTCCTATTTGGTTTGGTTTTGCTGTTCAAATATTTGATAGACAACCGCGATATGCGGCAAGTGTATTCCAAAGAAGCTGATGAACTACGTGAAGCCAATACCCGCGCCCAATTTGAGATTTTGAAGCAACAGATAAACCCGCATTTCCTTTTTAACGCCCTGAGTACGCTCAAAAGTTTGATACGGATTCAAGACCCGAATGCCGAAAAGTTTGTGATGAATTTGTCGGATGTTTATCGCAAGTTGCTCCAACAACGCGGGCAGGAGTTTATTCACCTTCAAGACGAAATTGAGATTGTGGAATCCTATCTTTTTATGCAAAAAATGCGTTTTGAGGACAATTTGAAAGTCGAAACGGCTATAGACCCCATCTACAAAAATGCGTTTTTACCGCCTTTTGCCTTGCAATTACTGGTTGAAAATGTTGTCAAACACAATATTATTTCTCGCTCAAAACCCTTAACGATTCGCATTTTTACAACAGAACAAAGGCGAATAGTTGTAGAAAACAGCTACCAACCCAAAACAACGAACCTTGAAGAATCAACAGGTTGGGGCTTGTCAACACTTGTTGAACGTTTCAATTTGTTCACCAAAGAACCCATAGAAATCCTTAAAAAAGAATCAATATTTAGTGTTTCGCTGCCTTTATTAACCGAGTGAGGGTATAACAAACATAAATAATTCCGATTAACCAGACTATGAACTAATCTCCTTTTTTACTTTTAACTCTGCTTCTTTCTTCTTTTTCTCCTCCAATTTTTTAAAATAGCCTCGGAAAAGGAAATTGTGTTTCAAAGCTTCCATGTTTTGGTTGAAATTGTCTGTACCATCTTCAAGATGGTCGAGGCTTTTATTGAGTTTTTGAACCAACAAAGAATCTTTTAAGACCGCATTCAGTGTTCCTTTGCCATTGTTGATGTCCTGTTTGACTCCTTGTGTTAAGCTATTCAATTCGGTTGCTAAGTTGTTGGCATTGTCACCGACCATTTTTATTTTGTCAACAGCCGCATTTAGGTTGACAAGTATTGCTGTATCTTTTAAAATGCCGCCCAGTGAACCTTTCCCGTTATTGATATCCGACACCATCGTTTGTAATTCAGCGACCATATTATCGGCTTTGTCCGTTGTCTTTCTGATATTGAGCAAGGCATTTTTCAAATTATCAGGCATTGTTTTGTCATTCAAAATTTCCCAAAAAGCGGTGCTGTTGTTCAATCTTTGCACACTATTCTTTAATTCTTCTGAAATAACCGCAATGTTTTGATTGGTTTTATTCAGAACTTCTAACATTTCATCGGTATTGATGCTTTGTTTTGTGACCAAAATGTCGCCGTTTTCAGCTAAGTGTATTTTGTCTTGTCCGGGAACAACATTGATGACTTTATTACCCACCAATCCATCAGTTCCAATACTGGCAACATCCTTTTTATGAATATAGCTTTTCATCTTCTCGTCAATGTACATTGTCACTTCAATGATGGTATCATTTAAAAGAGTGATTTCCTTAACTGTTCCAACTTGAATACCAGCATAACGCACATTATTACCCAACATCAATCCGCTAACGTTATCAAATCTTACTTTCAGTGTATAGCTTTTGCTAAAAAGGTTGGTGTCTTTGCCGATCAAGTATAAAGCAACAATGAGTACCAGCAAACCTGCTAAAACAAAAATGCCCAGTTTAATATTATCAATTGTTCTATTTTCCATTATTCAAAAAATTGTTTTACTTTGTTATCGTTGCTTTGTTTAAGTTCTTCAAAAGTGCCTTCCGCATAAGCATAACCATCAATTAAAATGATAATCCGATCGGCTGTCATGCGGATACAGTTCATGTCGTGAGAGATAATAACCGAAGAAGTATTGTATTTTTTACCGATTTCAACGATGAGTTTGCTGATTTCTCTACCTGTTATAGGGTCTAAACCCGTTGTAGGTTCGTCGTAAAGTATAATTTTAGGATTCAGAATGAGCGTTCTCGCCAAAGCGATTCTTTTACGCATACCACCCGACAATTCAACGGGCATCATATCAACGGTGTGGGCTAAACCGACATTCGTTAAGGCTTCCATCACTTTCGCATTGGTTTCTTCTTTCGATTTTTCGAGCCAATGTCGGCGCAATGGGAATTCGAGGTTTTCACGAACGGTCATCGAATCATACAATGCATTGCTTTGGAACAAAAAACCCATTTTAACGCGCATCAGATCCAATTTCTCTCGGTTTAAATCGGCTATGTTTTTATCAAAAACATAAATATCCCCACTATTAGGTCGCAATAAACCAATGAGACATTTGATGAATACAGACTTTCCCGAACCGGATTTACCTAAAACCGCTACGTTTTCACCTTTTCTCAACGTAAAATTAAAGTCAATCAGTACTTTATTCGAGCCGAACGATTTGTATAAATGCTCTACCCGAATCATTGTTTCCGATAAGACTTCTTCATTCAAATAAGATTTTATGGCTTCTTTGTTCATATCCTTCAATTAATTTAAGCCCAATAATGCTGTAATTTGAACAGCAATTAAATCAATAATAAAAATCACAATGGAACTCACAACCACCGCCGAATTAGCCGACCGCCCTACCCCCTCAGTACCTTTCTTGCTGTTATAACCTTTGTAGCACCCAACGATGCCGACCGCAAAACCGAAAAAATAGGTTTTGATAAAAGCAGGAATCAAATCGCTTATTGACAAGGCATCAAATACTTTTACATTAAACAACGTAAAACTCGTGATGCCATTGATATTAACACCCAAATAAGCCCCATAAAGTGATATAAAATCACTTAAAACCGTCAAAACGGGCAACATCAAAGTCGCAGCCAATACCCGCGTGACAACTAAATATTTAAACGGATTGGTGCCCGATACTTCCATTGCGTCAATCTGTTCGGTTACTTTCATGCTGCCCAACTCTGCGCCGACACTACTGCCTATTTTCCCCGCAAAAATCAACGCTGTCAAAATGGGGCCTATTTCCCTAATCATCGCAATACCGACCATATCGGGCAATTTACTTTCGACACCATAATAGACTAATGTCGGGCGCAGTTGCATCGTCAAGACAAGTCCCATGATAAAACCCGTTAAGGCCACCAATGGCAACGTATTGTAGCCAATGATATAACACTGTCTTAAAAACTCACGGAATTCAAATTTTGGTTTAAAAACCTGCTGAAAAAAACGCAAACTAAACCGAAAGATGTCGCCCGTTTCAGAAAGGATATCGCGCCAACTGGGTGGTAATTTCATATTCTATTTCAGTTTTATGGATAAATATCGTGTTTTACGGCACGTTTCAGGGAGACCAAAGTCACCTTAAAACATGATTTTGATTAAAGCGCAGGTCTTCAAAATTGGTGACTTTTGTTAAAGTTGATTTAGTAAACGGAAAATAATAACGTGGTCAAACTATTTCTATATCGAATACCTTCAGCGTTGACCACCTTATTCTTTACTCGTTACTTATCATACTATAACATGAAAGTAAAAGGAAAATGTTTTGAAATTGCTTCAATAAGGGGTCAACTTTTACTATTCGTTTTAAGACTAAAACTCAATCGCTTATGAAATCAATACTCATTATAGAGGACAATACTGATATTCGTGAAAACATTGCAGAGATACTCAACCTCGCGGGCTATAAAACCCACACAGCCGAAAATGGAAAAATAGGCGTCGAGACCGCCGAAAGGGTCGTTCCTGATTTGATATTATGCGATATAATGATGCCTGTCCTTGATGGCTATGGCGTGTTGAGTATCGTGAATAAAAAACCTGTTTTAGCAGATATTCCTTTCATTTTTCTAACGGCAAAATCTGGAAAGGAGGATTTTCGCTACGGTATGAATCTCGGCGCAGATGATTATATCACCAAACCATTTGAAGCCAATGAGCTACTCAGTGTCATTGAATTGCGTTTGTCAAAGTCCGATAAAATAACTAAGCTGTTTAATCAGAATGGCAGTGTGAGTCCTGATTTCAGTTATTTTATCAACGAAGCGAAAGTGGTTGAAGCCTTAAAAAAGCTGATGATTAACCGTGAAATTCGTTCATTTCCGAAGAAAAACACCATTTATACTGAGGGGTCAATGCCGCACTTTTTATATATCATTCAGAAAGGAAAAGTCAAAGTCTTTAAAACCAACAACGAAGGAAAGGAATTGATTATCCATTTATTGGGCGAAAAAGACTACCTTGGATACATGGCAATACTGCGAGAGGAAAGCTATACAGATTCGGCGATCGCCATTGAGGATTGTGATTTTACCGTTGTTCCAAAAAATGATTTTCTAAAATTGTTGAACAGCAACCGCGAAGTATCTGTCAAGTTTATCAAAATGCTCGCAGGCAATGTCGTTTCACAACAGGAATTACTTTTACAATTGGCTTATAACTCTGTTCGTAAACGAGTGGCAAATGTACTGTTACTTTTACAAAACAGCTATGGCGATGAACCAATATCCATGTTGCGTTATGATATTGCGGCTTTAGCTGGAACAGCCAAGGAATCCGTCATTCGGACACTCACGGACTTTAGAGAAGAAGATTTGATAAACGTAGATGAAGGGCGTATTGTGGTTTTGAATGTGGAAAAATTGAAGAATATGTCGAATTAAAATAAAAAACAATCATGTTAGGAGAACTCACGGAAGCAGAAATAGATGACCTTTTACGTTCAGAAGTCATCGGCAGAATCGGTTGTCATCACGAGGGCAAAACGTATATTGTCTCTCTGACTTATGCTTTTGATGGCGATGCCATCATCGGGCATACTTCTGAAGGCATGAAAATCGATATGTTGCGACAAAATCCGAATGTGTGTTTTGAAGTCTCCAAAATTGAAAACATGGCAAACTGGCAAAGCGCCGTCGTTTGGGGTGAATTCGAAGAACTGCAAGGCTATGATGCTCGCTTAGCTATGCAAAAATTCATTAATCGGATACAACCTTTGATAACAAGCGAAACAAGCCAACCCACTCATGGTATTGAAGCCCATCAATTGGATTCAGGTGGCATCAAAACGGTTGTCTATCGCATAAAAGTTTTAGAAAAAACAGGGCGGTTCGAGAAAAGATGAACCCATAACGAACAACAAATATGTACGACGCTCTTTCTCACATACTTCCGCCTTTCTTCCAAGGCTTACTCGTTGCCACAGGCATCGGTTTAGTGATGGGGTTGGAACGCGAGTTCAATGCCACCGACGAAGAACATTCTGCGGGCATCCGTTCTTTTCCCCTTACCGCTGTTTTGGGCTATTTGATGGTTTTTATTGCTCAAAATTTCAATGCCTGGATTTTAGTGATTTCTATTCCGGCTGTTTTTGTATTCGTGACAATGGTGCATTTCATCACAAACAAGCACAAACCATCAGGTATCACGACCGAAATATCTCTTTTGATTGCCTATTGTTTGGGTATCATGGCAGGTTTGAATTTTTTTAAAGAAGCCATGGCAGTTGTTGCCATTACGACAACGTTGCTCTCGTTGAAAGGCAAGCTTCGTTTTTATATCAAGAAAATTACGCAAGAAGAGTTGTATGCTTTCGTAAAATTTGTCTTGTTGGCGTTGCTCATCATGCCCATTTTACCCCAAACGCCCTTGAATCCTTTCGAAAGTCTGACACCTTTTGATATCGGAGTCGTGGTCGTTATCGTATCCTCATTAAGTTTTATCAGTTATCTGTTAATGCATTTCACAGATGACGAAAAAGGTATTTTACTCACAGCATTGGCGGGTGGTTTGTATTCGAGTACCATGATAACTTGGATTTTTTCTTCGAGAAGCAACGAATATTCAAGCCGTTCTAATACCTACTCGGCAGGTATTCTTGTCGCTTGCACCTTGATGTTTTTAAGGGTTCTGGTTTTGACTTTGGTTTTCAACAGCTATTTGTTTTCTACCTTATTAATCCCTACAATATTATTGATATTTGTGGGCAGTTTTCATATTTATAGATTAATAAAAAAAGATGCCCACAAGGAAAAAGACAAAGATACGGACAAAGTAACCTTGGGCAATCCAATGGATATTCTCAGCGCATTAGGTTTTGGTGTTTTATATGTCTTTGTGACAATCTCTTTGTTTTTTATGGAAAAATGGTTTGGTGCATCGGGTATTTACCTAACAGGTCTGATAGCAGGTGCGGCTGATGTGGATGCTATTACCATTGGTATTTCTAAATTTCAACCCATAGCCACTCAAACAGCCGTCAATGTTGTCATTATTGCAACATTGACCAATACGTTGATAAAAGTAGGCATCGCTTTACTGAGGGGGTCGGTTGCATTACGAAAAAATGTCTCTATCAGCTTAGGCAGTATGCTGTTAACAGGATGTGCTTATTTGTTGATTATGAAAATGATGGGTTAAGAAAAAATAAGGTATAGTAGACGGAAATTCAATTATCGTTGCCACCATTCCTTTTTTTAGGTGGTGTCGTTTCATTATTTTTCTTCTTCACCTTTTCTTTCGGTGCATCGTTTTTACGTGGTTGTTTTATGACATCAGGTTTAGCCTGTGGAACGTCTCCCCTTTTAGGTGGTTGTATCACATCAGGCCTGTTTTGTGGCACATCTCTCCTTTGAGGTGGTTGTATCACATCAGGTTGGTTCTGTGGCACGTCATTCCTCCGAGGTGGTGTTATCACATCAGGTTGGTTCTGAGGCATGTCTCTCCTTTGAGGTGGTTGTATCACATCAGGTCTGTTTTGTGGAACATCTGTCCTTCGCGGGGCTTGTATCACATCAGGTTGGTTCTGTGGCACGTCTCCTCGTTGCGGTTGTTTATCAATTGGACGAACATCACCCCCCTCAGTATTTTGAGGTTTATCTCTTCTAATACTGGGCGTTAATTGCCTATCAGCAGGAATGGGTTGCAAATCAGAAGTCGAAACCACTCGTTTAGGGACAGGCTTGCGCGCATCTACGGGTGCATTGTCCATTCGTGGACGATAAACTTTTACGCGATCGTTCTCAACAACCGTTGCGTCGGGCTTTTGGGTGTCATAAACATTCGCCGTTCTAATCTTTTGACCAACGGCTGTTTCTACAAAATCTTTTCGTGGCCCATAGTAATAGTTGTTTTTATTGACCACATGGGTTGTGTTGATGATTGTTGTGTTATTGATAATCGTCACATTGTTATGTCTATCAGAATAGTAATTATAGATATTTCGATGTGTAAAATAACGGCGAGGCACAAACCGATAATGATCGTAAGGACAACCGATATTGATAGAAACATTTACATACGGCCCCAAAGGTGCCCAACCAAAATAATCAGGACTCTCTCTCCAAGCCACCCAAGCTGGACCCCAAACACGACCAGGCAACCACATCCAACCAAAGCGCGGCTCAAAAGCCCATCTGCCATAGTGAAAAGCTGCCCAACCCCAACGGAAATCTGAAACCCACGTCCATCCGTAGTTTGTCATCACCCAATGACCTTGTGTGGCATAAGGATGAAAGTCGTTCGTTACGCGTGGAATCCAAACATAACCATATTGAGGGTCATCAATCCAACTTCCATAAGGTGACAATTCATCATAAAACACTTCGTAGGAGACCCGATTCGTTGAAGACTGTTCGTATATATCATCAGACAACCGAGGGCTTTGTGTCTGAACGTCCGTCATACTTCGTTTGCTATAACAGGATGCTGCGCCCAACATCAAACATAAAACAAAACTGATAATGCTTAGCTTTTTCATCGTTTTTATCTTTTAATGGTTTTAAATCTATCCGATAATCTACAAAACTGCACCATTAACCACTAAAATCAAATGATGAACATCACTTTGTGAACTAATATAAAACAGATTTTAACTGCCCGACCCATTTCTGATGCAGTTATAACATGCTGACAATCAACCCCTGAAATGATACAAGTCAAAGCAAAAGACATTTTTCATGCCCACCTTTGCTTTATGAAAAACAATAAGAGAATGAAGCCCCCCCTCAGTATAAAAGGCAAAAAGCCTTGCAAATTTTTCTGATTTGCAATTGCTGTTCAATCTGCTCAAGAAGTCGTTGACAGATTCCAACGAGACATAGACCGTGTTCGTGGCGAGATAGATGCCGCCCAAAGAGATATAGATGCAGCTAATCGAAATAGATGCGAATCTTGTATACGCGTATTTGGCAGGCGGATTTGTGCTGGCAAAAATTCAGACCTAAAGTGTGCCATTCGCGTAGGATTGGACATAGCAAAATACGAAGTTATAAAAGCTGGTAAAGCATTTGAATTGGAAGGTCTTAAAGTTCTAAAAGCTGCAGCAGATCTAACCCTTGCGGAACTTGAACGTGATTTGAAACAAATCGGTAAAACACTCCAATCAGCAGAACAAGGCTTAGCAAGTGCCGCTTTATTTTCAGCTCAAAAAACACTTTCTGGATTTAGTAATGCAACGGATGGTGCTACTGCAGCCGCTTCGAAAATTGCTGAAGGCGTTGTTGGGGCCAGTTTATTCCATGTGAAATCTGCTCAGTTTGAAGGTGAACTCAGCAATTTAGCCAATTCAAAAGTTTCCATGTCTATGAATGCCGTTTTTTTAGGTAAAGATGTGAGTTTGTCTTTTGCCTTTGATTTTAAAGATGTTGCGGGAAGTGTTCAAAAACTAGTGGGCATTCTTTTGCACAATAATTACGGTCACGGTGAAGCCACTGAATTTATTGTTGGCATTAGACCTTAGTTGTTTCCTTATTTCTTAATCAGCTTAATACTATTAAAATGAATAAAATATATCATTTTTTAAATTGCTTTTCATTTATTCTTCTTTTGTTTGCACTGAACACAAATATCCAGGCCCAAAATATCTCCTTCACAACTGATACGGCTAAGCTCATTGGTATAAAAAGCTTTTTCGTTGATGAGGTTTCAAATAAAATTTATATCGCCATTAAAGGCGGTGTCGCTGTTTCAACAGATGATGGAAACACTTATACCCAAAAAATATTTGACGCAACAAATCAACCTAATTTAACCGTTAATGATATTTATGCCTTAAATAACAAAGTGTATGTAGCCACAAACAACGGATTATATTTGTCGGATAATAGCGGTGCTTCATTCACAAAGACAAGCAATGGCTTGTCTTTGCCTAATAATCATGCAAGTTGTGTTTTTGTATCATCGGGAGGGACTTTATACATAGGCACGTATGCTGGGTTTTCAGTTTTGCCACAGGGTAAGTCTTCATTTACGAACTATTCAACCAAAAACACAACGGGTTTAGGTGACAACCATGTCAATAGTATCTATGTATCGGATGGAAAAATTTATCTTGGAACTGATTATGGATTAGCCATTTCAACCACCAATGATTCGAGTTTCATCAATTATACGACAGCTAACGGTTTGATAAATAACCATGTAAACAGCGTTTTTACATCGGATGGAACTGTTTATACGGCAACCGATGATGGTATATCTGTATTAAAGAACAATTCAACATTTACAAATTATTCAAAAGTAAATGGACTGGGTGCGAATTATGTGAATAACGTGTATGTAAAAGGCAGTAATATCTATGCTGCAACAGACTCAGGTATGTCCGTTTTATCAAATGGGAGAACGACATTTTCTACATTTTCTACCGCTTCGGGCTTGGGTCACTTGGGAGATTACATTGTTTATCGCAGTTTTGTTTCTGGCGCAAAAGTTTATGCCATTACCAATGGTGGTTTATCGCAGAGTCTTGTGAGTGTGTCTATTGCAACTTCAACGGGAAGTTTAGATTTCTGTTTAGATTCTAAAGTTACCTTTATTGCTAATCCCTCAGGCGGTGGAAATGTGCCCACCTTTCAATGGAAAAAGAATGACATTAATATTGGTGACAATTCTGGTATATATGTAGATTCAACTTTACGAACGAACGATAGGATTTCGTGTGATATGACACCCAGTGGAGATGCTGCAAATAATACTGTTGTTTCGAGTAATTATTTAGCGATGAGAGCCTTTCCCCACCCCTCAGTATCATTAGCAATAAATACTAGCACAGGTAGACAATGTATTAATGATGTGAGTTTAGCGGCTAATATTGTGGGCAAATATCAATCATTGAGTTGGTTCAAGGATTCCCAAAATATTGTTACCAAGTATGTTACGACTAAAAATACTATAGATTATTCTACAGTTTTTCCCAAAGTTATAACCGTAAATGTCTATCCAGATGCTAATTACAAGCCCTCAAGTGAGGGGACATATTATGCAGTCGTTAAGAATGCCATAGGCTGTCCTGATACGTCCGAATCTTTTGAAGTTTTACCAAATACGAAAGCCACTATTGCTATTGGCGTGACTACTGGAAGTTCAAAAATTTGTACAGGAACACCCGTAACCTTTTCAACATTGACAACCAATGCTGGCAATATTTATGTTGCTCCTAACACGGGTAACAGTGCCATTTATCAATGGAAGAAAAATGGCAGCACCGTTGGCACAAATGCCACAAGTTATACCGACAATTCATTGCACAATAACGATATAATAACCTGTAACCTTCAAGCCAGTATCCTCCTGTGCCCCGACCGACAGTCCAATGGTAGTCCTGTTGTTAAAACCAGTAACGGTATCACCATGTCAGTAAGTAATCCGCCTTCATTATCGGTAGGGTCTTTTGGCAATTGTACCCCTATCAGTTACTAGTGCAAGGTGCGACATCTGCTAATCACATAAGTTGGCATCTGGACGGTATGCCCTTATTCGAGACCAATGGCACTGTTGTAGCAGGCGGAAATGGCATTGGCACAAACCTCGATCAGTTTACCTACCCATCAAACCCATTTATTGGGGCTGACAATACCTTGTATGTTCCCGATTTTGGCAATCATAGAATATTGCAATTTCCTTCGGGCAGTACGGCTTCAACAAATGGTGTCGCAGTCGCAGGTATTGACACAGCGGGCATGGCTTTAGACCAATTATCTTATCCTTCAAGTGTTTTTAAAGATGCTTTTGACTATCTATTCGTAGCGGATAGTAAAAACCATAGAATCATAAAGTTCCCCCCCCTCAGTATGGCAACAACAAATGGGGTCATTGTAGCAGGTGACACCACAAGAGGTACTGCCTTAAATCAAATCACTCCTCAAGACGTTTACGTCGCTGGGTCAGGTAATATTTATGTCGCAGATGGCGAAAATCACCGTATCCTTAAATTTCCGTCCAATAGCAATACTAAAACAGAAGGTATCGTCATAGCAGGTGGCAATGGTGTCGGGAGTGCTGCGAACCAATTGGGTGAGGTATTCTTTTTTGTGTTCGATGCTACAGAAACCAATATGTATGTCTCGGATGCAGAAAATCATAGAATATTAAAATTTCCAATCAATGGTAATGCATCAACAAATGGTATTACTGTCGCAGGTGGCAACGGTGCAGGTGATGCGCTCAATCAACTCAATTTGCCTTCCGCAATCCGAATAGGTAAGTCAGGTCATTTATTCGTTGGCGACCAAAACAATTTCCGCGTCATGGCATTTCCACCCAATAGCACTTCGGCGACCAAAGGCACTGTCGTTGTTGGGGGGCATGGTCAAGGGAATGCATTGAATAATTAGACACCATCGAAGGTATTGCACTTGATCGTTACGGCAATTTGTTTGTGTCGGATTCTAAAAACAATCGAGTCTTAAAATTTTCTCGCATGGGCGATAATCCATTCAAACCGACTGCTAGAGGAAACTATACTGCATTGGTTATGGATAACAATTATTGTTCAGCTACAGCTGCGAATGCCCCAATGATATATGCCGCAACCACCATTACCGTTCAACCGCATGATACAACAAGCGTTTTTGTGGGTTCAGCTGCCCAATTAAGCGTCACCACCACAGGCGATGGTTTGACCTATCAGTGGTATAAGAATGGTTTAATAATGCCATCAAATTCAGCCCATATCAATATAAATGGGCCTACTTTAAGTTTTACAACGACATCGTTACTTGATGCAGGAAATTATACAGTCCGAATTACAGGCACTTGTGGTACAGTCACTTCGACAATCGCTACTTTGATTGTAAAGCCTTCGGTTGTTGCCGTAGAGTTATTAGACTTCAAAGCGACCCCCTCAGTATTGGGCAACCTTCTGACATGGATAACCGCTAATGAACTCAACAATAAAGGTTTCCAAGTCGAAAGGCGGCAGGCGACAGGTGACAGATGGGATGTACTGGGTTTTGTGGCAGCCAAAGGCAAAGCCGCAAACTATGATTTTATGGATAAGGCACCTCTCTCAGGCGGGATAATCAATTACTACCGTTTGCGTCAAGTAGATAATGACGGTGCAGAGACTTTCTCAAAGGTGGTTTCTCTTTCTACCAAAAGTAATGACAAGCTAAAAACTTATCCTAATCCGGTTTCTAATGTTCTACGAATCGAAACAGAAAGTGGAGACAATTTCTATATTTTCAATCTGTTAGGTCAACAAGTAATAACTGGCAAAACAACACAACAAGTTGATGTGTCGGCTTTGCCACAAGGAACTTATCTCCTCAGAGTTGGGAGCGAGCAGACGAAGTTTGTAAAACTCTAATTTCTTTTCATAGTTGAGCCTACTGGCAACATTTGCCAGTAGGCTTTTTCAATATACTCTTTTCGACCACCTCACCCCTCAGTATAAGAGACAAAAGCATAAAATATACCCCTTGAAAAGTTGAAAAAAAAGCCCTGTCTGTTCAGAGTATTCGAGGTTCATTTCTACTATGAAGAATGTGTCTGGGCATCGCCATTTCATTGAGCGAGGATAAAATAGGTTTGCAAACAGCTTATGGTAATTTTGCTACCGAAGTGCGTTTAATGAAACCCAATTTTAAACCTAAAAGTGTCGTTATAGCCGGTGAGCAGCCACACGCAATTCGTGGCAGACCTAATTTCCCCTATGACACTACTTTTGTGCTTCTTACATGGTGTACTAAAAGTCAGCAGTTGCACTAAAAATCTCAAAGAACAAATTTTACTACTATTATTCTGTAAAATTGAAAATCTTAGATTTAAACGCACCAAACATAAGTCCCATTAAGAGCATAAAATAAAACTGACCTGATCTGTGA
>JAYVFS010000041.1:0-5637 GCA_043772905.1 Saprospiraceae bacterium | reverse complement strand
GTTCTTAAACAATATAAAACCGTTGCATTCGGCTATAATTGTAACCGCTGTAACAAGTTGAACGCCTTTTATCGTACAGACATTCTCAACCTTTTTTTTGCAAAACAGGGGCTGATTCCCCTGAAAATATGCTGCATTACAGCGATTTTGACGGTACGCTCGACGGTTATGGCAAATTAGGCAAAGACTATTTGCAACTCATGAAAACGTGGGAACCGCACGCCAAAGACTATGAAGCAGCTGCCGATAAATTCACTTGGCAAAACGGCAAAGGAAAAAACATCATGGGTGCTATCAACTATCTTTATAACAAAGGACAAAATGCGTTTTCGTTTTTGACTTTTTCAATTGATGGTGATGACGGCTGTGTGTATCCATATCTGGTCAAAAGTGATACAGGATTTGTAAAAGCATCTCAAACCTCTAAGGCATGGGAAAAATCTGTTATTCATGACCGTTTTGATTGCTCAAAATTGGCACAATGGGAACACGTTTTGGATTATGCAGAAACCAAAGGCATGTTCATGCACTTCAAAACTTTTGAAAATGAAAGTGCTTCAACCATGGGCAGATTTGATTTGTCAGATGAAAGAAAATTGTATTATCGAGAACTCATCGCTCGTTTTGGACATCATTTGGCTTTGAATTGGAATTTGAGCGAGGAGACAAATGTTGATGTATCTGTTATTAAAAAAACAGCATCTTATATACGTCTGCTTGACCCTTATAAAAGCCATGTTGTGCAACATACATTCCCATTTGGTCATGGTAAAAACGTTGTTGAACGTCCTAATTACGATTATTACTATCAAAACTTGGTCGGTTTTCAGTCTGAATTGACGGGGGCTTCCTTGCAATTACAAGTAAATGATATACATTCAGAAGTCAAACGTTGGGTTGAATTGTCTGAAAAAAGCGGCAAACCCTGGGTTGTTTGCAACGATGAGCAAGGCGGTGCAGGTATAGGCATAACGGTAGATTCTGATTATCCGACTTACACAGGCAAGCAGCCCGACAATGCGGATATGGTTCGTAACAAGGTTTTGTGGGCAACATTTATGGCAGATGGTTCAGGCGTTGAATACTATTATGGCTACCAAACAGAAGCCAATGACCTCAATGCACAAGACCACCGCACCCGCGCACATAAGTACGAACAAGCTAAAATAGCCAGAGATTTTATGCAAAAACTACCGTTTTCGACCATGCACAATATGGACGATTTGACGGCAGCGACAGACGATTATGTGTTTGGAAAAGACGATGAAATTTATGTTGTTTACTTGCCAAAAGGTGGTTCAACGGCTATTAATTTGCCGACAGGCAAGTGGCAAGTGCAGTGGTTTAATCCCAAAACAGGTGGCAATTTATCTTCAAAAACGGCTGTCAAAGGTTCTATTACAGCACCTGATGCGGCGAATGATTGGGTGGCGTTGATTCAAAATTAAGGGATCAATTTTATTACCTAAAAGACCGCAATAATGACTTTTTGAGCAGTTCATCAATAAAAGCGATCAAATTCAACCTTGAAAATAGGTGATATTTTCAAGGTAACACCTTCGTTTAATTTAATATTATTATGAAAATAACGAAATACCTATACATACTCCTAACCGTTCAAATTTTGGGCTGCGCCCAAAACAAATTTGCATTGGACAGTAGTCGCAACTGGCAATACGTCGAACCGACAAATACTTGTACAAAACGCCATGAATGTGCCGCAACTGCCCTCAATGGCTCGCTGTACTTGGTTGGTGGGCGTGGCATCAAACCCGTTGAGGCATACAACCCCCTCAGTAAAACGTGGCAAAAATTAGCACCAACACCCATAGAAATGCACCATTTTCAAGTATTAACTTACAATAATGAGATATACGTAATGGGTGCATTTACAGGCGATTATCCACATGAAAAGCCGATTCCAAACATTTGGATTTTTAATCCAACTAAAAACGAGTGGCGCAAAGGAGCGGATATTCCAACCGATAGACAACGGGGCGCAGCAGGTGCATTTGTCTATAAAAATAAAATTTACCTCGTCAATGGCATCACTGATGGACATTGGGACGGACACGTGGCTTGGTTCGATGTGTTTGACCCCCTCAGTAATAAATGGGAAAAACTGTCCGATTCACCTCGTCCACGTGACCATTTTCAAGCAACTGTTGTAGGCGATAAATTGTATGTGGCTGGTGGCAGACGCTCTTCAGGTGTCATCAAGCAAGTTTTTGAACTCACAGTTCCCGAAGTAGATGTCTATGATTTCAAAACCCAAAAATGGGCAACATTGGCTTCTGACAATAATATTCCAACCCAACGGGCGGGTTGTACAGCTATAACCTTTGGAGAACGTGTTGTAGTCATTGGTGGCGAAAGTACAAGTCAACCAAACGCCCACAATCAATGCGAAGCCTTCAACACCAAAACGCAAAAATGGGAAACGCTTGCACCTTTAAAAACAGGCAGATATGGTACGCAAGCCGTTATAATCAACCGTCAAATTTTCATCGCCGCAGGTTGTGCGAATAGGGGAGGGAGTCCTGAACAAAACAGTATTGAGGTTTTTTAGACCCATCAGTATGGCGGATAACATATTTTTAATTTAACACATAGTTACATAGGACACGTAGTTTTTATTTAAAAAAAATGCAAAAAAACTATGTGTCCTATGTGGCTATGTGTTAAAAAACAATCAAAACCTTTCCTGTTTGCTTATGAAAACACGCTTTTGGATAGTGTTCGGTACTTTTTTGCTCGCAATGTTGCTCTATGTTGACCGCATTTTGATTTCAGTTGCCAAAACCGATGTCGCAACGGCTTTATCGCTTTCCGACAAGCAAATGGGTTGGGTATTGTCCATTTTTTCATTGGGCTATGCCTTGTTTCAGATGCCTTCGGGTTGGGCAGCGGACAAGTTTGGCGCAAGGAAAATATTGACTTTTATCGTTACAATATGGTCATTTTTGACAGCTTTGACAGGTTTTTCTTGGAATTTCGTCAGCCTTTTGGTCATTCGTTTTGCCTTTGGTGCAGGAGAGGCGGGGGCATATCCGAGCATCAATCGCGTTGTTTTTTCATGGATACCGATGCAGGAACGGGGTACGGTCAACGGCATTAATTTCTCCGCAGGACGGCTCGGTGCAGCGTTTGCTTTGCCGACCGTGGCGTGGATGATACAGTCCTTCGGTTGGCGCGAAAGTTTTACTTTACTCGGTGTCGTCGGCATCGTTTGGGCTGCTGCTTGGTGGCTGTGGTTTCGCAACGAACCGACAGGAAAAAAGGGCATTCCACAAGAAGAATTGGACTATATTTTAAAAAACAGACAACAAACAACCTCAGAAGCTTACGAAAAACTACCCCTCAGTATATTGCTCCGTTCAAGCAATATGTTGTTACTAATGGGTCAATATTTCGCCTCTAATTTTACGTTTTTCTTTTGTTTGACATGGTTGTTTCCACATCTCAAAACCCGTTTTAATCTCGATACCGTCGAAGCAGGTTTTTATGCGTCTATCCCTTTGGTCTTTGGTGCGCTCGGCAATATCATAGCAGGTCGCATGGTGGATTATCTCTATAAACAAAACCGTTTCAGCGCATCACGCCGCTATACAGCGATTGTCGGTTTTTCAATTGCCGCCGTTGGTTTGTTGATGAGTGCCTACGCACATTCGGTTGTCGAAGCCACCGTTTTCCTGTCAATGGCAGTTTTGGGTGCAGATATGACGCTGTCGCCTTCTTGGGCAACGTGCAGCGATATTGGCGGCAAAAATTCGGGCATGGTCTCAGGCGCAATGAATATGGTGGGCAATTTGGGCGCATTTCTCACTGCTTTGGCTTTTCCATACCTAAAAGAATGGACAGGTTCAGACGAACCGTTTTTCTTTCTCGGCACATTTTTAAATATTTTTGCGGTTTTATTGTGGTTGCGGATTGAGCCGACAAAGGTTTTAGAGCGGGAAACGAGATAAATTAATAATATTCCTTTTTTGTCATTCTGAACGCAGTGAAAGAATCTGTATAAAATATTTATTTTCAATTGTTTATACAGATTCTTTCACTGCGTTCAGAATGACAAAAAAAAGATACTATGGTTTAGGCGTAACAGGTCGTAGAAGGGTTGGTAAAACATACCTCATTGATACTGTTTTGAAAGAACACTATTGTTTTAGCATGACAGGTATTCAAAATGGTAATATGCACACGCAATTGGTCAATTTTGCGGTCAAGCTATCAGAATACGATGGCTCTTTAAGTCCAAAAGACTTTGATAATTGGCAGATGGCTTTTTTGCATTTTAAAGCCTACCTAAAAACCTTAGATACGGACAAAAAACAGGTCATTTTCATTGATGAATTGCCCTGGGTCGCAACGTCTAAATCGAGTTTTATACAGATGTTGGCGCATTTCTGGAACGATTATTTGTCAAAAGAGACACATTTCATTCTAGTTATTTGCGGTTCAGCAACGTCATGGATTACGAAAAAGGTGATTAATGACGTAGGTGGTTTGCACAATCGGATAACAGAAAATATTCATTTATATGCTTTCAGTTTGTCCGAAACAAATGCTTTTCTAAAAGATAAAGGGTTTCAATTTACCGTGCAAGAGGTCGCAAAAATCTATATGACGCTCGGGGGTATTCCTTTTTATTTAGAAAATTTGAGAAAAGGGGAAAGTTTTGCCGTTGCAATTGAACGTTTGTGTTTTTCTCCAACAGGGATATTGCACAATGAATACAATAATTTGTATCAAGCTTTATTCACTAATGCAGAATTGCATCAGCAAATAACGGCGGTTTTGGCGGCTCGTCCTTACGGTATGTCGCACAGCGAAATACTGCAAGGATTAGGCAAGGAACAGGCAACGGGTTCGTATCAAAGAGCGATTCAAGAATTGATTGTTTCTGATTTTATAGTTGAAAACACGTCTTTTGGTAAGAAAAAAAGAGGTTCAATATACCGTTTGGCTGATGAATATTCCATTTTTTATCATCGGTTTATCCAGCCCAACAAAAAATACACGCAAGGAATGTGGCAGCAATTAGCAGAAAGTCAAACCTACAAAATTTGGTCGGGTTATGCTTTTGAAACGCTTTGTCATAAACATATTGATGCGATTAAACAGGCGTTGGGCATAACAGCAGTGTATACGGAAATTTATAGCCTACACATTGCAGGGTCAAAAAATACTGAGGGAGTGCAAATTGATTTGTTGATTGATAGAAAAGACGGTTGTATCAACCTCTGCGAAATCAAATTTCACAATGGACTTTTCACGATTACAAAAGATTATTATCAACAACTCATTGAAAAACGGCAACGATTTATAGCGCAAACAGAGACGAAAAAACAAGTTTTTTTAACTTTTATCACCAATCATGGTATTGCACAAAATGAGTATGCCAAAGAATTGGTTGATGCTGAAATTCGCTTAGAACAATTAATGTAAAAATATTATCGCAAAAGACGGATGTTCAAGGCTTTGAATTATCCATTATCAACTATCCATTATCCACTAAATATAAAATATTGATTATCAAATCAACACCTTAGCCAAAGCACAGGCATTAAAATAAAATCAATGTATAAATATAAGTGTTTGAAACTCAAGCTGCTTTATTGACAATATAAGTCAAAT
>JAYVFS010000040.1:0-53039 GCA_043772905.1 Saprospiraceae bacterium | reverse complement strand
ATTATAAATTATATTCTGTAATTGACAATAAACAGTTGCATTATCAGAATAATAGTTTGTTGCTGAAAACTCATAAACCTTTTTTGCACAGTCTGAGTCCCTGCGCCAGCGGGTATTTTTAGGCTTTTCTACCACTTTTTGCCAAATTTTGCTTGAATTTTCGTTAAATCTCTGCCGAAATCTGCTTTTTCATCTGTCAAGGTTTCGTTAAATACCCCTCAGTATTTTAGCAATTAAACCGAATGTTTTATTGCTTTGGATAATTTGGATGATTTTTCACTTTTCTTAATTGCTTTAAATGTCTGTCTGTGTGTCCAATACAAGTTAATACAATTTGGTGCATATCTCTAACATTGTATTTTTCTGCATCGGTTAATTGACCATTGAATTTAAAATTCCTAAACGTAAAATGTTTGCGAAAATCGTCTTTTGAATTTTTAACAGTACCATTTAGTGTTGTTCTGATACGATTGTATGCAAACTCTGTTTTGTCTTTTGAGCAATATCTACCGAATGGACTTAAAAAGCCTGCATTAGTTTTCAAAGGATCATCTGCATAATCTATGAAAACATGGTCATTTCCTGTTGCTTTTTCAACGAATTGAGGTAGTTCTGGTTGGTTTAAACATGTCCAGATTTCTTTGGTGTAACTTTCATCTTGTGTAATAAGGTGTTCAACGATTTCCGAAATTGACCAACGAGTAGAATCTTCTTTAAAATTCCATTGTTGTTCGTTAAGTCCTTTTATCTCGTTAAATACTTCATTTTTAGTCCTTTCTAAACCTGCGAGCAAATGTTCTCTTTCTGATTCCGTCCAAAGTTTTTCGGATGAAAGGCTTGAGTTTTGACAATAAGAGGTCAAGGTTATTAAGATGCAAAATAAAACTACTGCATATTTTTTCATTTTAAGGCTATTTAAAGTTCAAAATTTAGTTTTTAATAATTTCAAATTCTGCTACTGCTATTATATCATCCCAACTAAAATTTAGTTCACCGCCTTTTTTGGTCTCTACTATATCAATGATAAATTGTTCATTTATTTTGACTGCCTTTTTGATAGGAATAGTGATTTGAGCAAAATCTTTACTCCTGTTAGGATTGGTAGGCCAGGTTGTAATATCAGTATTAAAAATAAGTTCCCATTCATTTCTTTTAGGTATCGTATAGATACTGTATTGACCTTTTGGAATCAAGGTTTTGCCAATACGAATAGTATTATCAAGGCGTATAGTTGTTGGTCTGCCAGCACCAGTTCGCCAAATGGAATCATAAGGCACAACACTACCAAATATAATTCTGCCTCGTTTATAAGGACTTTGATAAGCAATATCAATTTTAGAATTTTGAACAGTTGCTTGAACTGTTTTCTTGGGAGAAGGTTCACCAATTCCTTTTGTTTTTGCCATTCTTTTAGCGATTTGGTCAATATCTATGGGGTCATGTTTTGTGACAAAGTAATTCCAAGGCGTACCCATACCATTTGTATTAAGAATCCGACCTTCATCATTAATCTTAATTTTAGTGTATTCCAAAAATGGACCACCAAAAATTACAGTATCTTTTTTTGAAAAAAGTACCCCTATGTCATAAACTCCAATAGAGTGATTTATCATTTTTAGGGGCAATTTTTCTTTACCTGACTTTACTAAACGCATACACTGCCATTCCATTAATGAAATCAACGGAGCCCAACCTCCTACAAAATCCATTTCTTTAACACCAAATTTGACTACGGATTCAGTATTTTGACCTTTTTTAGAGTTGTAGTATGTGCAAGTATCGTCTTTGCAATTCATATTTAACCTGTACTCAAATCCTCCTGTTTTGGCTTGAAAAGGTATTGAACTGTTGAAAGCATCCATTGCATTGACATTAAACTCTCTTATACTGCCATTAGGATAAAAATGAACACTGAATTCACCAATATAGTCTTCAGGAACACGAACAAAATATTTACCATATAAATGGTTGTTAATCATGGTATAGGTTTCGACTAAAACAGTATCTACGCCCATTCGTGCAATAAATGAAGCTGTGTAAGTTTGTTGGCTTTGACCAAAGCTATTGTAAAAGAAAAAAGAGGATACAATAAGCAAAAAAAACTTAGTAGTTAAATGTCTCATATTAAAATCTTTGATTTTTGGTTAATAATAATTTGAAAGAAAGAATCTCGTTCAAATATAATTTTAATCTGTGAATTTTTTTTATAAAAATGTTTAAATGTTCATTTTATATCGCCCGAAACCTTGCTAAACACTATCTCGGTTAGTCAATCACCCCCTCAGTATTTTTGTCTTTTTAGGTTGTTTTTCTTTAAATATCGCTCGAAAATATTTTCATAAAATATTGATTGCCAATTTATTGTATATTTTTTTTTATTTTTCTTTCATTTGTTTGATTATTGAACGGGGCTTTTTTTTTTGATTTCGTGGAACGGTTCCGTTGACGAATGCCCGCCGCCTGTTTGGGCTTTTTTAGTCGAGCTTTTGGCGGTGGGTTTGCGTCAACGGCGTGTTCTGCGATGGCTTATTTTTCTTCTTTTTTTTAATTTTTTGTTACATGAGTTTAGAGATTTCTTTAATTATTGGTTTTATCCTTCATTTTGTTGGTGATTATCTCTTTCAAAATGATTGGTTAGCAAACGAGAAAACAAAGGCATTTTTTCCTGCTTTTTTCCATGCTGCTATTTACAGTTTGCCTTTTCTTTTTTTGACCCCCTCAGTATTTTGGTGGATTTTGGCAGTTTCTCACTTTTTTATTGACCGTTATCGTTTAGCGGTCTATTGGATTAAATTGGTTAATTGGAACTGGAATAGCAAGAATTTTGGCTATGACGACCAAAAGCCTTTATTTCTGTCTATTTGGTTGATGATAATTATTGATAATGTTTTTCATGTGTTATTCAATTCATTGTCAATTTTTTTACATTTTCACTTTCGTTAATCAGCGAACGGCTTTTTTTTGCTTTCGCATAACTTGCGGATGTACGCGTATTCTACGCACACTTGCGTACATATCGCATCTATCCACAAAAATACATTTTCCAAATAAATAAAAAAATCTTTTTGTTAAAAATTGATTATTAATTTGTTAGCACTTCGTATAAAATACATTTTACTATCAAATGCCATTTATACTGAGGGGTATCGAGTTGCGGGATACATCCTTCGTATAAAATGTATTCTTATATTACAGCAGTAATACACGGTTTCGCATAAAATGTGTTTATATATTCAAATCATCCAAAGGGCTTCTTGTTTTAGTCAAATCCGTTTTTAAAACATGCAGATAAATTTGAGTCGTTTTGATGGAAGCATGACCCATGACTTTTCTAACAAAATCTAAATCTTGCCATTTCAATCTAACGACTTCACCAACACGTAAACCACTACCATACATCAACATCAGCATACATTTATGTTTTACATTACCAACTTGTGCGAACAGTTTTGCAATTTCTGCGGGTTCTAATGTTTTTGGTAAATGTTGTTCTTTGTTTGGTCGGTACAAATCATTGACTTTATGATGTTGTTCTAACAAACGACCATAAAAAGCCTTGAATGTACTAATCATTTGATTTTGTGTGCTTTTTGAAATGTTTTCATCTTTGATACGTGTTAGAATGTAATACCGTATTTGTTCATTCGTTATTTGACTGGGTATCATTTCTTTATAAAAAGTCAAAAAATGAATGAAAATATTGCGATAACCTTTCATGGTATGATAGGCTTTGCGTTCTTCAATCAGCAAGTCTTCTAATTTAGTTACAGCTAATTGCTGTTTCCCATTTAGTTTATCAAAAAGAGAAGTGTTTTCGACGTTTTGAATTTTAGGTTTTAATGTTAATTGCGGAGGATACACAGGTGGTTTTATTACCCTAAACTCTTTTGAAGTCGGTGCTTGCAATTTGCCTTCAAATGCCATTTTTAGCTTGTCGTAAGTCGCATGATTGTAAGGCAACAACCATATATACTCCTGCGGGTGCCAGATACGCCCGTCCATTTTTTTAACCATGTCTCGACTTGTTTGGTCTGTGGAAGGAATCGGAATACCCATATAATTTTGTCCATCATAAGTCACTTTTTCAATCAAAAAAGGTGTTTTATGAATAAACGCTGCTTGGTTTTCTTCCTTTTTGCCCTTTATGACGTTTTGAATACCCATTTCAGAAGGTAAGACAAAATGGTTCAAATAATCTGATTTAAGTTGCAACTTTGGTTTTTCACGCATTTCAGATGCTGGAATACTGAGGGGGGGCATATCCTTCTGAATATTCAAAGTGAAATCCTTGAAATGCGCCAAAAAGATGTCCCAATTGGCTTGCGTTTTCAAAAAATGCCAACACTTATACGTCGGACTCCACCGACTTTGTGGCACTTTTTTGATTAAATCAATGATGTCCGCTTGATTTGGTATGAAGACAGCAATACGTTTTTCTTCGCTAAATAGGGCTGGTTTGACAGGAATAACTATATCCATAGCTTTCTCGATTGATGTTTTAGATAAGTTTTGTTCTTTAGTATTGTTTTGCGACAAAAATAATTGTTTTTGCGGAAAATAAAAGCAAGTTCTCAATAATGCATTACCAGATGGTCAAACAAGCCATCCAAACTCAAAACAAGTCATCCAAACAAAGGGACAAGTCATCCAAACGGAGGAATGAGTCATCCAAACGGAGGAATGGGTCATCCAAACGAAGGAACGGGTCATCCAAACGGAGGAACAGGTCATCCAGACGGAGGAACGGGTCATCCAAACGGAGGAATAGGTCGTCCAGACAAAAAATGTTGTATCAAGTTAAGGCAGTTTAAGCCGCGTGTAGGTGTGTCCACATAGTCTCATTCGACGATGGCATATTTAAGCGTTTTTAGGAGGTGTTTGGCATTAAATAATATTTTTGAAAAATCAAAAAAATAATATTATTATTTTGAAACATCTTATTTGGGTTGGCGTAAATTATTGTGATAGACTTTATTCATAAAATTTTATTTATTTACTTTTAAAAATCGATCACAATGAAAGGAAAAACTTCATTTAACTGTACACAGCAAGAGCTGTACCTCGCCGTTCCCATCGCATGGGCACTTTGCCGCAGCCAATTGCCGCGTTTTGCGAAGCTAAAAGGCTTTTATACTGAGGGGTACATCAATGACCGTTTGGCGGAAGTCGCAGCGGCGAAAGCAATACCTAATTTCAATGTTCGGAAGGACGAGCCAAGTACCCATCGGGTCTATTTGGATGAGGCTATCGAAGATTGTTGTCACTATTTTTTAATGTTAAAGTCATTGATTGGCACAGCTTTTCGACCAGAATTGTTGGAGGGGAAGTATAAGGCAGCAGGGTCTCCGTTTTTCAACAAAGCGGAGCAAGGCAACGAAGGTGCGATGAATGATTTGAACGAATCGGCGATTCAGTTCATCCAAAATAATGAAGCAGATTTGAAAGCGGAGAATAATATGACAGATTCTTTTCTGGCGGACTATCAAGCAGTCGTTGCCAATTATAATGCGTACAGAAAGGCGTACAATGAAAGTTCAAAAACCGCTACAGGCTTGACGCAGAACAATAAAGAAGCGAACATTAATTTGCACAAAACGATGATGGCTATGTTTGCGGATGCACGCGTTATTTTCAGGAAAGAGCCAGAGTTGCGCGACCGATTTACGTTTACAGCTGTTTTAGATCAAGTCGTCAGTGCCAGTGTGGCGGGCATACGCGGCAAGGTGATGAATGAAGCGACAGAAAAAGGGATTGAAAAGGTCAAAATTGTCATTGAAGGCAAAGAAAAGACGTATGAGACGGACAAATTGGGCAAGTTTGACATCGCACAATTGGCAAACGGTGCATATCGGATTACGTTTAGTTGCAAGGGCTACAAAGACGTGGTTTTTGAGGAGTTTGAAGTCAAAACAGGTGTGTATAATACTTTGAATGTGGAGATGGAACCTGTTGAGGTGGGGGTGTTGGTGGCTGCTTAGGAAATGATGAATGATGAATTAATAAAAGCGTGTTTTCTAACAATCCTAAAAGGATTGAATGTGAATAACCGTAGATGCAATCTACGGGCAATGTAGAGAGCCGTTTCCCAACCCTGAAAGTGTTGAATGTCAATGATTTAGACCCACTTACTCGGCGATATTTAAATGTTCAACCCTTTTAGGGTTGGGAAACCGTTTTTATCCGTACCGTAGATTGCATCTACGGTTATTCACATTCAATCCTTTTAGGATTGTTAGAAAACACGCTTTTATTAATTTCCGACTACTATACCTCCCTCTCATTTTTCAACGCGACCGTCTAATAAATGAATGATTTTAGAGCCATAAGCCGCATTCTTTTCAGAGTGCGTGACTTGTATAATCGTGACCCCCTCAGTATTCAGTTGTTTAAACAGCGCCATTATCTCCTCACCTTGTTTGGAGTTGAGATTGCCTGTTGGTTCATCGGCTAAAATCAATTTAGGTTTGGCAATTAAAGCCCTAGCAATACCGACTAATTGCTGTTGTCCACCACTTAATTGCGAAGGAAATAGGTCTTTTTTGCCTACAATATTGAACCTATCAAGCATATCCGCTACTAAAGCTTTGCGTTCTGAACTCTTCACATCTTGATAAATCAAAGGCGTTTCAATGTTTTCATACACCGTCAATTCATCAATGAGGTGATATTGTTGAAAGACAAAACCGATGTACTGTTTGTAGAGTACCATTTGTAGATGTTTTTTAGATTGAGTAGCATGTTTTTTAATGATGAAATATGAATGATAAATGATGAATTTAGACCCCCTCAGTATAAAAGGGTTTTTAGGGCGATTCGATAGATTTTAGGGCGACCGCAAGGGTCGCGCCCTACTCGGTTCGCAATGATTTCACAGGATTCGCCACCGCCGCTTTTATGGCTTGATAACTCACCGTCAAAAGTGCAATCAATACAGCCACAACGCCCGCTAAAACAAACACCCACCCACTGATGTCAATGCGATAGACGAAATCTTGTAGCCATGTGTGCATTGCCCACCACGCAAGCGGCGAGGCAATAACAATAGCGAGTAAAACCAATTGAATGAAATCTTTTGTCAACAGCGTCGTAATATTACCAACAGAAGCACCGAGTACTTTTCGGATGCCGACTTCTTTGGTGCGTTGTTCAGAAATATAAGTAACTAAGCCAAAAAGCCCCAAACACGCTATGAAAATGGTGAGAACAGCAAATATAAGAGCGACTTTACCGACACGCTGTTCTGTTCGATACATATCATCAAAGTTGTCATCTAAAAAACTGTATCGGAAAGGCATTTCTGGCGCAAGGGTTTTCCAAGTCGTTTTCACTTTGTTAATCAATGCGGGAATGTCTTGGGTATTAATTTTAAAAGCCATTGCCCAAGGACTTCTGCCTAATTTCATGCACAAAGGACCAATATTTTGACGCAAAGATTCAAAATGAAAGTTTTTGACAACCCCGACTATCTGATACGCAATATTTTGCTTGGCATTATTGCCATCAGAAGTATAAATCTGTTTGCCAATGGGGTCGTCATACCCCAAGAGTTTAGCCGTGGTTTCATTGATAATAATACCACTTGAATCGGTGGGGAAATCCTTTGAGAAATTGCGTCCTTTTACGATTTCCATACCCAAAGTGGCAATATAGTCATGGTCTATATTCCAAACTTGCATATTAAAACCGTTTTTCATATCCATGACCGCTGCTTTTGAAAAACTGTTGTCGCTGCGAGAGGAATTCGCCACAGGCAAATAACCTGCAAAAGCACCGTTTGTAACGCCCGATATTTTTAGAATTTCATCTTTAAATACTTCTGCATTTTGTTTCAATGCCCCAGAGCCATTAATAATCAGCACTTGTTCTTTATTGAAACCGATATTTTTGTTTTGAATAAAATGGAGTTGTTGAAAAACGACGATTGAACAAATGACTAAAAAAATGGTCGTCACAAACTGAAACGTGACCAAGCCATTGCGAAAATTACTGCGTTGAAAACCTGCATTCAGTTTACCTTTTAAAACAGCAATTGGCTTGAAAGAAGAAAGGAAAAAAGCAGGATGATAACCCGCTAAAATGCCTACAAACAAAGGCAAAACAATTAAAATAGGTAGGCTCTTAAAAGTAACGAAGTCTTTAAAAGTAAACGATTTGGCGGCTATTTCATTAAAATAAGGTAAAACAAGCCCCGTAATCAATAAAGCGACAGCAAAAGCGAGGTAACTCATAAGGCTTGATTCGGCAATAAATTGTCCCATCAAAGTATGTCTTTCAGTGCCTAAAACCTTGCGAATACCGACTTCTTTGGCTCTATTGGCTGAACGGGCAGTTGATAGGTTCATAAAATTGATACACGCCAACAGTAAAACAAACAAAGCCACGATTGAGAAAATATATACATACTGGATATTCCCGTTCGTGCCTAATTCTGGAAATCTATCTGATTTCAAATGAATATCGGTCAATGGTATAAGGGAATATACGAGGGAGTTTCCTGCTTTTTTAAACTCATCCATGCTGTTGATTTGCATCATTTGCTTGGCTTGCGGCAAGATGTGTTTCACCACAACTGCATCAAAATTCTTTTCAAAAACCTTATAATCTGTGCCTTCTTTTAAGACAATATATGTTTGAAAGTTATTACTCAAAAAATTGCCAAAACCATATTCAACATTTGCCATTGAGAGTATCACGTCAAAATGAAAATGTGCATTGGAAGGCATGTCTTTATACACAGCCGTCACATTATACAATATCTTATCTCGAAGCCCGACTTCAAGGCTTTTGCCTACCGCGTCCACCGTACCAAAATACCGACGCGCGCCTGTTTCACTTAACACAACAGTATTCGGTTTATCCAAAGCCGTTTGAGCATTTCCAGCAATGACCGGGAAAGTAAAGACATCAAAAAACGTAGAATCAGCATAGATAATATCATTTTCACGGATGTATTCAGTGCCTTTTTTGATAAATTGAGGACCATCACTGGCATAAATGCGCACAAATTGCTCTACTTGTGGGTAGTCATTTTTCAGTGTCGCACCCATCGGGTCAGGGCTTACAGCCAATCTTAAATCTGTACCCCCAAAACGAATATCGGCATTGATGCGATAAATGCGATTGGCTTTTTCATGAAATTTATCAAAACTGATTTCATCTAAAACGTACAAGCCAATGAGTAGAAAACTGCTGAAACCGACCGCTAAACCTGCGATATTGATAAGCGAAAAGGTTTTGTTTTTAAGCAAATTGCGCCAAGCAATTTTAAAATAGTTCTTTATCATGGCTGTATTGTTTTAATATTTTGAATTAGGATTTGTCCGATTTTAAGGATGTTTTAGGATTTATACCCCCCTCAGTATTTTCAAGATTTTATCAAAAACTACACTCTCTCAATCAAATCTTTTCCTATTTTTCGTAATGCTTCAAAAGAGGTTTTTGAAGTCACTTTGTTCACTTTCAATCGTATCATTTTATTCCCTTTTCGGACAATAAGGAGGCAAAAATTTTGCTTATCGGTGTGAAAAAAAGCCTCGTCTCCATAAGCGGTTAGTAACTCAAAACCAGCGTAATTTTGATTAGATTTGATAAATGATTGAATGATTTTACGGGCTTCTTCTTCGTTTTTAAATCGTTCAAATATATAATACAGATTGCCATATTTTTGGGTTTTAGCATCTATTTCCTTAGCTGTAAAAGTGCTTTTTGAGGTATAGATTTCATTTAGGCTATCACTTTTTCGTTCTTTCAAAAGGACAGGTTCGCCCAAAATACTTTCTGCTTCTTCAAGGCTTAATTGGTGACGTCCAATAACAGTTTTGGGCATTTCAGTAGGTTGGTTGCTGAATAAAACAGCGTAAAATGCGATAAAAATGATGCTTTTCATGTTTTTAAATTTTAATTTTTATTAAAAAGTATAAATAACGCCAGCATAAAATTGCCTTTTTTGTGGGCATTTATATTGGTGATTTGTTCCCTAAAATCGGCATACACTTTTCCAATAGCGGCTCTAAAATTTATTTTTTTGATCACTGTTTCTATGTCCAATCAATAAACGACAATAAAATCGAGTAACATGTTGCATTTTTGGGGAAGTTTCGTTTTGCTTGAAAACTGCTTTACAACTTCCGAACACAGAGTTACGAAATCTTTAAGATTTCGTAACTCTAAATCGTTGATAATCAATCAATAAACACATTTACGAAATTTTTAAAATTTCGTAAATGTATAACCCCCCTCAGTATTTTGAGTTTTTTACTCCGTCCGCAACGACTTCACAGGATTTGCCACCGCCGCTTTAATCGCATGAAAACTAATAGTCAATAAGGCAATAGTAGCCGCAATGATACCTGCAACAATAAATACCCACCATGCAATACTTGTTCTGTAAGCAAAATCCTGTAGCCAATTGTACATGACATACCACGCAATAGGAAAGGCAATGACCGCAGCAATGCCTACTAATTTCAAAAAGTCTTTGGATAACAGTCCGACGATATTAGGTACACTTGCACCCAAAACCTTACGAATACCAATCTCTTTAATGCGCTGTGTGATGGAAAAAGCAGATAAACCGAACAAACCCAGACAAGCAATGAATATAGCGATGAAGGCAAACAGCGTAAAAATAGTACCTTGCTTTTGCTCGGCTTCGTACAAGCGGCCATAACTTTCATCCAAAAAAGTATAGGTAAAAGGCGCATCGGGCAGAAATTTATACCATGTTTTCTCTACGGCACTAATGGCTGAAGTCGTGTTGTTACCGCCTATTTTCACGGATAAATTGCCGTAACCACCTCTGTTATTTGAAGGCATACACATCAATAAAGGCACTATTTTTTGGTGCATGGATTCAAAATGAAAGTCATTGCAAATGCCGACGATTTTTCCTTTTATGCCGCCGTACTGAATATCTTTTCCTATGGCATCGGTATCTGTTTTAAAGCCTAAAACCTTTGCAGCGGTTTCGTTGAGAACATAATTGGTCGAATCCGTTGAAAAATCCCTTGAAAAGTTTCTTCCTGCCTTCATACCAATGCCATAAGTTGGCATAAAATCATGGTCAACTGTGATAAATTTTAAGTCCACACTGAGGGGTTGCATCGAATCCCCGACAGCGATACTCGTTCCCATCGCATCCAACAAACGTCCTGTTGGAATACGCGAAGAACGACTCATGTCTTTGATAGACGCATTTTGTAACAATTCATTTCTAAAGGCTTCATACTGAGGGGTCAATGCACTGTTGTAAGGAATATTGACAACTTGCTCCCTATCATATCCAAGTGATGCTTTTTGCAAATAACTCAATTGCTGAAAGACCACAACCGTCGCAATAATTAAAATAATTGAAATTGAAAATTGGGCAACAACAAGGACTTTTCGGAATGAAACGCTGCCAGAACCGACTTTCAAAATGCCTTTCAACACTTTTACGGGTTGAAAAGACGACATAAATAAGGCGGGATAAATACCGCTAATCAATCCAACCACAAACGGCAGCAATAAAACAGGTACTAAAATGTACCATTTGAATAAGATGCTGATAGATAATTCTTGCCCTGAAAGGTCATTCAAATAAGGAATTAATGCCCATGTAAACAGCAGCGCAACAAGGAGCGCAAACCATGAAATCAAGACAGATTCGCTCAAAAACTGGAAAATAATCTCTTTTCTATCCGCACCTAAGGCTTTGCGAATACCAATTTCTTTGGCTCTCAACACAGAACGGGCGGTAGATAAATTCATATAATTGATGCACGCAATCAATAAAATGAATAAAGCAATCGCTGAAAATATATACACTCTTTTGATATCGCCATTGGGTTCTAATTCATCATCTAAATGAGACGTGAGGTGTATATCGGTCAACTTTTGAAGATATAATTTGGTGCGTGTAGAAGGTTTAAACGGCGGCGGTGGTCCTGGGAAACGCACATGATTGTCCAAAAATGTAGGGAATTGAGCGGCTATGTTTTCAACTGGATAATCCTTTGGAAACATGAGATAAGTATAAAAAGCATTGTTTCCCCAGTTGGTTTCCAAGCGATTTGTGCCATAAATAGCCGAATCTTTTAAGGTGTTAAATGACATAAGAATTTCTGGATGAAAATGGGCGTTGCTTGGAAATGCCTTAAAAACGCCTGTTACTTTGCATATATATTGCTGATCAACCCTAATTATTTTATTCATCGGGTCTTCGCTGCCAAAATATTTTTTTGCCATCTTTTCCGTCAACATGATGGTGTAAGGGTCTGCCAAAGCCGTTTTAGGATTGCCTTTTAAAACAGGAACGGTAAAAAAATCAAAGAAATTTTCATCTGCAAAAAAGGCGTTGTTCTCATTAAACAATTTGTCACCGTACTTCATAGACATATTGCCATTGGACAAAGTCCTTGTCATTTTCTCAATATCTGGAAAATCATTTTTCAATAAAGGACCTGCGGGCGGTGCGATGGCACTCAAATGCAAAACTTTTGCGCCATCACGCGTATTAAAACTGCGTGTCACGCGGTAAATCCTATCCGCTTTGTCATTGAATGTATCAAAACTCAATTCATCAGAAATGTAGGCAACAATCAAGAGGCAACAGGTCAAGCCCATTGTCAATCCAAACAAGTTGATGAAGGAAATGAATTTTCCTTTGACTAAGTTTCTGAATGCAATTTTTAGATAGTTCTTTATCATGACTTTGTTTTGTTTTTTGAATTAGGATTCTTCTGATTTTGGGATTTAATAGGATTTGCCCCCCTCAGTATTTTGAGCATTTTGGCTTGATTGCTAATCGCTGCTTTGACCGCTTGTGACCCTATCGTAACAAAGGCAATGAGCAAAGCAACTAATGCTGTCAAAGCAAAAACAGTCCAATGAATAGGCAACCGATAGGCAAAATCCTGTAACCACTTATTCATAACAAACCAAGCGATAGGTGAAGCGATGACCACCGAAAGTGCCACGAGTTTCAGGAAATCGGCAGACAATAAAGCGACGATGCCGCCGACACTGGCACCTAAAACTTTGCGAATACCAATTTCCTTCGTGCGTTGTTCTGCGCTAAAAGTGGCGAGACCGAATAGACCGAGACATGAAATAAGAATCGCTATCAACGTGAAATAGCCCACAATTGCAGACAAACGACTTTCTGCTTTATAGTTTTTTTGAAAATCGGCATCCAAAAAACTGTATTCAAATGGCTCATTGGGATTGAGCGTTTGCCAAGTCGATTCGACCTTTTTTAAGACCGAACCTATATCACTTGCTTTGGCATGGGCTATGATATAATTGTAATTTTCTCTATTATCCAGCGCAAAACCGAAGGTGTAATGGGCGTTTTCAAATCTTCAAAATGAAAATCTTTGACAACCCCGACCACATCAAAACCGTACTGTGTTCCTTGTCTATCTGTAAATATCTTTTTGCCAATCGCCGCTTCGGCAGACGCAAAGCCCAATTCGCGGACAGCTTGCTCATTGATAATCAAAGCATTACTATCAGCCGTAAATTGTTCTGAAAATAGCCGACCTGCAACAGGTTTTATATCAAGAGTTTTGAGAAAACCATAGTCAACCCTATTCGTGCGGGTTGTTTTAGCATTGTCCATCGTCTGCCCTTCTCTATAAAAATTGGCATCTTCGGGATTAAAAATGCCTGGATAATATGCCGCTGCACCTACTGATATTATTTGATTCGATTGACTTAAAGCATTTTTCAAAGCAGAATAACTTTTCTTGGCTGTCTCGCTGCGAAGTGAAATAACGATTTGTTGGTCTTTCGCAAAACCCAAATCAGTCGAGCGTAAAAAGTGCATTTGGTTGGCAATGACGACCGAAGCGATAATCAACATAACAGAAATCGTAAATTGAAAAACGACCAAACCTTTGCGTAAAGAAATCGCCGCCAAAGAGTTGGAAAACCGCCCTTTTAGTACTTTTATGGGTTTAAAAGACGATAAATAAAACGCAGGATAACTACCCGCCAATAAACCCGCACCCATACTCAATAAAAAAGAGACACCCAAAAGCCCGCCATACTGAGGGGGGGTAAATGAGAAAACCTTACCCGATACTTCTTCAAAAACAGGTAGCAAAGCCTGAACGATGAGCAAGGAAAATACAAATGCAATGCAACTTAACAAGATAGATTCGCTTAAAAACTGTTGAATCAAACCCTTGCGTTGCGCCCCCAAAACCTTGCGAATACCCACCTCGCTCGACCTTTTAGAAGACCGTGCAGTAGAAAGATTCATAAAATTGATACAAGCTATCAACAAGGTAAAAAAGGCAATGGACATCAGGATATATAAATACGTCATGCTCCCGCTTGCCGTCACGTTGTCGGGCATACCCGAACGGAGGTGAATATCTTGAACAGGTACTAAAAATTGTTTTTTATTAAAACCCGCCTTTTTGAGGTCATTGCCCATGTATTTGTCAACAAAAGCAGGGAATTTGGCTTCTAATTGCGCCACATTTGCGTCATCTCTCAAAGCGATATACGTGAAAAACAGATTGTTTCCAGCCATACTCGTCTGCGATTTGGTGTACGCATCAATGCCACCGCCGGGGATAGAGAGGAAAAACCGTGCGTCAATATGCGACGGTGTTTTAGACGGTCTGAACACGCCTGTTACCGTAAAATCGCCATCGCCATTTGTATTGCTTTCGACATGAATGATTTTATGTAAAGCCGATTCTTTACCGAATATTTTACGGGCAATTTCTTCTGAAAGAACAACTGAATTGGGGTTATTCAAAGCCGTTTCACCCCTTCCTTCTATAAAATCGTAATTGAAAAAAGAGAAAAAAGACGAGTCGGTGAGATAGCCTTTGGTCTCATAAAAGGATTTAGAAACATGATTGTCTTGGTATTTCAAAAGCGTTTTGTCGTCAACAAAAAGAGCTGCCAATTTTGTGGTGTTCACAACTTCGGGAAACTCCTGTTGCAGTGCTTGCGCCATGGCAAAGGGCGTGCTGGGCACTTTTTTCTCTCCATCGGTTCTGACAAAAACAGTCCCGACTTGGTAGAGATTCTCTACGTTTTTGTGGTATTTATCAAAACTTAGCTCATCGTAGATATACAGACAAATGAGCATACAGGAAGCCAATCCCGCTGATAAACCAAAGATATTGATGAAAGAAAAGATCTTGTTCTTCATCAAATTCCGCCAAGCGATTTTGAAATAATTCGTTATCATGTGCAAAGTTTTTTATAACATAAAATTAGGAGGTACAATATCTATACTGAGGGGGTGCTTACTGCAAAATATTCTCCGTCACCGTCTGCCCATCTAACATGCGGATAATGCGGTGACTGTACCGCGCGTCATGTTCCGAGTGCGTCACCATGATGATTGTTGTGCCGGCCTCATTCAAATCCGTTAATAATTGCATCACTTCATTGCCGTTTGAAGAGTCCAAATTACCCGTTGGCTCATCGGCAAGTATCAATTTTGGATTATTGACAACAGCACGCGCAACGGCAACACGCTGTTGTTGACCACCGCTTAGCTGTTGTGGAAAGTGGTTGCGGCGGTGCATGATTTGCATTTTGTCTAACACTTCTTCGACCCGTTTTTTCCTTTCTTCTGTTTTGACACCTGTATAAATCAAAGGCAATTCGACATTTTCAAACACAGTCAATTCATCAATCAAGTTAAAACTTTGGAAAACAAAACCGATATTGTGCTTCCGCAAATCCGCCCGTTTGCGCTCATTGTATTTGGCGACTTCAATGCCATTGAATACAAAACTGCCTGCATCAGGGTCATCTAATAAGCCAACAATATTGAGTAAAGTCGATTTGCCACAACCTGAAGGTCCCATAACGGCGACAAACTCCCCTTCTTTTACGTCAAAAGAGAGCTTGTTCAAAGCAATTGTTTCCACCTCTTCAGTACGGTAGATTTTTTCTAAACCTGTTATTTTTATCATATCTATATTTATTATTTAAAGTTGAAAATCAATATTTTAAGATAATGATGAATGATAAATTATGAATTTTTTAAACATTGATTTACAATGCTTTATGATTCAAAATTGTAGATTTTATTTCATTCACTATTTCTAAGAAAAAAAGTACCCCCTCAGTATAAGGAATAATAAAATAAAAACATCAAACAATGTTTTGCGAAGCCCTTGAAAATCAACGTTTTGCAAATTCATCATTCATCATTCATCATTTATCATTCATCATTTCCTAAGGGGGTACAAAATCAAATTAGTATAAAAAATTACTCTTTTTTCAAAACCAGTTCTTGCATTGTCCCATAGTTTTCATAACTACTTGTCACCACTTTATCCCCCGGATTTACCCCTTGCAAGACCTCATAATAATCAGGACTTTGACGGCCCAATTGTATATCTACTTTATAAGCAATATCGCCTTTTTCATTCACTTTAAAAATCCAATTGCCGCCCGTTTGCTGATAAAAACCGCCACGAGGTAATAGTATGGCTTGCGTTTCATCGCTCAAAGCCAAACGAATTTGCAGCGTTTGTCCGCGCCGAATGCCTTCGGGTACTTTACCTTCAAAGACCATATCTACTTGAAAACGTCCGCCCGTTACTTGGGTATAGACCTTTTTTATACTCAAATTAAAATCCTTACCCGCCAAACTAAACGTGCCTTTCAAACCCGGATAAATGCGGCTGATATAATGTTCATCAATATCCGCCCGCACTTTAAAACCTGTCGTCATATCAATTTGACCTAAGCGAATACCACGATTAATAGACTGTCCAATTTCCGCATCTAATGACGTTAACTGCCCATCAATAGGTGACCTAACAACCAAATCACCTACTTTTCGGCGCATCAAAGACAGCGTGTTTTGCATTCTTTTCAAGGACTCTTTATCCTGTTTTCCCATCGAATTGACGGATTCAGTGTCTTGACTCAAAATATCTTCTGTCAATTTTTTCCGTCGCACTTGATAATTATAATTGTTTTCTGCTTGCTTAAAGTCTTGAGAACCAATGACTTTATCTTCGTAGAGTGTTTTATTCAAATTATAAACCCGCTGGGCTTCTGCCAATGCATTGTCCACATCAGCCAATTGATTCAGTTGTCGAATCGTGTTTTGCGTTGCTGCATTTTTAGAAATATTCATTTGGGTCAACACATTAAAAACCTGTGTTTCTTGATTGGCAAGGCTCAATTCGAGGTCGGTATTGGATAATCTCAAAATGGGTTGCCCTTTCTTCATCATTGCGCCATCTTCGACGTATTTTTCTTCAACACGACCACCTTCCAAAGCATCCAAATAAATGGTGGTTTGTGGCAAAACCGTTCCATTTACGGGTATCGTTTCTTGAAAAGCACCTTTTTTAATTTCACTAATCGTAATGCGTTCGGTATCAACATTCAATCGACTTTTGCCCGATGTCATCACATAACTCGCTACGATGAGGGCGATAATAGCGATAATCCCCCCAATGGTTAAAAGGCGTTTGGTTGACCATTTTTTTTTCTCAATGACTCTGTCCATAAAATTTCGTTTTTTAATAGCCCGCTTTTAGTTGATGGCTCAAGGTATTTAGTAAAAAGGTTGTGCCATGGAATAATTTACTGATTATCAACTATTTAAATAAAATGATTATTAAAAAGTGTTCGGTTTTGATACAGTAGGTGTTCGGTTTTGATACACCCATCAGTAAAAATAAAAAATGGCTAACACCGAGAATTAACTCTGTGTTAGCCATAATACTGAGGGGTACTATTGTCTCTCGACAATCATCAAAAAATGAATCGTGTCGAAAGGAAATTCGACAAATCTTCCTTGATAATTTCGTTGAACAGTTCTTTATTTGCTTCAATATCCTTTGTTGCCACAACCGACCGAATCGAAAACGAGCGCAAGGCATCGAGTATCGAAAGTGTGCCTTGTGCCGAATCTTTACGACCAGTAAATGGAAACGTATCTGGACCCCGTTGACATTGCGCATTGACATTGACGCGGGTGACTTGATTCACAAGCGGGTCAATGAGTTGCGCAATTTGTGCAGGGTCAGTGCCAAAAATCGAACATTGTTGACCGTGGTCGCTTTCGATTAAGTATTGAATCGGTTGCTCTAAATCGTCAAAAACGGCTACAGGAACGACGGGACCAAATTGCTCCTCCGTATAAAGCGTCATGCCTTCAGAAACAGGATAGACAACCGTTGGAAAAACAAAAGATTGGCTGCCCGTTCCCCCCTCAGTATTGACGATTTTTGCGCCTTTTGAAACGGCATCTTCTATCACAGCATTGAGGTAAGCCGGTTTTTCAGGCTCGGCAACAGGCGTGACATTGACCCCTTTTTCCCACGGCATACCCACTTTTAGGTTTTGGATAGCGACATTCAATTTTTCAATAAAACTATCGGCAATACTTTTATGCACAAAAACGATTTTTATAGCCGTACAGCGTTGTCCATTGAAGGACAAAGAACCCAAAACGACTTCTTTAACCGTCATATCCAAATCCGCATTTTCCAAAATAATGGCTGCATTTTTAGCATCAAGACCCAAAACAGAGCGCAAACGGTTGACTTTTGGATGTGATTTTTGCAATCTGTCCGCCATTTTTGATGAACCAATAAGCGTCAAAACATCAACTTTACCCGACGTCATAATCGGCGGTACGACTACCGAACCGCGACCATACAAGAAGTTGATTGCACCTGCAGGGAAACATTTTTGGTAAGCATCTTGAAAAATATTGTGCAGCAAAATGCCTTGACGAGGCGGTTTGAACATCACAACATTACCCATGATCAGCGCAGGAATAAGCATCGTATAAGTCTCATTCAAAGGATAATTGAACGGTCCCATACACAAGACAATGCCCAACGGCGAGCGGCGAATTTGGCCAATAATGCCTTGTTCGATGCGGAAACCACTGCTGTCGCGGTCCAATTTTTTCAATTCATCGATTGTGGCGTAAATATATTCAACGGTGCGGTCAAATTCTTTTTCAGAATCTGCAAGGCTTTTGCCGATTTCCCACATCAAACATTTGACGACGTGGCTGCGGTAGCCAATCATCATTTTGGTGAATTTTTCGACACAGTGAATGCGTTCCTCAACGGACATTGTGGGCCAAGCACCACGTCCATTATTGTAGGCTTTGACAGCGGAATCGAGGGCTTCAACTGCCTCTTTTTCGCCAATAAGTGGATAAGAACCCAGTAGTTGCGGCTCCAAATTCCCCCCCTCAGTACGTGTGACGATAGGAGAGTAAACCTCTTGAACAGGTCCGTCCCAATCAATGATTTTACCATCAAGCAAATACGAGCGTTGATGAATTGGGTCGCCAAAAGCATATTCCGCAGGAATATCTTTTGCAGACGGAAAAAGACTTTTTAGTTTGTTTGATTCTAACATAATTGATTGATTGTTAATTGGTTGCGAAATTATTATAAGAATTTAATTACCTTTCTTTTTAACAGAGCCCACTAATTTAAACTCAGTTCTAACAGGGTAGGTATTGGCAATAATTGTAATAGGTTTATCCATTTTGCCTTCTTTACCTTCCGAGTTAAATTGTACTTTTATTTCATCAATAGCATTAGGTTGTATCGGATTTCTATTCCAATCGGGCACAGTGCAACCACAAGTCGTTTGCACATCTGTAATGATGAGTGGTGTATCTCCTGTATTTTTAAATTTAAAACTATGTTTCACATGCCCCCCCTCAGTAATTTCACCAAAATCGTAAACCGATTCCTCTAACTGAATTTTAGGCACGTTCACAGTGTCCGTAGGTTTGTCTGCACTAACAGGCAAGCGCACAATGTCGGCATTACTTGCTTTTTCGTCTATGCGTACTTCTTGCAAACCATTGTCTTTTTTTTCCGGCTCGCCTTGTTTACAGGCAATAAAATTGAGTAAAGTAAAAAGTATAAAAAAGGAATGCTTCATTGTATAAAAATTTGATTATCAAGTATTTGTAAACGATTTGAGTTGTTTTTAGAAATGCAAAAGTAGGGTTTATTCTATGAAATAGTAACTTAAGACTAAAACTTAACGGAAACGATTCCGCCAATAAACAGCAAAAAGAAACCCACAGCATTCGTCAGAACGCTGTGGGTTTCTATTACTTTAACCTTTATTTCTTAATTTCTTTACTGTCAGAGTCCATTACGGACTTAATAATTTAATACCTGTTCAAGTTGTAAGTCATTGAATGTCAAGTATTTGTCGTCGTCTAAAAGTTCCATAACGGAACGCACATTTTCTTCACTCAGCGAAAACTTCATCTGTTCGAGAATGCAAATTGAGCGACTTAGGTTTTCAAGATGCACAAAAATCTGTTCAGTTTCTGCTTTGTTTACGTTCAAATCTGCCATTGAAGGCAGTGTACGGTTGTCGTCGGACTGATGAGCCCCCATTGGGATGGGTTCTTTGCGACGAAATTTGTCAAGTAATCTCCTTGTTTTCAGCTCGATGAAATCTAATTTTGAATCAATGATTTCACAAACAAAAACTTTTAGTGTTTTTTGTTCTCCCCAAGAGCTGAGCGATACTGCTGTTGTTAGACCGTTCATCTGTTTAAAATTTAGGCATTTTATGTTAAAAAATACGGTCTTGGTTTTCTCTTAAAATTGTAAAGATTTCGTTAGTTTTTATGGCTATTCATCAAGTACAATCAGCATAAAGCCAAAGGGGACAATGATGAGTTGTCATAAAGTTTCCTCTAAAATTTAATATGATCAAGGGAATAAAAAAATGAAATGTTCAAGATTAGTCGGCAACAATAAGGGTATTTGTTTAAGGTTGCTTTCTGTGTTATATCAGTTTCAATAACTATGCCAATTTTTTGGATATGTTTTTGATTAATTTTATAACTGACTGTAAAAACGAATTTAACACATTTTAGTTTCACTAAATTGAAAATATTAGAAATTTAAAAAGCACTTTTTTTCAATCTTTTTTTTATTTATAAAGTTGATCTTTTGGGCACACTAAATTTTTATTAAACTAATATTTTGATTATCAGAATATTACAAAGTATTCCACTATTTTGACTCACTTCAAACAACCGCTTTATTCAGTACCGTATGTGTTATTGTTTTATTTGAAAAATTGCATATAATTGTGACTGAATGCTTTGTATTAGGGCATTTGAAATTTTAAATATTCATTATGGACTCTATACTATTGTCAAAAGAAAATGGCGTTGCTTATTTGACACTCAACCGCCCGAAAGTATTTAACTCTTTGGATACCGATATGAGAAAACGGTTTTTAGCTGCGTTGGATGATTGCCAAGCCGACCCCTCAGTACGCGCCGTTTGTATCATAGGCGAAGGCAAGGCATTTTGTGCTGGACAGGATTTGACAGAAGCATCCGACCCAGAAAAACCGTTGTCGTTTAAAAATGTTTTACCAAGCGAATACAATCCTATTGTATTGAAAATCAGAGCATTAGAAAAGCCCGTTGTCGCAGCGGTCAATGGCGTTGCGGCGGGCGCGGGTGCTAATTTAGCTTTGGCTTGCGATATTGTTGTTGCAACGGAGTCGGCTTCTTTTGTTCAAGCATTTTCTAAAATTGGATTAGTACCTGATTGTGGTGGCACTTGGGTTTTGCCTCGTCTTATTGGTTTCAGTAAAGCGTCTGCAATTATGGTGTTGGGCGATAAAGTGACTGCGACAGAAGCTGTCGCAATGGGCATGATTTACAAGTGTTTTTCTGACGATATTTTCAAAAATCAAGTGAAAGAACTTGTAGAATCACTTGCTCAAATGCCTACCCGTGGGCTTGCTTTGACCAAAAAAGCTTTAAATGAGTCCGTTTTTTCTGGTTTGGCGCAGCAATTGGCGCATGAAGCAGAATTTCAAAGCCAAGCAGGTGCGACCGAAGACTTTTCTGAAGGTATCAGCGCATTCATCCAAAAACGCAAACCGAATTTTAAAGGTTTTTAGGTTTTTTCTAAAAAAACGAAGGTTAAAAGCTAATTTTGCGCCCTAAAAATGACAACAGCATGATTGTAGTAACAGGCGCATTAGGCTTTATCGGTAGTTGCCTAATTTCTTATTTGAATCAAAAAGGAATTGAGGACATCATAGCCGTTGATGATTTTTCAAAGAAAGAAAAGGACATCAATTTGGCGCATACACGTATATATATACGTGTCGAGCGCGAGGAATTCCTCGATTGGTTTGAGAATAACCACCCCTCAGTATCTTTTGTATTTCATCTCGGTGCAAGAACGGATACTACCGAATTTGATCGTTCAATTTTCTTGAAACTCAATCTGGATTACTCACGTTATCTTTTTTTATTGTGCCAAAAATATTCAAAACCAATTGTTTATGCATCTTCGGCTGCAACTTATGGCGCAGGAGAATTGGGCTACTCGGACAGTGACGATGCTTTGATTAATCAATTGAAACCACTCAATCCGTATGGCGATTCCAAAAATGACTTTGACAAATGGCTGCTTCAAATGGTCGAAAGTCGTGAAGTATTGAACGCCAAACCGTTTTTTGGTGGTGAAAATTTAGCCGAATTCCCTTTTTGGGTCGGGTTGAAATTTTTTAATGTGTATGGTCCCAATGAATACCACAAAGGGCGCATGGCTTCTACGATTTTCCATTTTTTCAATCAAATCCAAGAAAAAGGCGGCGTTAATTTGTTCAAAAGTCATCGTCCTGACTTTAATGACGGCGAACAAATGCGTGATTTCATCTATGTCATGGACTTAATAAAAGTGATGTTTTGGTTTTATCAAAAATCGCTTGAAACGACCCCCTCTCCGAAGGAGTCCTCACGGACAGTAAAAAGTGGCATTTACAACTTAGGCACAGGCAAAGCTCGTACTTTCAATGATTTGGTTGCCCAAGTGTTCAAGAATTTGGATAAACCATTGAATGTCAACTATATACCAACACCAGAAGACATCCGAGATTCGTATCAATATTTTACAGAAGCGGATATGAAAAAGCTGAATGATGCTGGTTACGATACGCCTTTTACGTCGCTTGAAGAAGGCATTGCAGATTACGTTCAGAATTACCTTTTAGAAAAAAAATATTATTAATTTGGGTATTGAACGTGAATGATTCACCATTCACCATTCACCATTCACCATCATAAGGCATTGAATATCAACGATATAATTAACGAGCATCTTGCCACAGCGGAGCGTTTGAAGTCATTAGAAACCGACATTCAAGCGGCTTGCGACCTTTGCACCGCGACGATACTGAGGGGGGGCAAAATTCTCATTGCAGGCAACGGCGGGTCGGCAGCAGATGCACAACACATTGCCGCGGAATTTGTCGGTCGGTTTGTCAAAAACCGCCGGAGTTTCCCTGCGATTGCTTTGTCAACAGATACTTCTGCTTTGACGGCAATTGCCAATGATTACGGTTTTGAACGAGTTTTTGCGCGTCAAATTGAAGGTTTAGGCGTACAAAATGATGTTTTTATAGGTATTTCAACGTCTGGCAACAGTCCAAACATCGTCCACGCTGTAGAGGTGGCACGTGAACAAGGGTTGAAAATCATCATTTTTTCAGGTCGAGACGGCGGTATACTGAGGGGCCAGGCAGACGTAGAACTCATCGTCTCTTCGGAGGTAACGGCGCGGATTCAAGAAATGCACATATTAATCGGGCATATGATCTGTGAAGCAGTTGATGAACAGGTTACATGACATTATTTTTCAATAAAAATGGCGTATAGGTGTTGAATAATGACAATTTGAGTAACTTTGCTACTCAAAATTTAATTATGTTAGAGACACTCATATCATCAAAAACCCGTATAAAGCTACTGCTCAAGTTTTTTTTGAACAGCAATGCCAAAGCCTATTTGCGTGGGCTGGAAACTGAATTTGGTGAGTCAACCAATGCGATTCGGATCGAAATCAACCGTTTTGAACAAGCGGGTATGTTGAAATCGAAGATGGTAGGCAACAAAAAAGTCTTTCAAGCCAATACAACGCACCCGCTTTTCAATGAAGTGCATAATATTTTACTAAAATATGTCGGTTTTGACCATATTATTGAAAATATTATAGAAAGATTAGGTGATGTCCGTCGTGTTTTTGTCGTAGGTGAATTTTCAAAAGGTCTTGATAGTCAAATTATAGACCTTGTGTTTGTCGGTAAAGTTGATACAGGTTATTTAGTCAATTTGATAGATAAAGCTGAAAAGCTGATGAGCCGTAAAGTGCGGTACATTATTTACTCCGAAAAGGAGGCAGAGGACATAGATTGGTCAAAATATGACCCCCAACCTTTACTTTTATGGACGGACAATGTAGCTAAATGATCTGTTTTTACTGTTCACCTATTCTTATAACTAATTAATTATCAATGAAATACGATATAGTCATCATTGGTGCGGGTATTGTCGGTTTAGGAACAGCTTACCGCATTAGTCAAAAAAATCCACGCCTTAAAATCTGCCTCATCGAAAAAGAAAACGGTGTCGCTCGACATCAAACGGGGCACAATAGTGGTGTAATACATTCAGGAATTTACTACAAACCAGGTAGCTTAAAGGCAACAAATTGCAAAAAAGGCTACGATGAACTCCTTGTTTTTGCAAATGAATTCGGCATCAAGCATGATATATGTGGCAAAGTGATTGTTGCCACAAAGGACAGTGAACGGGTGCTTTTGGACAATATTTATCGGCGCGGTGTAGAGAATGGGATGGCGGGTATTCGCAAAATTTCTGAACAAGAAACTAAGGAAATTGAGCCTCATGTGAATGCTGTTGAATCTATTTGGGTGCCACAAACAGGCATTATTGACTATGTTGGTATGTCCGAAAAATTAGCAGAATTGATTGAAAAACAAGGCAATACGATTTTTTTTAATCGTAAAGTGACGGGTATGACAACCCGAAACGGCTCAACCATCGTACATACTGAGGGGGGTGATTTGGAGGCAAAATTGGTTATCACTTGTGCTGGATTATATGCCGATAAGGTAACAAAAATGCTCGAACCTGAAGCCGATTTTCAAGTCCTACCGTTTCGGGGTGAATATTATGAATTGAAACCTGAAAGACAATATCTCGTCAAAAACTTAATTTACCCTGTGCCAAACCCAAATTTTCCGTTTTTGGGCGTACATTTTACGCGCATGACGAAAGGTGGGATAGAAGCAGGTCCAAACGCTGTTTTGTCGTATCGTCGGGAGGGTTATAGCCGTTGGGATATTCATTTTGGGGAGTTGTTTGAGACGCTGCGTTTTAAAGGGTTTCAAAAAATTGCGGCAAAATATTGGCGAGAAGGACTTGATGAAATGCATCGTTCCTATTCAAAAAGGGCTTTTGTCAAAGCCTTGCAAAATCTCATTCCTGATATTACCGAAAAAGACCTCAAAGAGGGTGGGAGTGGTGTTAGAGCGCAAGCCTGTGACTCGGCAGGTAACTTGGTTGATGACTTCTGGTTTATTGAAAATCAATACGTTATCAATGTCTGTAATGCCCCATCTCCAGCGGCAACAGCTTGTTTAGCCGTTGGCGAAACGGTGGCAGATAAAGCTTTGAAGCGGTTTGAGTGACCTTGAAATTGAAAATTATTGATTTTATTTTAATAATAAATATTTTTTATGTGTTGTTTGGTTTTGATATTAACATAGTTTAATCACGTATAATTTTGTAAAAAATCCCTAAACTTGCCTTTCAAAATGATCAGACAGCAATAATCCGGACCTGTAATATTAAACCAAACAGCAAATCATGTCAGCAACAATTCCTATTAAACCTCTTGACCACGAAAGTCATCTGGACGAACTTGAACCACGTTGGTTTGCCATTCGGACACGTTATAAAAGCGAAAAACTGGCTCATAAACAGCTTATTAGCCGTCAAATTGATGCTTATTTACCGATTCGGCACTTGATTCGACGTTATGGGCGCAAAAAACGAGAGGTTGATTTGCCACTTATCAATAATTTTGTTTTTGTCAAAATTGTAAAAAAAGATTATTTGACTGTTTTACAAACCGAATATGTCAATGGCTTTTTGAAATTAGGTCATAACCTCTTGTCTATTCCAGAAGAGCAAATTGAGTTGATTCGCCGTTTATTGGGTGAAAATATAGATTTAGAAGTTGTTGAAAACAAGGGGCTTGAAAAAGGCGATTGGGTTGAGGTGACTTCGGGACCTTTATTGGGTATGCGCGGCAAATTGGTTCAAGTAAAAGGTAAAGAAAAAGTCTTGGTTGAGTTAATGAATTCAGGATATAGCTTAGAAATAAGTATTGATAATCAATTGGTTAAAAGAGTTGATGCTCTTTAGATATTATTTTATTTTTTAAAATGCAACCTTTGGTTTTGTGTCAAAATTAAAGGCTCATGCGTCATCTGTTGGGACAGATGAAAGGCGAAGCCATGATTTTTGGGAGTTTGGTTATTAGGGATTTGTTATTGGTCACTCGTGATGGAAATAACCCTAATTACCAATCCCTAATAACCAGTAACTAATAACCAGTAACTATAATGTCAATTCAAGTAAAACCGATGCTCCAGATGGTTGACCTCAAAGGTCAATACCACAAAATAAAAGACGAAATAGATGCTTCTATTCAAGAATGTCTCGATACGACAGCCTTTATCAATGGGGCGCACGTCAAGTCTTTTCAAAAGAATTTAGAGGCTTACCTCGATGTTCGTCATGTCATTCCTTGTGCAAATGGTACGGATGCACTTCAAATAGCGATGATGGCACTCGGTTTAGAAGTCGGTGACGAGGTCATTGTACCAGCCTTTACGTATGTCGCAACGGCAGAAGTCATTGCCTTGTTGAAACTAAAACCCGTCATGGTGGACGTTGACCCGCACACGTTTAATATCACAGCCGGCATCATCGAGCAAGCGATTACACCGCGTACAAAAGCCATTGTACCTGTTCATTTGTTCGGTCAAAGTTGTGATATGGAGACGATTATGGCAGTCGCTAAAAAACATAATTTATATGTTATCGAAGATAATGCCCAAGCAATTGGCTCTGATTATACCTATTCTGATGGCAGGAAAGTAAAAACAGGTACAATCGGTCACATTGGTTGCACCTCATTTTTTCCTTCAAAAAACTTAGGTTGTTACGGTGACGGTGGGGCGATTATGACCAATGATGACGATTTGGCAGCCAAAATACGGATGATGGTAAATCATGGTCAATCGCGTCAATATTATCACGATACTATAGGTGTCAATTCGCGTTTGGATTCGATTCAAGCGGGTATTTTAGATGTTAAATTGCGCCATTTAGATGAATATTCGGCAGCGAGACAAACAGCAGCAGCCTATTACGATGCGGCTTTTTCTAAAATTGAAGGTTTGGATATTCCGGCACGGCAACACAATTCTACTCATGTTTTCCACCAATATACATTGCGTGTAAAAAATGGACAGCGAACTGCTTTGAGAACGCATCTTACGGAGGGGGGCGTTAGTGCTATGATTTATTACCCAATTCCGCTATATAAGCAAAATGCTTACAGTCATTATTGGCGAGGCGGTGAACTGGTGACAACGGAGGTATTGTGTGAGGAAGTGATGTCATTACCCATTCATACCGAGCTTTCGGAAGAGACTTTAGCCTATATAGTAGCAACAGTTGCTTCATTTTTTCAAAAATAATATGGAAAAACGCTATTATGCTCACCCGACAGCCATTATTGACGAGGGTTGTGAAATTGGTGAAGGGACAAAAATTTGGCATTTTAGCCACATTATGCCATATTGTCGCTTGGGGAAAAATTGCAATATTGGGCAAAATGTCGTCATCAGCCCCGGAGTTGTTTTGGGCGAAAACGTCAAAGTTCAAAATAATGTCTCCATATATACAGGTGTCACTTGCGACGACGATGTTTTTCTGGGACCTTCGATGGTTTTTACGAATGTCATCAATCCACGCAGTGCCGTTAATCGTAAATCTGAATATCTGAAAACACATGTTGGTAAAGGTGCAAGTATAGGTGCTAATGCGACAATCGTTTGTGGTTATGATATCGGTGCTTTTGCTTTCATTGGCGCAGGTGCAGTGGTGACGAAAGAGGTGCTGCCTTATGCCCTTGTTGTGGGCAATCCCGCACGACAAATGGGGTGGATGAGTGAATATGGACATCGGCTAAATTTCGACAAAACTGGGATAGCGACATGTCCTGAAAATGGCGATAAATATCTTTTGGAAAATGGCAAAGTGGCAAAATTGCCTATTCATACTGAGGGGGAGGAAATGTCTGTTTAATTCCAAAAGAGAAAATAATATTTTTATATTTTTTTTCTACTACATTTGTTTGTAAAAATATTTGAATCTAAGAATGATTTAAAAAACCTACGCTAAACCATGTATGAAGTCTTATTAAGTTTTATAACCGCTTTTATTCCAAGTTACTTTATCATTCCGTCCGTTATCAATGTAGCCCATGAAAAGCATTTGTGCGATGAACCAGGAGAAAGACGTTCACACGTACAAAGTACACCTTCATTGGGTGGCGTTGCGATTTTCGCGGGTCTGATGTTTTCAATGATATTTTGGATGCCTTTTGATGTATTTGGACAACTTCAATACACTCTATGTGCGTTCATAGTCATTTTTCTTATAGGTGTTAAAGATGATATTATGCCTATTTCACCTTACAAAAAATTACTTGGTGAGTTAATGGCAGCGGGTATCATTGTCCTCAAATCAGGCGTAAAAATTACGAGTTTACACGGTTTATTTGGCATTGATATCATTTATGATTGGTTTAGCATCATCCTTTCGATATTTACGATCATTGTTATTATCAATTCTTTTAATCTCATTGATGGTATAAATGGACTTTCAGGTAGTATAACAACCCTCATCACACTCTCTTTTGGCACATGGTTTTTTTATGTAGGCAATAACCCAACAACGCCTCCCGCAATAGCGAATACAAGTATAGGTTTGTCCATTATGGCATTTTCGTTGGCAGGGTCAATTGTAGCTTTTTTGAAATATAACTTTACACCTGCAAAGATTTTTATGGGGGACACCGGAGCTTTATTACTCGGTTTGATTTCTTCCATTTTGGTCATAAAATTTATCGAAATCAACCAATCTCTTGTAGGCATCAACCCATTAGCCATTGATGCCAGCCCTGCCGTAGCCATTGGTATTTTGATTTTACCTCTTTTTGATACGGCGCGTGTTTTCACCATTCGGATACTGAGGGGGCGTTCACCGTTTTCACCTGATCGTCTTCATATACATCATTTGTTGGTAGATTTCGGTTTCTCACACATGCAGGGAACTGGTATTTTAGTGTTAGTAACGTTGTTTTTTATCGCTTTTGTTTTGATATTTCAAAGTATCGGCACATTTAAACTGCTGTTCCTTGTCATTGCTTTGGCGACGTTTTTAAGTTATTTCTTACAACGAATCGTTGAAAAAAGAAAGGCTCGTATGAGTGAAAAGTCAACTTTAAACACAGTTTAACCGTATAAACAACTGATATACTGAGGGGGTAGTCACTCCCTATTTAAAATCTTCGTTTTGAAATCCGAAATTTATTTATGGCTCATATTCCGTTTAAAAAAGTCCTTGTTCTCGCACCACATACTGATGATGGTGAATTGGGTTGCGGTGGCACAATCGCTAAACTCATCGAACAAGGAAGCGAAGTTTTTTATGTCGCTTTTTCTGCTTGCGAACAGTCTGTTTTGCCGCAGTTTCCTTCAGATATTTTGATAACAGAAGTCAAAGCAGCAACCCAAGTTTTAGGTATAAAACCCGGAAATTTGACCTTATTGAAATATGATGTACGAACATTTAACTATCATCGGCAAGAGATTTTAGATGATATTATCAAGTTGAAATCGACTATTAACCCAGATTTGGTTTTTGTACCTTCGCCTAAAGACATTCACCAAGACCACGCAACCATATCAAACGAAGCCATTCGAGCGTTTAAGTTTACGTCTATTTTGTGTTATGAGTTGCCATGGAATAATTTCACGTTTTCAACAACGTGTTTTTTTCATTTGGAGGAAAAGCATATTGAAACCAAAGTAGATGCTTTGAAGCAATACCAATCGCAAGCCCACCGTCCTTATGCCAATGAGGAATTTTTGCGCTCTTTGGCGCGTACTCGTGGTGTACAAATCAATACACGTTACGCAGAGGTGTTTGAAGTGGTGCGGTTAATCAACAATTAAGTCATAACAAGTATTTTTATGGAAAAAAACAGTAAAATCTACGTTGCGGGACATCGTGGCATGGTAGGGTCAGCCATAATGAGGGGGCTTCGCAAAAATGGTTTTGACAACCTCATTTTCAGAAAATCAAAAGAATTGGATCTTCGTGACCAAGCGGCTGTCAACGAATTTTTTAGAAAAGAACGCCCCGACTATGTTTTCTTAGCTGCCGCAAAAGTGGGTGGCATCATGGCAAATAACGTCTATCGTGCCGATTTTCTCTACGAAAACCTCATGATTCAGTCCAATGTGGTACATGCTGCTTATCAAAATGGGGTTCAAAAACTGATGTTTCTCGGTTCATCGTGCATCTATCCGAAACTCGCACCGCAACCTTTGAAAGAGGAATACCTACTCACAGGTTTGCTCGAACCGACGAATGAGCCTTATGCCATCGCTAAAATTGCGGGCATAAAAATGTGTGATGCTTACCGAGCGCAATACGGTTGTTCTTTCATTTCGGCTATGCCGACCAATTTGTATGGGCCGAATGACAACTACGATTTGCAAAATTCGCACGTCCTGCCAGCCCTAATTCGCAAATTTTTAACCGCAAAGAAAAACGGCGAACCTTCAGTCATTTTATGGGGAACAGGCACGCCACTCCGTGAATTTATGCACGCCGACGATTTGGCAAACGCTTGCTTGTTTTTGATGGCAAACTTTGATGAAGAAGGTTTTGTCAATGTCGGAACAGGCGTTGATTTGACGATTCGAGATTTGTCTGAAAGGATAAAAAAGATTGTCGGTTATGAAGGCGACATCATTCAAGACACGACAAAACCAGATGGTACGCCTCGCAAGTTAATGGATGTATCAAAAATACACGCTATGGGTTGGCAACATCAAATTTCCTTGGAAGAAGGGATAAAGAGCGTTGTTGAGGAAGTGAAAGACATGTTTTAATCTCGGATTTTTTTAGAATTTTACTGAGGGGATGGTTTTTGACAAAAAAAAACTTTAACTTTCGGCAAAAAGAAAATAAAATGACACTTACAATAGCAGAACAAAAGGATGCTCCAGTGATTCAGAAGCGGACAAGAAAAATCCCAGATTATCTCATTTACGAAGTAATGGACGGAAAGCCAATCTACTATAGTGGGTACAAAAATGTTCTTTCTGGAAAACTTAAATTGGAGGATATTATGGGAAGCAGCCGTATTCAGTCGTTTTTTATTTCCCTTATCGTGGAACATTTATTGCCTTTGATAAAGGATAAATATAAAATGTTTTACTCCGAAATGGGCGTTCATGCAAGTCTTGGAAATAATCTATCCCTAGATATTGCAATTTATGATAAACAAGCCTTGACCCAAGACTGGCTTTTTAAGGATAAATATGCTGATAAACCGCCTATGATTGCTATTGAGGTTGATTCAAAAGCATCACTCCAAAATAGTGAAGAAGCACAAGTGTATTTTAGTAAAAAGATACAGAAATACCTTGATTTTGGCGTTGAACAAGTGGTTTGGGTTTTTACCAAATCTCGTAAAGTTTGGGTTGCTAAAAATGATGGAACGCCTTGGTTGATTCAAAATTGGCAAGATACCATTACCATTTTAGGTCATTCTTTTTCAATTGAACAACTGATAAAAGATTATGGTTTTGACCCGTCATTGTTGAAAATCAACCAATAATACATTAAAAAAAAACATAAAAAATACTGAGGGGCAACATACACCTCGCTTTTGATAAAAACTTATGAATCCAAATCACTACGTCGCCATCATGGCAGGCGGTGTCGGCAGCCGATTTTGGCCCGCCAGCCGCGAAGAAAGACCGAAACAATTTCTCGACATTCTCGGTACAGGTAAATCGCTTTTACAGATAACTTATGAGCGTTTTTTGCCACTTATTCCTAAAGAAAATATCTTTATTGTCACCAATGCCGCTTATATCGGCTTAGTCAAAGAGCAGTTGCCCGATGTAACGGACAATCAAATCCTTGCAGAACCGAGCCGTAACAATACCGCACCGTGCTTGGCTTACACAGCTTTTAAGTTACACAGCTTGAATCCAGAAGCCACTTTTGTGGTTGCATCAAGCGATCATTTGATTTTGAAAGAGGCTGTTTTTCTTGAAAATATCAAACAAGCTCTTGAATTTGCAAGCCAAAAAGAGGCTATTGTCACACTCGGTATTTCGCCAACTTCTCCCAATACAGGTTATGGTTATATACAATACAATCGCCACGATGCCGATAAAGATGGCATGTATAAAGTGATGAGTTTCAAGGAGAAACCGAATTTAGAGACAGCACAAGAATTTTTGAAAGCAGGTAACTATGTTTGGAATGCGGGTATCTTTATATGGTCTGTCAAAACACTTTTGAAGTCCTTTAAGCACAACGCAGAAGATATTTATGACATACTACTACGTGGTGAAAACGCCTATAATACTGAGGGGGAGCAAAACTTTATAAATGAAAATTATCCGACAACACGTTCAGTATCAATAGATTATGCTATTTTAGAAAAGGCGGATAATGTTTATACGATTCCAGGAGATTTCGGTTGGTCAGACTTAGGTACTTGGGGTGCATTGTATGATGAATCGAAAAAAAATGCCGAAGCCAATGTCGTTCAAGGCGACAATATTTTGGTTTATGACTCCACAAACTGCCTTGTTCGTGCGCCTAACGAAAAGCTCGTCATACTGAGGGGGCTTGATGACTACATTATTGTAGATGAGGATGATGCGTTGTTGATTTATCCCAAAGCGAAGGAGCAAGAAATCAAGCAAGTGACAGAAACAATTAAAAAATTGAAAGGGCTAAAATATCTTTAATTACATCTATTAAACGGCCCTTAAAATTTATCTTTTGGAAAAAAAGAAACTAAAAATTGCGCTGGTTGCCAATTCGTCTTGGAATATTTACAATTTTAGGCTGAATGTACTGGACATACTGATTGAAAAGGGTTATGAAGTTATCGTCTTAGCGCCATTGGATATTTATAGCCATTATGGCAATGATTTTCCAACCGTTCGGCATATTCCACTTCACTATTTGGCACGGCGTAGTCTCAATCCGTTCCACGATTTATCATTCGTTTTTGAGCTATTTTCCATTTATCGAAAGGAAAAACCAGATATTTTATTGCATTACACCATAAAACCCAATATTTATGGTGGCATCGTATCTCGATTTTTAGGCTTGCCAACGATTGCGTGTATTACAGGTTTAGGTTATACGTTTATCAATACAGGTTTTGTACATTGGCTCACCAAACAATTGTATCGGTTCGCTTTTGGACGTGTAGAACGTGTTATTTTTGAAAATATAGACGACCGCTTACTTTTTAATGATTTAAAAATCGTTGAAGCCGCAAAATCGGTTTCTGTTAAAGGTTGTGGTATCAATATCGAGCGATTTTACCCTATGCCACATTGGGAAAAATCGTTGCAAAACGCCCGAGTGTTTACATTCATCGGGCGTTTTTTGCATGACAAAGGCATCGTCGAATTTGTAGAAGCCGCCAAATTGGTGAAGCAAAAATATCCAGAAACATTGTTTTGGCTTGTTGGAGAGATTGATAACGACAATCCCGCGGCTATTCACTCCAATATACTGAGGGGGTGGATTTTAGAAGGTTTGATTGAAAATAAAGGCTTTATGGACGATGTCCGACCGTTTATTGCAGCGAGTGATTGCATTGTTTGTCCGTCTTATCGGGAAGGTATGCCGCGTGTCCTTCTCGAAGGTATGGCAATGGAACGAGCCATTATTACGACTGATGTGCCAGGTTGCCGTGAAGCTGTTGTTGATGGGGTCAATGGCTTTTTAGTCACGGTGAAATCGGCGCAAGCCTTAGCCGATGCGATGTGCCGTTTGGTAGAATTGACAGATGAAGAACGAACGGAAATGGGCAAAAGAGGACGTGAAAAAGTGACCCTTGAATTTGATCAAAAACTCATTGCCACAGATATTTTAACCGTTATTGAAACGGTTATACATAAAACAAACACTGAATACACACCCTGAAATTTACTTGTTTCTTGAAAGACATACTCTTTTTAACCTACTATTTACCACCTATTCGCTCTGTCGGTGTTCGACGTAATTATCTTGTCATGGAGCATTTAGCGGTTCATTTTGACCACACCTTTGCCATTACAACAACCAACAGGCATCGCTTACCTATTGAAAATCAACCACTTGACTTTGTTGAAGTTCATGAAGCCCAAACCATAGATTACCGCACCGTCAGCACTTGGTTCAAAAAAGAAAGACCACATGTGCATTTTTCGGAAGGTTCAAAAGCAAGTTCGTTGGGTCAGTTTTTGGTCAAACTCAACCGCAGTTTTCCATTCAATTTGTTGTGGGGAGAAGGTGGTTTGGTCTATATCATTCACAGCTTTTTCATTGCTTTACGATTGATTCGCAAAAACAATATAAGCCATATTTATTCGTCGTTATTGCCTTATTCTGACCATGCCGTAGCGCATTTGCTCAAAATATTTTATCCAAAACTCGTTTGGATAGCCGATTTTAGGGATTTGCACGTCGAACCGCACTACGATATTGTTTTTTGGCGACCTTTCCAACATTGGTGTAATCGTCAAATTTTGAAAAGGGCAGACCTTGTAACAACTATTTCAGAAGGTTTAGCAAAACATCTAAGAGCCTATCATTCAAACGTTTATGTTTTTCAAAACGGTATTGCCCCCCTCCCGACTGTAACGGGATGTTCCATCAGTATAAATGGTGAAAAATCACTTTCTGACCTTGAATTTCCTACAAAATTCACCTTATGTTATACAGGTTCTTTGTTTGGAGATGATAGAAATCCGAGTCTTATACTCAAAATTCTTAAAGACCTTGTAACCGAAGATGTGTTGACAACAACCAATTTTCAGTTTGTTTATGCTGGAAAAGATACAAAATTGTGGTTGGATTGGATTGGACGTTATGATTTGACTGCGTTTTTTGACAATCATGGTATGGTCAGTCTCGAAGAAGCCAAATACTTGCAACGAACAAGCCATATCAACCTTTTACTGACTTCGGCAACACCAGAATGGACAGGCGTTATGACAGGCAAATTTTATGAATACCTTGCTGCGCAACAACCGATTGTCGTACTTGTTAATGGTACACAAGATATTGAGTTTGAAACAATTATGAATAACCTAAATGCAGGTTGTGTCGTTTACAATGACCGTTCTTACGATGAATTGCGCCATTATATTTTGACCCGTTTTCATCAATTTCAAAAAAATGGAAAAGTTGAACGGACGATTTTAGTAGAGAAATTGAAGGAATTAGAATGGTCTTTTACGGTGGAAAAATTAATGACTAAAATTAGGGCAGTCCCGAAATAATCAATTCCTTTTTTTTTACGCAAAGTAGATTGTATATTTGTATGAATTCTGTCATTCTAAAATAAATAACAATGGACGCATTAGAATTTTCTACGAAAATAGAGCATGGAACAATTCAATTGCCAGAAAAATACAGTGATTATGGTAATGCTTATGTTCGTGTTATCATTCTTGTTGACAAGCCTGAACAAGTGCTTACTCAAAAAGAAAAATTGAGTTTGACTTTTCAAAAAATGAAACAAAAGAATATGTTTAGGCAAATTGAAAATCCTACAGAATGGCAAAAACAATTAAGAGATGAGTATTTTAAATATTGATGATTTGAAGAATCCCATTTAAGTATTTATATTTTGAAACAAAACACATACAAAATCCTCACCGTCGTCGGCGCACGACCGCAATTTATCAAAGCAGCACCCCTCAGTAAAGCGATTGCGGCAAGCGAAAACTTGGTAGAAGTGTTGGTTCATACAGGACAACATTACGATTACGAGCTTTCGCAACAGTTTTTTGATGAATTGGGCTTACCGACCCCTCGGTACAATCTTGAAATTGGCAGTGGCCGTCATGCTTTTCAAATGGGGCAAATACTTATCAAATTAGATGCTGTTTTAGAAAAAGAAAAGCCTGATATGGTTGTCGTTTTTGGTGATACAAACTCGACTTCTGCCGCAGCGATTACAGCTGCAAAAAATAATATTCCACTGGCACATGTTGAGGCAGGTTTAAGGGAATGGAACAAACGTATTCCAGAAGAAATCAATAAATTATTGACCGATTCCGTAACGGATTTGTATTTCTGTCCGACTCCGACAAGTGTTGAAAATCTTAAAAAACAAGGCATTACTGAGGGGGTGTATTTAGTCGGTGATATTGGTATAGACTTGATAGCCAATAATTTAGATAGAATTGAAAAGAACAAAGCGGCACTGTTTGACCGTCTAAACCAGCCCCCAGCCCCAGAGGGGAGTCAGGCAACTATTAATTACCAATCACCAATAACGAATCACGAAATTACTGAGGGGGGGTATTTTTTTATGACGTGTCATCGAGCCAGTAATACAGATGATGTGGGAAAGCTAAAACAGATTTTATCTATTTTTGATGATATAAAAGAGCCGATTATTTTTCCGATTCACCCACGTACACGAGCGACAATCGAAAAGCATGGTTTGCAACATCTTTTAGAAAAACCGCATGTACAAGTGATTGAGCCTATTGGTTTTTGGGATACTCAAACACTTATTCGTCATGCAAAAATGGTGTTGACGGATTCGGGTGGTGTTATCAAGGAGGCTTATTTTCATAAGGTCAGGTGTTGCATTTTAGATAATCAAATTGAATGGATTGAAGCGGTCAATGAAGGTTGGAGCAAAATCACAGGTGCTAATCGTTTGAAGATAATTGATACCATAAAAACTTTTGAGCTGCCAACAGTGTTTAGTGGTTTTTTAGGTGACGGAACGGCAGCGCAGCAGATTGTTTTTATCATTAATAGTTACCTTAAAAAGAATAAAAAGTAAATCAGTTTTCGTTTCTTTGTGGCAAATGCTAAGTTTCGAGTTTGAATATGAAAAGAATTTTACTATTTCACAATATATTGGTAGTTAACCAATTATATCGAGGTTTTATAATATTTTTTTTCATTAATAACTTAATCTCACAACTACTTAATGACGATATCGATACATCAACCTAATTATTTGCCATGGATAGGTTATTTTTATAAAATCTGGGCAAGTGACATTTTCATTTTGCATGACAATGTTGAATACACTAAACACAGTTTTACCAAACGTGTTTTTATACGTAAGTACCCCGCGACATCTGAACAGGACTATATTATTGTCCCTTTAAAGCGGCATAGTGATTTTGATTTGATAAGTGATTTGAAAATTTGTCAGGAGCAGAATTGGCAACAAAAACAGTTAAATAAAATCTACTACGTTTATCATAAAGCCCCTTTTTTCAATGACTATTTTCCTATCCTTGAGCAGTCTATTTTGGCAAGTCGTGATTTAACATATTTGGCAGATTTTAATAAAAATCTCATTCTTGATATTCTCGGTTTTTTAAATATTGATAGAAAAATTGTCCTTTCTTCGGAACTACCCGTTAGGGGTTTTCAAGCCGATGAATACAATGCTGAACTCGTCGCTTATTTTGGAGGTGATTTATACATCAGTGGGACGGGTGCAAAGAAATATCAATTCAATATGACTTATGCTGATAGAGGTATTTCGTTGATATACAATGAATTAGGAAATTATTTAAAAAACGCCCCCCCTCAGTATCCCATACAATTTGATGCGGGTTTGAGTATTTTAGATGCGCTTTTCTATATCGGTGAGGCAGGAATCTTAGACATTTTTAAAGCTTATCAATATGCAGCTTTGAAAAAAAAAGAGCATGAAAGCCTTGTCTTAGCTTATTAGGAAAAGGTATAGTATAACAATTGATAGGTTTTTGTTTAATGTACCTAAAAAGGGTCAATTCTTTTCGAAGAATTGACCCTTTTTTAGTTTTTAAAAGATTTAAAAAAAAAAGAGGCATTCCCGAAATTCGGAAATAGCCTCCACACGAGATAAACACAAAAACTTATTCTTTATTTAGCGGATAATGGATAATGGATAATTTTTACATTATCCATTATCCACTATCAATTATCCACTATCAATTAGATTTATCTGTCTTCAAAGACGATTTTTTTACTTAAAATGCCGCCTTCAAACTTCACTTTTGCGATATACATGCCTGTTGGCAATGTGCCACGCATCATATTGAAGTTGTGATTGTTCACTTTTGCTACTTGGCGTACAAGGCGACCACTCATGTCGTAAAGTTCAATCGCTTGGATTGGATTGAAAACTTCACTTTCAAAAGTGATATAGCTTTGCGCTGGATTTGGTGCAATTGTGAGTTTTGTTGTGTTGGCATTCAATAAATCTTCTGTTGATGTAACTGCACCTTTACAAGGTAAATTGAGAGCCAAACATGCCCGTGGTGTGATGACCTTCATTATGGTATCAATATAACGTAGTGCACGAGCGCGGCTTGAACGAGGCGCACTAACGTAGATAGAGTTAGCATTTTGGTCGGTAGGCCCAGTGAAATCCCAAGGAGAAGAATCGGTAATGGTATCACCTAAAATAGGATAAAGACCATTCACACTGCCACCATTGCGTGTATCAAAAATGGATTTGTAAGGGTCATATTTGGCTATGACTTTACCTTTAAAGATGTTGTTACGTCCTAATGTATCCATCTTTCGTTGAATCAAACTTGCACCTTGTACGCGTACAACAGGTAAAGAAGTCATTGGACCTGTCGGAACACGTAGTGTTTCGTCAATATAGGGTGCATTTTGGTCATAAGGTGCTTGGAAACTAAGAATAGGCGGTGTATTTGCATCTAACCAGTTCAAGTCACCTACGGCACCTCCTAAATTAACACAGAATTGGAATTTAGAAGATGGTAGCACGAAGTTGGGCGCACAAAGTGTATCCAATGCAGGTGGTGTACCACTACCGCCAGGCGGAACGCGACCAACCACTTTTGCTTCTACATCGCCATTGATATACCCAAAGCCTGGGGCTTGCTCAATAACCATTGGTAAACCATTGCGGTTGTCAATGAATTTATTAGCAGGATAAAGCGTTGTTACAATTTTACCATAAACATCGAAAGATGCAGTACCGAGTGTGATATAGCCACCGGTGCCAACTCCCAACAACATGATTTTGTTGGTATCTACTTTCCAAGTTGTTGCATTGGCTTTGAAATAGCGGATGGCTGTGCGCGCATCTTGAATACCTCGATAAGCCGCATTAATAAGGAAGTTGGTACGTCCATCTTGCGATGGATCTATTGGATTCCACCCTATACGGTATGTACAAGAAGCAGCAACATAACCACGATGAGCAAACTGGTTAGATAAAGTGCTAACCACAGAGTCTTCTTTACTGCCACTATAGTTTTGAGAAACAGCTTTAGGCAAAAAATTACCTGAGTGAAAAATTAGTACTAAAGGACGGGCCGTTTCAGCGTCACCAACTGGCGTATGTACGTTAGCTGTTAATGACGACCTTAGCGTACGATTCGTTTGTGCAGTAATAATGCCAATGATGGTAAAATTTGAACCATAAACAACATTTGAGTCAACCTTAACAGATGTAAAAACAGTGTCCAAATAACGGACTGCTTGTCCTTTGGCTGTAAAGTTAAGTAATGAGAAAAAGAAAAGGAGTAGAAATACTTTTTTCATAAGAAGAGATTTTAAATTTTAAGAATAAATTTAGAATATTAATGCAATGTTAAATAAAATTAATGAAAATACTGTGGGTGTTTTTTTTAAAACTATATAATTTTAGATAAAAAGTACACCCCTTATTTTATTTGGAAAAGGGGTTTGATTATTATTTTTTGACAAAATCATATAAAAGTGATAAATAAGCCATCCGTCCAATGCGTGGACCCCCGTAACTTTGAAACTGTTTTTTATTTAAAAGATTTGAGCCACCAACTTTCACTGTTAGATTTAGCTTAGGTATGCCATAACTTATTTGTCCATCCAAAAGGTCATAAGTAGGAATGATACCTGTGAATTGGGGAGAACCTTCGAAAATAAATCCATTAATCCATTTATAATTGAAGGCAAAACCGATATTTTTAATGTTCCCGATTTCTACGTCTCTACCTAAAATACCCAAATTAAACTTGTGGTCAGGTGTGTTGAATGCCGGAATAATGGGGTCATCAATTTTTGTATTCAAGACATTCCATGAATAATTGGCAGAAAATTGATAAAATTTAGCGAAATAATGAGTCACACCAACTGAAAAGCCTTGGGTGGTGACTGTATTTTTTGAGTTTGCAGAATAACGGTAAACTTGAGTATTGCGCGGGATACCAAGACTTAAATCGGCTGTTATCCCTACTTGATAGCCTATGAAACGGTCATAGATACTATAATAGTAACTGGCATCAATGAATGTATTTTCCCACAAAGTAGTTCTATAACCTACCTCAAATGATTTAACTTTTTCAGGTAGTACAGGTGTAATATCAAAGCGACGAATGGCGTCTTTGTTGAGTGTACTTAGGTAATCTCGAAATGATTCAACTGTAATAAGGTTTTTAGCTCCGTTTAAATTACCTGATAGAATAGCACGACCTACATTTAAGAAAAGATATTGATCAGATAAGGTTGGGTTACGAATAGCCGATGAGAACGAAAAACGAACAAAATCCTTCAAAGTTGGTTGCCAAACCAAAGATACGGCTGGAGAAAAAAGTAAATCAAAGTTTTGGTTTTTATCCATACGCAAAGTAGCATTGAATTTCCATTTTTTACTGCCCATTAATATCTGGTTTCCAAACTTCTTTTCTAAACCAACAAATGAACCAAATTCATTATTTTGGATTCGTGGAACACCCACAGTATCCGAAAAAATAGTGCCATCTGAAACGGGTCGGTATAAACGAACATTGCCACCGAAAACAATTTCGTCAGTAAATTTTGGTTTAAAACGATACTCTCCTTGTACGTGATAAAGAGCAGATTTGTCATAAAACTGCGTCCCTACTGAGGGGTCATTGAAATTACGTTTATTGGATTTAGTTGATGTGATTTTCTCGAATTCTGTTTGAAAATTGGATGATCCGGGTAAATAAAAGTCTTTGCTTGTTGCACCGCCATTAGCAAGTGCCTCTGCTGTACGATGCCAAACAAACATAGAATCAATAAAACGTGGATTCGATAACCATGATAATGCACCAAGGGTATCAAATGAACGTGTAATCTCACCATTTGGACCGATGCTAATCTTCAATTGAGGATAACCTAAACGGACAACCTGTGCATCTGCATAGTCTCGCCAATATTTTTCATAATCAGCTGCCCAATTTGTGTTGCTCTTGAGCCTTTGTTGCATAACAAGAGCCGTAAAATATGGATCATAAGAGTTGCCTGCGTCTTCTTGAGTCGCATAGGCACGGATAAAAAACTTATCCCGTTGGCGAATTTCTAAACGATTTTGAAAAAATAGTATATCTCTAAGGCTAAAACGATTGTCACCTTGATAAACCGTTGTACCATTTCCAAAATTAGATGAAAGTATAAATTCTGGGGATTGCTCTGCCATTGAAGGTTTTAAACGAAAATGAAAAGCTGCATTTGCTTTTATGTTTTTTGTATTATAATCTACAATGTCAATTTCTTTATAACCCGTACGGTGATAAGTACCTAAACCGACATTGACAATGGGTGTTTTAGTCGCTCGTGACCGTTGGTCAAAAGTCGCGTTGTATTCGTCACCATATATATTGACAGCATCGTAGCGTCCAGGGTTATTCGTTCCTTCATCTGTATCAAAAACAGGTTCATAATTGTCTGCGACCCAATCGTAAGCTTTCAAAAAGAAACCGTTAAGTTTGAATGCCATCCAAGGATTCCCTTCTTTATTCTTGTAAGATTCAGCGAATCGGAAAGATGCTTCGACGAGATTGCGTTCACCAACTTTGACCGAACCTGATAAGCCACGATGGAAAAAAGGGTTTTTAGTTTCTAATGAAATAACACCATTGAAAGCATTGGGTCCAAAATAAGCAGAGCTTGCGCCAACGACCAAGTCAACTTTCTGTACATCTAATTCTGATGACCCTAAAAAATTTCCGAGCGAAAAATTCAAGCCAGGTGCTTGATTGTCCACACCATCAATAATTTGAAGTGAACGAACAGGGCTTGTAGAGTTAAATCCCCGTGTATTGATAATGGTATAACCAATACTGGCAGTTGTCATATCTACCCCTTTCGCATTGCTCAAGGCTTGATATAAACTGGGTGCAGCAATTTCTTTGATGCCTCTGCCTTCCAAAGTCTCAACTGTCAAAGGTGATTTTTGTGTTTTTTCACTAATTTTTGGCCCTTTTATAATGACAGCATCTAATGTCTTTGTCTCATTTCCGAGTTTGAGATTGAGGGGGTACTTCGTTTCATCCGTAACGGGTAATTCAAGGTTTTCGTAACCGATGAAAGAAATTTGAAGCGTAAATGGCGGTTTTTGGGCTGCTGTGAATTGAAATAATCCATCAAAATCGGTTTGTGCGCCAATCGTCGTTCCTTTGATAACAACGGTTGCGCCCACTAAATCCTCGCCTGTACCTGCATCAATGATTTTTCCTTTGATAACTGTTTGTGAAACAGCGAGTTGAGAAATGAGTAAAAGGGTCGAAAAGACGAAAAGTCGTTTCAAGGTTTGTTTAAGTAATGTTAATTTCATACTCTTTGTGCGTTAGTTCAAAAATAAAATTTCTTGCAAACGTGAAATTAGTGAATTTTCGCTGAACCTAAAATTATTTAACATGATTTTGGATTTAGAAAATGCCATAATCGAAATAACAATATGTTTTTTGATAGATATTAAAACTATATTCCGTTACTACTCAATATAGAACTATAATCTCTTAATTATGATAATAGAGCATCAAAAAACCACTTTGTCTTTTAAATTGATTAATGAAACGCATCAATCGCTAAGTTCTTACAGTCGTTAATGGACATGAAAAAGCCTCCGATACAATCTGTATCGGAGGCTTTATTCGTTATTGGTCATTGGTTGATTGGTTATTAGTCGTAACTAAACCAATCACCAATCACTATTTCACTTCTTCGTAAGTCGCATCTTCGACGGTGCTGTCGGTGCCTGCACCTGTATCAGACGACCCCTCAGTATTTGCACCGTTTTGCGCTGCATCTGATTGTTGAGTCGCATTATACATGTCTTGACTTGCTGATTGCCATGCGGCATTCAAAGCAGCCATAGCCGTATCAATACCTGCTTCGTCTTGTGCTTGAAGCGCCGTTTTAAGGTCAGCCACTGCCGTTTCGATAGCACCTTTTTTCTCCGCAGGAATTTTATCACCGTATTCAACCAATTGTTTTTCCGTTTGGAAAACAAGGCTGTCTGCTTGATTCAATTTCTCTGCCGTTTCACGTGCTTTGCGGTCAGCGTCAGCGTTGACTTCTGCTTCTTGCTTCATACGTGCGATTTCTTCTTTCGACAATCCTGTGCCTGCTTCGATACGTACTGTTTGTTGTTTGCCTGTCCCTTTGTCTTGTGCCGTAACGTTGATGATACCGTTTGCGTCAATGTCAAAAGTCACTTCTACTTGTGGCACACCACGTGGTGAAGGTGGAATACCGTCGAGGACGAAACGACCAATCGGACGATTGTCGCGTGCCATCGGGCGTTCACCTTGCAATACATGGATTTCAACCGATGGTTGATTGTCCGCAGCCGTCGAATAAACTTTTGATTTTTTAGACGGAATCGTTGTATTTGATTCAATAACAACGTCATACATACCACCCATCACTTCAATACCTAAAGACAATGGCGTAACGTCCAAAAGCAATACATCTTTCACTTCACCTGTCAAAACGCCGCCTTGAATAGCAGCACCAATCGCTACAACTTCATCAGGATTGACACTTTTATTGGGTTTTTTGCCAAAAAATGACTCAACCACTTCTTGAATTTTCGGGATACGTGTTGAACCACCGACAAGGATAATTTCATCAATATCACTTGCTTTCAAACCTGCATCTTTCAATGCCAAACGGCAAGGCTCAAGGGTGCGTTGTACCAATGTATCCGCCAATTGCTCGAATTTTGCACGTGTCAATTTCGTCACCAAATGTTTTGGCACACCGTCAACAGCCGTGATATAAGGCAAGTTGATTTCGGTTTCTTGGGAAGACGACAACTCGATTTTAGCTTTTTCAGCCGCATCTTTCAAACGTTGCAAAGCCATTGGGTCTTTTTTCAAGTCAATTGCTTCTTGTGATTTGAATTCTGCTGCCAACCAGTCAATAATAACGTGGTCGAAGTCGTCACCACCCAAATGCGTATCGCCATTGGTTGATTTTACTTCAAAAACGCCACCGCCCAGTTCAAGGACAGAAATATCGAAAGTACCGCCACCTAAGTCATAAACAGCGATTTTCATATCGCGGCTACGTTTGTCCATGCCATAAGCAAGGGCAGCAGCCGTCGGCTCGTTGATGATACGTCTAACGGTCAAACCAGCGATTTCACCAGCTTCTTTGGTTGCCTGACGTTGTGAGTCATTGAAATAAGCAGGAACCGTAATAACGGCTTCTGTTATGCCTTGTCCCAAAAAGTCTTCAGCAACTTTTTTCATTTTCTGCAATACCATTGCACTGATTTCTTGTGCCGTAAAGTTGCGATCATCAATAGCCACACGCAGTGTATCATTGTCGCCACGGATAATTTTATAAGCCGCGCGCTCAATTTCGTGGTGGCTTTGTACTTCGCTATAGCGTTGACCCATGAAGCGTTTGATTGACGCAACTGTTTTTGTCGGATTCGTGATAGCTTGACGTTTCGCAGGGTCGCCAATTTTGCGTTCGCCATTCGGCATGAACGCTACAACTGAGGGGGTCGTTCTACGTCCTTCCTCGTTTGCGATAACAACAGGTTCGTTGCCTTCCATAACGGCAACACATGAGTTGGTTGTTCCTAAGTCTATACCTATAATTTTGCCCATAACTTTAATTCGTTATTTAGTTATTAGTTATTTTTTTATTGAAATAATATTTTTCTGTTCTGAAAACACCTTCTCATCTGCAAAGTAAGTGCCATGCTATGAAAAGAGGCATTATGACAGTTTTTGTCATTTTATTCTTTTTTTCAAAGGAAAATATGTCGGTTTGGGTGTTTTGGGACTGACGAAATGTCAGTTTGGGGTTGAAATACTGAGGGGGGGCTTGTTTGTAAAATTGAAATTGAATCTTTACTTTTGAGATTTTTATAAAATTTTTGTTAAATAAAACTAAGTTTATGGAGAACCGTTTACCTTCGCCTTGCTAAATTAAAAAGCGTACAAGCCTAATGTATATCGTCTTATTCATACACCTATTATTGGCTCAATTTCTGCCTGCTCATGCAGCTTTACAGCCATTAAATACTGAGGGGGTCTGTTCACTTTCTGCGGACAACAACCAAGATGGAGGTGTACACTATTATTCAGATATTTTTGCTGAAAACACGGATGAAAGCGAGATAGACGATGATAACAAGGTGTCAAACCCAATAGAACATACTTATTATTCGCCAAGCCTTCCAACTATTTCTCATATTGGTCGCCAAACAAAACCAACTGCGGTCTTATTCGATACCCCAACTTTTCCTAAGCAAAAGCTCTTCTTACTTTACAATCAGTTGAAACTCGATTGTTGAATCTCTCTTTTCTACATAATTTCCGTTCTCGCACATTTTTCTAACATCGTTTAGAAAACGCTTTCGTTATATCAAATACTGAAAAAAAGAGGTTTTTATGGCTTTTTTTAAGTCTTTACTTGACTCATTGTCAAAGTGATTAAGTTGTTGATTCGCAGTATTTTAGATATAATCGGTATCGTTCAATGTGCGCCAAAAAATCGTTTATTTTTTCTTTATCATAATAATTTATTAATTTTAAAAAATCGTAAAACAATGAAAAAATTAGTTATTGCTGCTGCATTGATGACAGCTTTCTCTGCAAACTCTTTCGCTCAAAATGCGCCTACTGCAAAACCTGCTGCTGCTACCGCTAAACCTGCTGTTGCCGCTGCGAAACCTGCTGTTGCCGCTGCGAAACCTGCTGCTGCTGCTGCGAAACCTGCTGCTGCGAAACCTGCTGCTGCCGCTGCGAAACCTGCTGCTGACAAAGCTGTAGCTGCGACTGGTGCTAAGAAAAAAGCTAAACAATACAGCAAAAAAGCTAAAAAAGCTGTGAGCAAGTAAAATGTTGAACGCTCAATGTTGCTGTTTAAACTAACGGTAACAGTTGAGTTCTTTCAATACGTTGACGTGCTGATGGAGAAATGTCTCTTCAGCACGTCTTCTTTTATACAAACGTGAAGCCTTTTAATCCTGCTTTTTCAACTTATTGCCCCCTCAATCGTTGGCAAAACAAAAACAATAATGACACCCCTCAGTATTGACTGAATAGTTTTATCTTGCGACAAATTCAAAGAATGGAACGTTTGCCGAATGTTCCTTTATCCTATCTCTCGCAAATCATAAAACAATGTCATTATGAAAAATCTAAACGCCCTCCTACTGCTCTTCGTTTTAATGAGTTTTGCCTTGAAAGCAGGACCTGTTTCTTTAAAAATTGGTGAAAAAGCACCCGATTTTAATCTCAAAGGAACAGATGGAAAGATGTATTCCCTCGCTTCCTTTTCCGATGCTAAGGTATTGGTGATTGTATTTACCTGCAATCATTGCCCGACAGCACAGGCTTATGAAGAAAGACTGAAACAATTGGTCGTGGATTATGCCAATAAAAAGGTGCAAATAGTTGCCATATCGCCCAATGACCCAACGAGTGTCCGCTTAGATGAAATGGGTTATACGGACTTAGGCGACTCTTATGCAGACATGCAAACGCGGGCAAAAGACCAATATTTCAATTTTCCGTATCTCTATGATGGCGATACTGAGGGGGTGTCTTTGAAGTATGGCCCTGCCGCAACGCCACACGTTTTTATATTCGATGCGCAACGTCTATTGCAGTATTCGGGCAGAATTGACGATGTTGAAAACCCGAAGAAAACGCCTAAAAACCACGATACACGTAACGCCATCGAAGACTTACTCGCCAACAAAACGGTCGCTGTGCCGACCACAAAGACATTTGGTTGCTCCATCAAATGGGCAGAGAAGAAGGTTTTGACGAATCAGGAAAAAGAAGAATGGGCAAAGGAAGCCGTGACCCTTGACATCATTGACGAAGCAGGCATCAAAACATTGTTGGCGAACAAAACGGATAAGTTGCGCCTCGTCAATATTTGGGCAACTTGGTGTGGTCCTTGTGTGACGGAACTGCCTGATTTTAATGCCATTAACCACATGTATCGCCGTCGTGATTTCGAACTCATCACCATCAGTGCCGATAAGCCAGAGAAGAAAGACCGCGCCTTAAAAACACTGACGGGTCTGCAATTGTCTGCAAAAAACTATATTTTTAATTCAGATGATTCCTACAAACTCATCGAACTCATTGACCCCAATTGGCAAGGGGCGCTGCCTTATACTTTGTTGATTGAGCCGAATGGTAAAATCATTTATGCCAAACAAAGTACGATTGACCCGTTGGAAATGAAGCGGCGGATTGTGGAACATCCTTTGATTGGGCGGGTTTATTGAGGGCTTTTGCAAGACATTTACGTATCGGATACCTTTGAGGTATCCGATACGTATGCTTAGCTTGGCTTCAAGTCACGCCGTCACTGTTTGTATCATTGTTTTGCTGTTCAGATGCACTAAAACGGTGTCTTTACTTACCCAATTGCTGTTCTTATTCAACGAAATGGTGAATAGATTCAACAAGTTGTTGCAACTGTTCACTGAAATGGTGATTGCATTCAACGAAATGGTGAATACTTTTAACAAGTTGTTGCAACTGTTCACTGAAATGGTGATTGCATTCAACGAAATGGTGAATATATTCAACAAGTTGTTGAAATTGTTCAATAAAATGGTGTCCGTACTCAACGGAATGGTGAATACCTTCAATAAGTTGTTGCGACTGTTCACCGAAATGGTGAGTGGCAGCAACAAAATAAATCCCGAAGGGATTCAACATGAATAGCCACGAATGAAATTCGTGGAAAAATGGAAAAAAAGAACAACTACAAACCATAAAATCCCGAAGGGATTAAACCTTAATTGAAAGTTCAATCCCTTCGGGATTTATACGCATCTGCTACCATACATCCACCGATTGCATCGGCGGCTATTCATGTTCAATCCCTTCGGGATTTATACGCATCTGCTACCATACATCCACCGATTGCATCGGCGGCTATTCATGTTCAATCCCTTTGGGATTTTTTATACATACGCCTAACTATTTCCGATTGCATCGGTGGCTATTCGTGTTTAAGTCCTTCGGACTTTTGGGGGGGCTTGAAATCGGTTTGGTGCAGATTTTTTTTTACAATTTTATGCGTTATTTTGACCTGATGTTGCGCGTGCGTTTTATATTGCAACGTTTTAGTAGCAACAGGACGTTGTTATGTATTAGAAAACTTATAAAACAAACATCAATGAGTACTTACACACAGCTGCTGTATCAAATCGTGTACAGCACAAAACACCGCGAACGCACGTTGCTCAAAGAACATCGGCGTGACCTATTTGCTGACATTTGGGGCATTTTAAAGAACAAAGGTTGTCATCTCTATCGCGTCAACGGCGTTGAAGACCACATCCACATCGTCACGCACATCCACCCCTCAGTAGCTTTGGCTGATTTGGTCAAAGACCTCAAGCTCGGGAGTACGAGTTTCATCAAAGAAAAACGCCTCTTTCCTCAATTCGGTGGTTGGCAAGACGGCTATTCCGCTTTTACTTATGACATCAAGGCGAAAGACAGATTGATTGAATACGTGAAAAATCAAGAAATACACCACAAGAAAAAGACATTTCGAGAAGAATTGATTGAATTGTTGACAGAACATAACATCGTCTTCGAAGAAAAATACCTTGATTAGAAAATAACACATCTATCAACATAAATCCCGAAGGGATTAAACACGAATAGCCGCCGATGCAATCGGTGGAAAAGGATAGGGATGTATAAAAATCCCGAAGGGATTCAACATGAATAGCCACCGATGCAATCGGTGGGATAAGGTAGCAGATGTTTAACAAATCCTGAAAGGATTGAACTGTAATGGTCGGTTCAATCCTTTCAGGATTTGAACGCATCTGCTATCACATATTCCGTCGATTTCATCGGCGGCTATTCATGTTTAATCCTTTCAGGATTTGAACGCATCTGCTATCACATATTCCGTCGATTGCATCGGTGGCTATTCATGTTTAATCCCTTCGGGATTTATGCGTATATGCCTATTACGCATCTCTCCGATTTCATCGTAGGTTTTTTAATAAGTTGTTGCAACTGTTCATCGAAACGGTGAACGGAGTCAACGAATGGCTGTCTGCGTTTAATGATTTTATGATTTCATCCACATTCTTGTGAAGAATTTTTACGACTTGATATTGTATATGAAACGGATTGTTACTAAGTCGTCGAGACATATACATTATTTACAATGATTTTCATGTTCTGATAGCCTTTGTGTATCTTTTTTTTCTACATTTGTTCTTCATAAATATATCCAATACCCAAAATCAATGGCAAAAAAGAATACGAAACAAACGCCCCCCTCAGTAAGTGTTGAGCAAAATGACCACCGCTCTGCTTCACGGCTCAATAATCCGCCAATCGGTCTCGTGGATGAAGCAGAATCGCCGATTGGTACACCTAAAACCTATCAATACGACCCACACATTGACCCGTCTTTGCAATGGGCAGGTAAAGCGGAACGCACGGCATTTGATGTACCAACAGTCAGTCTGCATACGCACGAAGTCATTGACCCACGCCGTGTGATGAAAGCTGTTCGCAAAAAGGGGTTTGCGCCGCAAGGTAATTTGTTTGCGCCGCCTGAAATGCCTTTGGGTGAAGCCTTAGAGTTTTATAAACATCGGCAAGGGTGGCAAAACCGCTTGGTCGCTGGGGATTCGTTGCTCGTTATGAATTCACTCATTGAAAAGGAGGCAATGGCTGGTGCGGTGCAAATGATTTACTTTGACCCGCCGTATGGCATCAAATACCAATCGAATTTTCAGCCATTTACCGACAAACGCGATGTCAAAGACGGCAATGATGAATCCCTCAGTACAGAACCCGAAATGATTAAAGCTTTCCGCGATACCTGGCAAGTTGGTATTCATTCGTATCTCACCTATCTGCGCGACCGTTTGCTTTTGGCGAAGGATTTACTCGCAGAGAGTGGGTCTATCTTCGTGCAGATTTCGGATGAGAATGTGCATCGAGTGCGGCTGATTCTGGATGATGTGTTTGAGGCGGAGAATTTTGTGAGTATGATTAGCTACGTAACAACAAGTGGTTTTGAAAGTTCAAACTTACCACGCAATGGAGATTATCTTTTATGGTATGCAAAAGATAATAAGAAAGTAAAGTATAATCAACTGTTTAGGTCAAAAGATACAGACATTACTGGTGGTTATCGTTGGTTAATGTTTCCTAATGGAGAATACCGTGGATTGACAGCTGAGGAACTTAGAGGAGAAATAGCTATCCCTTTGGATGCAAAATTATATCAACCAACAAGTTTGATTTCTCAAGGAGATACAAATTCTCCGCAAGTGTTTGAATACAGCGGCAAAAAATACGTATCTGGTAATGGACAACATTGGAAAACTTCAATAGAAGGTTTAAAAAACTTAGGAGAAAAAGGAAGAATTCATGTTGCTAAGAATAGTATCAGATATGTTCGTTATGCTGATGATTTCCCTTGTAAAACTTATACGAATTTTTGGGATGATACAGCAACGGGTAATTTTACCGATGATAAAGTTTATGTCGTACAAACAGGTTCAAAAGTCATTGCAAGATGCCTTCTAATGACCACCGACCCAAGCGACCTCGTATTAGACATTACCTGCGGCAGTGGCACAACCGCTTATGTAGCGGAACAATGGGGCAGACGGTGGATAACGTGCGATACAAGCCGAGTAGCCGTTGCCTTAGCGAAGCAACGACTGATGACGGCGGCGTTTCCATACTATCGTTTGCGCTCCGATACTGAGGGGGTCGGCGGCGGCTTTGTGTATGAACAAGTGAAACACATCACCCTCAAAAGCATCGCCAACAACGAACCCGAACCGATGGAAACCTTGTACGACAAGCCACTGATTGACAAAAAACGTATGCGTGTGTGTTCGCCTTTCACGGTTGAGGCTGTGCCGAGTGCGATAACGGCAGTCAGCCCCGACGAAATAGGGCATGACCAACAACTTGCCGAAAGTGCTACACTATATGTTAGTGCCGCGACCACTAAATTAGAACGTCTCGTAGATGAACTGATGACCAAAGGTGTGCGTGGTAAATCGGGACAACGGATTTATTTCCAAAACCTCGAACTGTTGGCAACATCGGGTGGCGAAAACGACTTAAACGCTTCCACCGTCCACGCTCGTATGGATGAACGAATCCCCCCGCCCCCCGAAGGGGGAGAGCAAAAAGATATTGCCCCCCCTCAGTATGCTGTGATATTTGGCAATGAATATACACCGATGGACAAAACAACGCTTGATAGGGCGATGGGACAAGCTTTTATGTTGCGTCCAAAGGTTCAAAAGGTTTTGTTTTTAGCATATCAATTCGATGCGGGTGTACACGAATATGTTGAGAAAAGCCAATGGAAAAATGTTGATATTTTGCTTGCGCAAATTGATACAGACTTGTTGGTTGAGGATTTGAAAAAGAAACAAAAAGGCGATAGCTTCTGGCTGATAGGACAACCCGATGTTAAAGCACTCAAAATTACTGAGGGGTCTGACAAAGGCAAGTGGACAATCGAAGTCCGCGGCTTTGATTACTACAATGTGGCAACACAAGCGATGGAAAGCGGCGGCAAAGGCGATATAGCGATGTGGCTTTTGGACACCGACTACAACAACCGTTATTTGCACCCTACGCAAGTGTTCTTTCCGATGGCAGATGCCAAAAGCGGTTGGGCAAGTCTCGGCAAAACCCTCGCAGCAGAGATAGATAATGAATTGATAGAAGCGTATCGTGGTACAATGTCCTTACCTTTTGACGTCGGTGAACACCATCAAGTAGCTGTAAAACTGATAGATAAACGCGGCGTCGAAAGTATGCGAATCCTAACGTTGTAAGCACATCTAAAAATCCCCAAAGGATTCAACACGAATAGCCCCCGATGCAATCGGAGGAAAAAGATAGAGATGTATGAATAAAAATCCCGAAGGGATTCAACTTTACATTGTAGTTCAATCCCTTCGGGATTTATGGAGAACTGGTGACCGTCCCTGCATTTCCCCGAATGGTATTCGGGGTTATTCACGTTTAATCCCTTTGGGATTTGCGGTGGCGGATTTTTTTGAGATAAAATGACTTAAAATCAACAAACCATGTCCAAAATAGATAAATTAATTTGCAATAATCCATATTACCCGCCTTCATTGCATTGGGAGAATACAGGTTTGCACCAATACACACGACTTGAAGGGAGGCGAAAAGCAGGTTATACGATAGCCACAAAAGAACTCACTAAATTAGGTTTAGGGACTTTTAAAGAATTGGCGTTTGTCAATCCACTTCGTGAACGTGTTGAGCAATGGCGTAAAGCGGGGTATCCTTTTACAACCGCCACAACGAAGCGACTGCTATCACATTGGACACAACGAGACCAAAGAGGTGATACCACACAGTTTTTCTTTTGCCAAATTGAGGCAATAGAAACGTTGATTTACTTGACCGAAACACCAGAAGGCACACAATACCGCGACAAATTGCCAAGTGACGGTGGTGCATGGCAACGCTTGTGTTGCAAAATGGCAACGGGGACGGGCAAAACACTCGTTATGGCAATGACCATAGCATGGCATGTTTTGAACAAAGTGAATGACCCAAAGAAT